>NZ_JBFBJB010000036.1:0-96246 GCF_040685895.1 Streptomyces sp. NPDC088124 | reverse complement strand
GGTGGCTGTCCCGGGACAGCCACCGGCCGGATGGTTGGTGCTGCCCGACCTAGGTGCTCCTCCCGGCAAGCTTTGCCCCGTCGCGCCGCCCAGCACGCACGCTCGCGGCGTTGGCCAAAAGTCCTGGTAGCTCCGCTGCGAGGACTTCCGGCCGCCTTGCGATCGCACGCCCTGGACGACGCTCCTTCGGGGCAAACATTGCCGGTCGCGGCACTAGGCGCAGCTGATGCCGATACAGATCGTGTTGAGCAGCGTCAGGAGGCCGACGCAGTCACACGTCGCGGCGAACGGCGCTCCGTCGGCCCCGACGGGGTCGGTCTCCGGAAGGGCGTGGAGCTGGGCCAGCAGTTCGAGGTCCTGGTTCTCCATGACTTTCTCCTTATCTCAGAGGTGGCGGCAGACTTCCTGCCGCTCGGACCGGCAGCTGGACCGTCCAGTGCCGGGGATCGGTGTGACGGGTCCGCAGGAGGAAGGCCAGGATTCCGGCGGACCCGTCGCTCCAACTGGCCGAGATCTCCCCGTACTCGTTGGGGAAGACCACGTGGCCGCGGCGCTCGGCCCGCTCGGCGACGATGAGGCGGGCCAGTTCGTCGGCCGTGGCGCGGTAGGCGGGATCGCCGGTGGCGTCGGCCAGGTCGAGCAGGAAGTCACCGTTGCCCGCCAGCCCGTGGCACTGGGTGAGGGCGGCGCGGGAGGCGCGTTCGGTGACGGCCCGGGTGCCGCGCCGGGCGAGGTCGCCGAACCGGTCGTCACCGGTGACCTGCCACAGCCGGACGAGGAAGGTGCCGATGCCCGCCGCGCCGTGGCACCAGTACGGGGCCGTGGGCACATCCGCGGTCTGGGCGGGCCACTGGGCCGCCTCGCCGACGCGTACGGCGTGGGCCAGCAGGTGCTCGCCGACCTCCACCGCCAGCTCCATGTGGGCGGGGCACCGGGTGACGACCGCGGCGGAGAGGAGGAAGCAGCCGATGCCGGCCGCCCCGTGGGCGAAGCCGAGGTAGCTCTTGCCGGCCTCCGCGGAAATGGCTTCCGCGGGAACCGGCCAGCTCACTCCGGACGGTTCGCGCCGTGCGGCGGAGGCCAGCCGGTCGGCGGCGTCGGCGGCCAGTTCGGCGAAGCGCGGGTCACCGGTGCGGTGCCACAGGTGGAGGGCGCCCATTCCACTGCCCGCGGTGCCATGGGTGATGTCGTGGTGGGGCGTGGACTGCTGCGGTGCCAGCGCCAGCGCCAGCGCGTGGTCCATGAGCCGCCGGTCGTCGACGGCGCGTCCGGCGTCGTACAGCGCCCAGGCGGTACCCCGGCCGCCGAAGTGCAGACCGGGGCGGGTGGAGCGGGTGTCGGTGCGGTCCGCGATCCAGCGGCCCGCGGTGGAGACCAGCCCGGGCAGGCGGGGGTCGCCGGTGAGTTCGCCGTACCGCGTCAGTACCGCCAGGACGCCGGCCGCGCCCTGCTGCACGGTGCAGGGGCCGGTCTCCCCGGCCAGGGTGGACACGGGCCACAGCCGCCGGTCGTCGGCCGGGGTCATCGACTCGACGAGGTGGTCCACGATCCCGGTCACCGCGTCGTACGGGTCGTACGGGTCGTACGGGTCGTACGGGTCGTACGGGTCGTACGGGTCGTCCCGCCGTGCTGGGCGGCCCGCGGGGCGGGACCCGGACCGTACCGGGGCCGCCGTCCGGAGAGCCGCGCGGGCCCGCGCCGGGCACCAGCGTTCGGCGGGATCGTCCTTCATCAGCCCGAGGATCATCTCCACCACGCCGTCGGACAGTTGAAGGGGCCCGGCGCAGGCGGTCAGCCAGGCGGCGAGCCGCTCCTCGGCGGGTCTGGTGTCCGGCTCCTCGGACAGCAGGTTCGGTACTTTCCCGGCCAGGACGAAGCACACGGTGGCGCCGAGGCTGTAGTAGTCGGCCGTCGCGGAGACAGGGACGTCGGCCAGACGCTCGGGGGCGCTGAAGCCGGGGGTTCCCACCCGGGTCGGCAAGGGGGAGTCGTCCTCCAGGACGGCCAGTTCCAGGTCGATGAGACGCAGTTCGCCGTCCGGGGTGACCATGACATTGCCGGGTGTGAGGTCCCGCAGGACACAGCCGTGGGCGTGGGCCGCCGCGACCAGGTCCACCAGACGTGCGACCGTGGCCGCCGCGTCGACGCGGTAGCGCTCGCCTCCGGTGTCGCGGAAGTGCTCGGCGACCCACGTGCGCAGGCTGACACCCGGGACCTCGCTCTGCGCCAGGAACAGATGCCGGCCGTGCTCGAAGAGCGCCAGCGCCTCCGGCGCCAGCCCCGTGCCCTTGAGCTTCTCCAGCGTCCGGGCCTCGGCCCGCAGCCAGTCGCGGACGTCGCGGCCGGAGGCGTCGGCCTCCACATGCGGCCGCGTCTCCTTGATCACCACGGGGACGCCCGTGCGGACGTCCGTACCCCGGTACACACCCCCCTTGTTGGTGTGCCGGATCGCCTCCCGTACGGCGAAACGGCCGCCCAGCAGCACCGGACCGCTCGCCGTGTCCGCCGTGCGCGACGCAACGGGAACCGCGGTGGGAAACGGGGAGACCGCCCAAGGCGGCGGTGAATACCGGCCGGTGCGCTTGTCCTCCACGGGATTGCCGTCGGGGTCCTCGATGAACCACACCAGCAGGCCCTCGTCCGACAGCCGCCGCCGCCCGACGAAGGAGCCGTAGCGGTAGTGCACCAGGCTGTACGGGGCATACGGCTGGTCGGACAGGATCCGGGGCCCGGCCAGTCCGGCGGTGGCCCGGTGCAACTCCCGGGCGAGCCGGGCCGCGTCGGCGTCGGAGCACGGATAGACGGTGATGAACTTGCCCGAGCTTCCCCGGGGCGTGGCACGGGAGTTGAGCGCACTCACCTGGTCGACCGACCGGGCGAACTTGAACGCCGACTCGTCCCGCAGCAGTACGTCCAGTGCCTTCGCGAGGACCGTCGGGGCGGAGGCGGCCGTAGCCGACACATGCAGTTTCCAGCCCTGTTCCCGCCGGTTGCCCGACCGCGGGGCGGCGCGGCACCACATCTCGTCGGTATCGGTGGTCCAGCGCGCCCCCGTACCCGTGGCGTGCAGCGCGTGACGGAGAAGGCTTTCCAGCTCGGCTTGGGTTGCGTGGCTCGTCATGAGTGTCCCTCTCAACGGTGGGAACCGCTGGTTC
Source organism: Streptomyces sp. NPDC088124 (assembly GCF_040685895.1). NCBI lineage: Bacteria > Bacillati > Actinomycetota > Actinomycetes > Kitasatosporales > Streptomycetaceae > Streptomyces > Streptomyces sp. NPDC088124. Next base: position 93,091 of record NZ_JBFBJB010000036.1, on the reverse strand, counting down.
CGAACGTGCCCATGTCACATGGGCGGACAACACGAGCCCGGTCGGCATCACTGGAATCAGCGAGCGTGCGTGTTGTTCTCCCGCCGGGCGGCGCCGCCCGGCGCGGGAGAGGCGCACGGATACCCGCACGGACACCCGCACTGGAGGCCGGGCGCCCGAGGAACGCCGGCACTCCGGGACACAACCCGCCGTTGTGGCCGACGGCTCCGCGGTTGTTTGATCCCGGGCCGCGAGGCTCGCTTTGATGCTCCTGCGCCGCGGACCGGTGGCGCGGTGTGAGCGGCGAGGAGCGTCAGGCATGAGGAGCGGGCAACGGCCGGGACGGCTGCCCGGACACCGGCCGGGAGATCGGCCCGGTCACCGGCTGGGGCGGCGGTTCGGATGGCTCTGGGGGGCGTACGGGGCCAGCGCGCTCGGCACCTGGCTCGCCTTCGGCGCGTTCCCGCTGATCGCCATCGAGGTGCTGGACGCCGGACCCGCCGAGGTCGCCGCCCTCTCCTCCGTGGGGGCCGCGGTGGGCGCGGCCGTGGCGGTGCCGCTCGGCCCGTGGGTGGAGTTCCGCCGCAAGCGGCCGGTGCTGATCGCGATGGACCTGGTGCGGTTCGCCGCGCTGCTGACGATCCCCGCCGCGTACGCGCTCGGCGTGCTCACCTTCCTTCAGCTCCTGCTGGTCTCGGTCGTCGTCGCGGCGGCCGACATCACCTTCCGCGCCGCCTCCGGCGCGTACCTGAAGACGCTGCTGCCGGCCGAGGACCTGCTCGTCGCCAACGCCCGGTTCGAGTCCACGGCCTGGACCACCACGATCATCGGACCGCCGCTGGGCGGCGCGGCGATCGGGCTCCTCGGCCCGTTGGCGACGGTGGTGGCCGACGCGGTCAGCTACCTGCTCTCGGCCCTGGGCATCCGCGCGATCGGCGGGCACGAACCGCGGCCCGAGCGCCGGGACGCGGCGCCCATGCGGGCCGGGGACCTGCTCGACGGCTGGCGGTACATCCTCGCCGACGCGACGCTGCGACCGCTGTTCCTCAACACCGCCGTGTTCAACGGCCTGGTGATGGCCGCCCAGCCGCTGCTGGCCGTCCTGATGCTCGGCGACCTCGGATTCACCCCCTGGCAGTACGGTCTCGCCTTCGCGGTGCCCTCGATCGGCGGGCTGCTCGGTTCGTGGCTGGCCCGGCCGCTCGCCACCCGGTTCGGACAGCACCAGGTCCTCGTCGTGGCGGGGGCGCTGCGCGCGGTCTGGCCCGTCGGCCTGGTCTTCCTGGGACCGGGCACCGGAGGGCTGCTGCTGGTGATCGGCGTCGAGCTCGGACTCATCTTCTGCTGCGGGCTCTTCAACCCCGTCTCCGCCACCTACCGCCTCGAACGCACCGCGGCCGACCGGGCCGCCCGCACCCTGTCCGCCTGGATGGTGACGACCAAGGCCGCGACCGCGCTCCTGACCGCCCTCTGGGGCGTCCTGGGCAGCCTGCTCGGCCCGCGTACGGCCATCGGCCTGGCCGGCGTCCTCCTCCTGGCGACCCCGCTGCTGCTTCCCCGCCGGGCGCCGGCGCGCCCCCGCGAACCGGAGCGGACACCGGGCCGCACCCGGTCTCCGCGCGGAGACACCGGGTGAAGGCCCGTTCGTTCCGGGCCGTCCGACCGGTCTCGGACAGGACCAGGCGGGTCCCGGACAAGATCAGGCGGGAAACCGGGGATCCATGTCGATGAGTTCGCGATGTGAACGGAACAGGGGCCCGCCAAGACGTTCCACGGCCCGGCGCAGCACCACCGGATCGGCGTCGACGGAGCTGAGTTGGCAGATCCCGATGTAACCGAAGTCTCGCAGCTCCGGGTAGTCGGCGGGCAGCACGGAGGTATTGTCGGGCCGTGCGGCCGTCGGGCGTGGGCGGACCACCAGAATCCGGGACACGGTTCTGCTGCTGCCCGAGCTGCCCATCCGGTAGGTGAACTGGCGCAGCACACCGAGATAGTCGATGTCCTGCCACGGGATGCGCCATGCGGTGCGGTAGAGCTCCAGGGTCAGTCCCGTCCCGTCGACCGTGAGAACCCACGGTTTCTCCCGCGCCGCCGTGGCCGCTCCCCAGGCGAGGAGCAGCAGCAACAGTTCCGGGACGGCGGCACCTGCCACAGCGCTCGGCTCAAGCTCCACGGCGTAACCGAGCCCGCCGGCCAGGAGGACCAACACGGAGCTCAGGCAGGCGAACCAACGGCGTCTGGCGGGGCTTGTCCTCTTGGCGAAGCGTACGTGTGACGGGCCCTCGGGCTGCCGGCTCACCGGATGTTCCTCGACGGGGCCCATGACCAGAACGAGGTCACTGGCGGCGTTCACCGAACGGCGCTGCGGACGGGGCAGTCCCCGCCCGGCCAGATCGCGGTCCACGTACGCGTAGATCGCGTCCAGGGTGAGCGGGCCCGGCGCGTGGAGCGCTCCCAGCAAGGCTTCGGTGAAGGCGGTGTACGTGGCGCCCGGCGGCGCGTGCGAGGGAGCGGTGGCGGTCGTGGAGGTGAGGGTGAACGTACCGGTCACGTCGAGCTGGCCGGCGACGAGGCTGTCCGGCGTGCTCATCGCCGCCACGGCCCGGCCGGAGAAGCAGCAGTCGAGTATCAGGACCCTGGCTCCGGCGCGGGCGCGTGACAGTTCACGCTTGACGACTTCCAGCGGTACGGCGGTGTAGGCGACGTTGTCGGGCTCCGCGTCGGCCAGGGCGAGGTGCAGCAACCCGTCCTCGTCCAGCAGCCCGTGGCCTGTGTAGTAGACCAACAGGAGATCAGTGGCCTCACGCCGCGCCCCGGCCATCGCGCTCCCGAGTGCCGCCTTGTCGAGCGGCTGGTCCTGGGTTCCCAGGACCAGGCAGTGCTCGGCGGGGAGCAGACCGTGCTCCCCGGTCAGGACCTCCCGCAAGGCGGTGAGGTTGTTCCGTACGGACGGTATCTCCGCGAGGTCCGCGGAACTGTAGGCGGGTACGCCGATCAGCACGGCCCGCGAGGCTCGTCCGTCGGGAATCCACGGGTCCGGCATCGGCCTCAGTCGCGGGATCGGTCGAGCAGGGCCACGACCTCACCGATGACGTGCTCGGGATCGGCTGCCCGGCGCACATCCACCTCGACGCGGCGGCCGTCCGCCGAGACGACCGACACCTTGACATCCGCACGGCGCTGGATCAGCCAGGTCGACAGCGACCGGGCGAGCACGGCTCCGGCGCCGCCCGACCCCAGTGCCACCGCCACCACGTCGAGGGCTACTCCCATGTGACCGGGCTCCGGCGCGCGTTGCCGCAACGCCAGACGGCCACGGAGGACGTCTTCCAGCGCCAGCCAGTCGCGCAGTGCCAGCAGATGCGTCTCGGCATCGTCGCCGGACACCGTCAATTCCAGTTCGGGAGTCGCCGTATCCGCCTGGGTCATGCCGGCCATCATGCCAGCTGTCCCCCGGCCCGCTAACGTTGCCGACGACGGTTTCGAGGCGCGGACGTCCACCCCCGCCGCCTTCCGATGCGGACGAGCCAAGGGGGCGGACCGCGCGGGTGAGCGGCTACTGATCGCCGCGCAGATAACGAGTGACCATGTCCACCAGTTCGTTCTCGAACGTCTCGACCGGGACCTTCCGCGGGTCGGCCATGAGCCGGTGCGTATTCACCTCCACCGTGAACAGGATCAACTCGGTCGCGGTGTCGAGGTCTTGTACGCGGACGTCCGGATGCCGGGCGAGGATGTCGCGGACCTGCTCGTTGCGCTTCTTTCCGTGCCGGTCGACCGCGTCGATGAGTTCCTGCGAGAGCGACGCCTCCTCGATCATGATCCGCAGCAGCTTCGGATCGTCGCGGTGGTTGTCGATCGCGTCGCGGACCAGCGCCCGCACCGTCGTCTCCAGGCCCCCGGCGGACAGATCGAGCTGGTCGGCCTGCCTCCACACACCGCGGTCGATGTGCCGTATCAGCAACTCGCCCAGGATGGCGTCCTTGTTCGGGTAGTACTGGTACAGCGATCCGATGGAAACACGCGCGTGTTCGGCGATGCGGTTGGTGGTGCCGGCGGCGTAGCCGTACTCGGCGAAAACGTGAGCAGCGGCGGTGAGGATCCGTTCCCGGGTGAGCTCGGCACGCACCTGGCGAGGCTTGCGACGTGGCTGAAGCCGGCGGTCGGCTGACGGCATGGGGGAAGCCTCCTCGGGCACGAAAAGCGAGTAGCCAGAGAGCTGAGCTATTGCTCACAATACTGCCATGAACTGCGAAGACACTGCCGCGCCCGATACGGGTGGCGCCCCGTGAAGGAACCCTCCCGGCTGAGTGCAACGCGCACGGAGCAAGCACAGCGGCCCGGCCCCCCGCGCCGGCTGACGACGGTGGACGAGGTCGAGGCGACCGTCGGCCGCCCGGCTCCGGTGGTCATGCTCAAACAGATCAGCGGACTCGACGAGGGCTGCCGGACCGTCCTCGCCCGGTGCCCGGTCGCGGCCCTCGGCTACCGGGACGCCGACGGCACCGCCAGGACGACCTTCATCGGCGGCAGGCCGGGGTTCGCCCGCGTCGACTCGCCCACGCGGATCTCGTTCTCCCTGCCAGGACCCGGCGATCCGTACGGTCCCGTCTCGCTCTTCTTCCTCCTGCCCGGCGTCGGGGAGATCCTGCGCGTCAACGGCTCGGTCACCGCGCGGAAGGGCGCGGAGACGACCGTCGGCATCGAGGAGGCGTACGTGCACTGCGCGCAGGCCGTCCTCCGGTCCCGCCTGTGGCAGCCGCCCACCCCATCCGCCACGACCGCCCCGGCCACCACCGAGCTCGCGGGAGACGGACCCCTGCGCGGCCCCGGCGTCGCCGAGTTCCTGGCCACGGCACCGTTCCTCGCCTTGTCCACCTGGGACTCCTCCGGCGGCAGCGATACGAGTCCGCGCGGCGACCGGCGGGCGGCGGCACGGATCCTGGACAGCCGTACGCTCGTCATCCCGGACCGCAAGGGCAACAAGCGCGCCGACACGCTCCACAATCTGCTGCGGGACGACCGGCTCTCCCTCGCCGCGCTCGTCCCCGGGCGCAGCGGTGTGCTGCACGTCCGCGGCCGTGGCGCGATCACCGACGACCCCGCGCTGCTGGAGACGATGGCGCTGCGCGGGATGCCCCCGCACCTGGCGCTGCTCATCGACGTCGAGCACGCCGAGGTGACCGGCAACGACGCCGTGGCGCGCGCACGGCTGTGGACTCCGGGAGCGCACCTCGACCGCGCCACGGCACCGGACCTGATGGCCATGGCGGGAGAACACCTCGCCGCCAACACGTCGAGAGCCGCGGGCGGCCCACCCGCGTTCCTGCTCAAGGCCGTCGGGGCGATCCCGGGGATCGACCGGTTGCTGCGACTGGTGATGAACCGCGCCTACCGCTCCGGACTGCGCGAGGAGGGGTACGAGGACACCGGGACCGGCACGGCCGGCCGGCGGCGTGGCCTCCCGCGGCGGCGGCCCGCCGGCGCCGGCGCACCGGGGGCCCTCTTGCGGGAGGTACGCGTCGCCGAGGTGCGCCGGGAGACACCGAGTGCGGTCACTCTCGTACTGGAGGACGCCGACGGGAAGCCGCGGCCGTTCGCGTTCCGGCCCGGCCAGTTCTTCACGCTCGTCGCCGACATCGACGGCCGCCCGGTGCGGCGGGCCTACTCCGCCTCGTCGGCGCCCGGGGCGTCCCGGCTGGAGGTCACCGTCAAGCACGTCGCGGGCGGCCGGTTCTCCACCCACGTGCACCAGGGTCTGCGCGCGGGGGACCGCCTCGCGGTGCGCGGCCCGTCGGGGTCCTTCCACGGCGGACCGCGGCCCCCGGGCGAGACCGTGCTCATCGCGGCGGGCAGCGGTGTGACGCCCATGATGAGCATGATCCGGACGCGGCTCGCCGTCCGTGCGGGCCGTGACCGGATCGCGCTGCTCTACAGCAGCCGCAGCGCGGAGGAGATCATCTTCTCCGGCGAGCTGACCCGGCTGGCGAAGGACCGTCCCGACCGGCTCTCGGTCACCCACGTCCTGACCCGCGCGGATGGCCGGCTCGACGCGGCCGGCGTGCGTCGTTGGATCACCGGCCTGTCGCCGTCCCCGGACGCCCACTACTTCGTCTGCGGCCCCGAACCACTGATGGACGCCGTCCAGGGTGTCCTGGCCGGGCTCGGGGTCCCGGACGAGGCGGTCCACCACGAGCGCTACGCCGGCGGGGCGGACACCGGGACCGCGACGACCGTGCCGCGGCGGATGACCGTAGAGAAGGACGGGGAACCGGTCGGCGCGGTGGTGGTCGAGCCCGGCCAGACCCTCCTCGACGCGGGACTCGCCGCGGGGCTGCCGATGCCGCACTCCTGCACGGTGGGGAACTGCGGCGACTGCAGGGTGCGGCTGCGCGGCGGAGAGGTCGCGCAGAACGAGCCGAACTGCCTGACACCACGACAGAGAGCCGACGGCTATGTGCTGACGTGCGTGGGCTGCCCGCTGTCGGAGGTCACCCTCGACATCGCGGACCCGTGACCACGGACCGGTCCCGCCCCGCCTGCCGTGCCACCGGCGCGGGCGCCGGTCGGTCGGACGGTGAGCGGGGCGGGGCGGAGCCGTGCTACGCGTCCTTCGGCGCTGCCTGCTGCACGACCTCGAAGGACCACAGGGTGGACCCGCTCGCGGCCGGCTTGGGACGTTCACCGCCGTCCGCGCCACCGCCCTGGTGAGCCGCCTTCATGGGGCCTTCCATCCAGGCCTGGAAGGACGCCTCGTCCCGCCACCGTGTGTAGACGAGGTACTGGTCGGTGCCTTCGACGGGGCGGAGGAGTTCGAACCACTCGAATCCGTCGGAGTTCTCGACGGCGTGGGCACGGGAGGCGAAGCGCTTCTCCAGCGTCTCGCGCTGCTCGGAGGGGACGGTCAGTACGTTGATCTTTACTACGCCAGACACATGGCACCTCTCAGAAAGTACAGGCCAGGCGCTACACCTAGCCTTGATCACGTGCGAGCAGTCTCCTACATACGGCAGTCAAAGCGTCGTGAAGACGACTCCCAGGGTTCGCCCATGCCCAGCATGAGCGGTGCGCGTCACTGATCGCCTCCAAGGGGTGGAACGACTCGGGGCATTTCGAGGACGTGGGCAAGTCGGGCTGGGACCCGAGCGTCCACCGCCCCGGCTTCGAAGAGATGATGGCCGCTGTACGGGCCAGGCGCGTGGACGCCGTGATCATCTTCTCGCTGTCCCGGCTCACTCGGCGCGGGGCTCTCGAAGCCATGCGAATCATCGACGAGCTGGAGTCGTATGGCGTCCGACTGGTGAGCGTTGAAGAGCCGTATCTCGATACGTCCACCCCGGTCGGGGTCGGCATCCTGGCCATTATCGCGGGTCTCGCGCAGCAGGAATCCGACATGAAGTCCGCGTACGTGTCGGCGACGAAAGACACGCTGCGGCGGGCGGGCAGCCACGTGGCGGGAATCGCTCCGTACGGCTTCACGACGAAGCGCCGCACGAACGGCAAGCTGTCGGTCATCCGGCTCGTCCCCGATCCCGTGGAGGCCCAGTACGTCCGTGACATGGCCAAGTGGGCGGCGGACGGTATGTCTGCGGCGCAGATCGCCAAGCGGCTCAACGAGGATGCGGTGCCGACCAAGGCAGCGAGCTTGGGTGAGTCGGGTGTGAAGCGGCTCGCAGCGCGCCGTGCCCGGGGAACCTCTGAAGCGGTGGAGCGCCCTTCCTGGGTGTCGTCCACAGTGCTGCGCGTACTCAGGGACCCACGTCTTGCCGGGTATGCGATCGAGTGGCAGGGGCGCGTACAGGCGACTCGGGACGCTGACGGCCAGGAGGCGACGGACAACGTGACGGCGGGCCGGGTGTGGGCCCGTCTCATGGCCATGACCCCGGACGATCCAGAAGGCCTTGAGTGGCTGGCGGAGGCATCCCGACGGTTCGCCCACCAGGGCGAAACCTCTCAGCGAGAGGCTGAACGTACCGCTGTTCGGGCAGAGTTGGAGCACATAAGGGAATCGCGGCGCATCCTGCACGCGGACCGCCTGGCGGGGGTGTACGACGACACGACCGGAACACAGATGTTCCAGGAGTCCATGGCCCGACTCTCCGCGCATGAGCAGCGGACGGCAGAGAGGCTTGCCCAACTCGATTCAGCGGAAGTCCAGAGCATCCACATTCCGCATGAGTGGACCAGTCCGAACGGGGACCCGATCGGAGAGGGGTCTACCTGGGCGAGTTGGGACCTCAAGAGAAAACGAGAGTTTCTGGCGCTGTTCATTGACACGGTAAGGATCACCAAGTCGGTGGGCCGGGGGCGCAATGCGAACACATTGGACCGAGTGATCATCAAGTGGGCGGAGTCGCCGGAGGGAGAGGCCCTCTGAGTCACCCGAGCGCCGTTCGCGGCCCGTTGCCGGTATCCCCTCCGGTCGCGGGCCGTTCGGCGTTCCTGGGGGCGTGTGCGGCTTCTGGAGGCGTTGTCAGTGGATACGTTAATGGTTCACCTCTCCCCCCGCCACGAGAGGTGAGCAAGGCGGGCATCCCATGTGACTACATGGACCCCATCCTGCCGCACGACGGGTGGGAGGCGAGGAGCGGCTCGGGCGTGCCGGTGAGAACACGGTTCCGCCATCGGCGACTTGGTAGGGTGCGTGGGCTCACCGCTCGGGGAGTGGTGACAGTGCTCACCGGTGCTCACGGGAGAGGGGCCGCGCGACGATGCAGGCGTCAGAGGCTTCTCGTGCGGTGGCCGCGGCCAGGTCGACCGCCTCGTCGCTCGGCCTGACCGTCGACGACGTGATCGTCCTCCATGACTCGAACAAGCTCACGCTGCGCCTGCTGCCGTGTGACGTCGTGGCCCGGGTGGCACCCGCGGCGCACCAGGTCGCGCGGTTCGAGGTCGAGGTTGCTCAGCGGCTCGCGGCGTCCGGGTGTCCGGTGGCCGCTCTCGATCCCCGGGTGGCACCAGGCGTCTACGAGCGTGACGGTTTCGTGGTCACCCTGTGGACCCACTACGAACCCGTGACCCGCGAGGTCCCACCGGCCGACTACGCCCACGCGCTCAAGCGGCTGCACGCCGGTATGCGCGGACTCGATGTCCCGGCCCCGCGCTTCACGGACCGGGTCGAGGAGGCCCAGCGCCTCGTGGCCGACCGCGACCGCACTCCGGCGCTCGCCGACGCGGACCGGGAGCTGCTCGGCGACACGCTGCGGAACCTGGGACGAGCGATCGGCGAGCGCGGCGGCGCCGAGCAGTTGCTGCACGGCGAGCCGCACCCGGGCAACGTGCTCACCACGAGGAACGGCCCGCTGTTCATAGACTTCGAGACATGTTGCCGTGGGCCTGTCGAGTTCGACCTCGCCCATGCCCCCGAAGAAGTCGGCGCGCACTATCCCGGCGTCGACCACGACCTGCTGCGCGAGTGCCGGATCCTCATGCTGGCGATGATCACCACATGGCGCTGGGACCGGGGAGACCAATTCCCCGACGGGCGCCGGCTGGGCACGGAGTGGCTCGCGCGGATCCGGGCAGCACTCGATCGCGACGGTGGCGACCCTCGCGGCTGATCGCCCGGCCCGGATGTTCTCCGGACGCCGGGACGGCCTTCGCCCGACCGGCGCGTGCCGGCGAGGCCCACCGGTCAGGACGAAGGCCGTGACCAAGAGGTCAGTTGGGGTTGCTCGCGTGTGTGAGCGTCGTCCAGGCGCTGAAGTAGTTGTCCGTGCCGGACGGCCGGTGTGCCTCGGTGTACTTCTGGGTGTTGGACATGGCGATGCCGAGGCGGTTGTTGAGGGCGTTGAAACCGACCTCCGTGACCCGTCCGAGCCCCGTGCTCACGGAGCCGCCGCACAGCCAGGACGGCACGGCGGTGCCGTTCTCGTACGACGTGTGGAAGCCCAGCGCGTGGCGCAGCCGCTCCTGGATCTTCGGGTAGAGGTCCTGGCCCTGGATGCGGCTGGTTTCCGCGATGTCCGCGATCGAGGCGATGCCCCAGCCCGTGTGGCCGAAGTCGCGGCAGGTCTCCTGCGAGAGGCCGTCGGTGAAGGTGCTCTGCCCCTGCCAGTACGTGATGATCTCGGCGCTCGTGTCGATGCTGCTGCCCGCCGGCGGGTGGGGCAGGTCGCCGTCACCGTTCACGTAGACGTACGCGGGGACCCGGGCGAGGTAGGTGGCGACGGCCTTGTCGTAGGCGGCGCGGTCCTCGATGAAGACCGAGATACCGATCGCCGCCTCGGTCATGACCAGTTCCCAGTTGCCGTTCTTGGTCGCCGCGCCGTTGATCACCTCGGGCAGGTACACGTCCCGCAGCATGGTGGCGAAGCGGTTGGCGCCCGGCCAGCCGCCGTCGTACGTGTACTTGATGATCTCGGCGGCGCGCGGCCACGTCGACCCGGACCAGCCGCTCTGCAGCGGGGCGTTGCTGTTGGTGTGGTCCGTGATGGTCGCGGACCAGGCGTCCATGATCTCGATCGACTTCTTCGCGTACCGGCTGTCCCGGGTGAAGTACCAGGCGAGCGCGTCGGTGTAGGCCGCGATGGCGTCCTGACGCTCGTCGGTGCAACCGTAGTTGGGGTTGGACGACGAGCCGCACTCGACGACGGCCCGCGGCTTGGCGGTACGCGACAGCGAGGCGTACGAACTGGCCATCATGCCGTCGTACGCGGCCTTCCAGGGCTGCTGGCCGGCCTGCACCCTGGACCGGGCGAAGTCGAGTTGCGCCCGGCTCACCAGCACACCGGGGTGGGTGAAGGCGGCGGGCGCGGCCGTCGCCCCCGGGGCGGGGCCGGTGAGCTGGAGGCTCAGCAGTCCGGCCAGCAGGGCGAGCACGCTGAGCAGCGCGGTTCTGGTTCGTGTCATTCGACGATCCCTCGATTCACGAATGAGAACACAGTTCCTCAATACGGACGAGCTGGTCCGGACCGTAAAGGGGTTTCGTGGACATGTCAATACATGGCGCAACTATTCCGGGAGAAGACGGATGTGGGCGGACGGGCGGACCGACGGACAGGTCCCGGGAGGACGCTCGTACGATCGTCAGCGGGCATCGCCGTCACCGTGCGTGGTGTGGTGGCCCCATGGGTGGCGCAGCCGGATCCATACATCCCTCGCCCGACGGCCCGCCTCGGTCCTGCTGCGGGCCACCAGTTCCTGGGCCTGTTCCTCGCTCTCCACCATCGGCCCGGAGCCCTTCAGCGGCTTGCCCGCCGTCTCGTGCAGGAAGAGCGTGGAGATCAGTCCGACGACCCCGGCCGCCATGAGGTAGTAGGCCGGGACCATCGTGCTGCCCGTCGCCTCGACCAGGCTGGAGACGACCAGCGGAGTGGTGCCGCCGAAGAGGGAGACGGAGATGTTGAAGGAGATCGACAGAGCCCCGTAGCGCAGCCGGGTGGGAAAGAGCGCGGGCAGGGTCGAGGCGGACGTTCCGGCGAAACACACCAGCAGCAGGCCGAGGATCAGACAGCCGAGAGCGGGCAGCAGAATGCCACCGGCCCTGATGAGCAGGATCGCGGGCGCGGCGAGCGCGATCAGCGCGATGCTGCCCGCCATGAACACGGGGCGGCGGCCCCAGCGGTCGGAGGTCCGGCCCACGGTGGTGATGGTGAGCACCACCACGATCATGGTGCCCAGGATCAGCAGCTGGGCGGTGAGCGGGTCCTCTCCCAGGGTCTCCGCCATGAACGTCGGCAGGTAGGAAGTCACCATGTAGTTGGTGACGTTGTAGAGCAGCACCAGCCCCATGCAGATCAGGACGGCTTCCCAGTGCCGGGTGAAGATCTCCTTCAGGCGTCCTTTGCCGGACTGCCGGGCGTCCTCGGTGGGGTCCTCCGCGCCGGACTGCTGTCTCGCCTGCTCGGCCTGCTCGGCCGCCTGCTGGAAGGCGGGGGTCTCCTCCAGCCGCAGCCGCATGTAGAGGCCGATGAGACCGAGCGGTCCGGCGACCAGGAACGGCAGCCGCCACCCCCACTGCACCATGCCGTCGTTCCCGAGGAGGGCCGTCAGGAGGGTGACGAGGCCGGAGCCGAGCGAGTAGCCGACGAAGGTGCCGAAGTCGAGCCAGCTGCCGAGGAATCCGCGCCGTCTGTCGGGGGCGTACTCGGCGATGTAGGTGGTGGCACCCGCGTACTCGCCGCCGGTGGAGAAGCCCTGGACCAGGCGGCAGAGGAGCAGCAGGAGCGGCGCGGCCAGGCCGAGGGTGGCGTATGCGGGCAGCAGTCCCACGGCGAAGGTGCTGACCGCCATCATGATCATGGTGGCCGCGAGGACCCGCTTACGGCCGATGCGGTCGCCGAGCGGGCCGAACACCAGCCCGCCCAGCGGGCGCACGAGGAAGGCCGCGGCGAAGGTGGCGAAGGTGGAGACCACCTGGGTCGCGGGCGAACTCGACGGGAAGAAGACCTTGCCGAGCGTGCCCGCCAGATAGGCGTACACACCGAAGTCGAACCACTCCATGGTGTTGCCGAGGGCCGCCGCGGACACCGCCCTGCGCACCTCGGGACGGTCGGTGACCGTCACGTCCTCGGCGCTGAGCGGCTGTTTGCTCCGGCGCAGCAGGATACGGAGCAGCCGGTCGGTGGCGGCGCTGCCTGCCCCGCCCGGCCGGCCGCCCCGCCGGGGTGGCTTCTTGCGGTGTCCGGTCCTCATGCCATCCCGTCCACAGGGCACATGTGAGGTGACGCATTATTCCCCTGACGCTCCCGGCCTGCGGGAACGGCGCCGGGGACCGCGTGTCCCACCCGGTCCGGTCGCGCCGAGGGCGGTCACGGCGCGGCGGTGGCGGCCTCGGCGTGTTCGGGGCGCGCGAGCGGCCGGGCGGGTCCGCCGGCGAGTTTGCGGACGAAGGCCGAGCGCAGCCTGTGGTACGGCGCCGTCGGGTCGAAGAAGATCCGGTGCATGCGGGCGAGTTCGTCGCGGCGGTGGTCGGCCAGGGGTCGGACGCTCTCGTCCCGCTCCCGCCTCGCCCGCTTGGCCGCGATACGCTCCGGCAGATCGGGTGCTGTCGCCAGCGCTGCGGCCATGTGCTCCACCTCGGCGGAGAAGCCGTACGGGGATACCGGGACCAGGCGGTCCACGAGGCCCATGCCGGCACCCGCGGAAGAACTCACCGGCAGTGCCTCCGTGGTGAGCCGCTCCGCCGTTCCGGGGCCGACCCGGCGGGGGAGCGAGTAGGTCCAGTATTCGGACCCGTAGAGCCCCATCAGCCGGTAGTGCGGGTTCAGGACGGCGCCCGTGCGGCACCAGACCTCGTCCGCCGCCAGGGCGAGCATGGCGCCTCCCGCGGCCGCGTTGCCGCCGAGTGCGGCGATCACCAGCCGGTCCGTCGTGCGGAGCACCGCCTCGACCAGGTCGTCCATCGCGTTGATGTTCGCCCAGGACTCGGCGGAGGGATCGGCCGCGGCCTCGATGGTGTTGAGGTGGATACCGTTCGAGAAGAAGTCGCGGGTGCCACCGAGCACCAGGACACGGGTGGGCCGGGTCAGCGCGAACCGGTAGGCCGCGAGCAGCCGTCGGCACTGGTCCGTGCTCATGGCGCCGCCCGGGAAACCGAAGCGCAGAAAGCCCACGTCATGGTGGTGCCGGTAGCGGATGTCCGCCCACGTGCGGCGCCGCTGGGGAAGTTCCAGCGGCGCGGGCACCTCGGGCACCCCCGTGAGCCGCTCGCCCAGCACCAGGGCGGCGGGGAGCCGGAACGTCGCCGGACCGCCGGGCCGGCGCCGGGGCCGTAGCTCGGGAATCCACACCGCCCCGTCGCCGGTGGCCCGGCACACCGCGCCCGCACGGGTCGCGAGGACATCCCCCGGGCGTCCGCGCAGCCGGTCCTCCGGGTGACCGCCGTGCAGGAAGAACTCATCGCCGAAGAGCGCGTCCAGCACGCCCGGGCGCGAGTCGGCTCCGCGCAGCTTCGTCAGTACCACCTCGGTGCCGTCCCGCCGCCAGTCGATCCGCCGGCGCTCCTGCCGGAAGACGTCCCGCCACACGATGTCCACCGAGGGATCGTCCTGGGGCAGGGGCTTGTAGGAGCCGCCGGCGTATCGCTCGACGGCCAGCAGGACCGCCGCCACCGCCGCGTCGGACGCCTCGTTGCGGTACAGCCCGCTCTTGCCGCCCGGCGTCACGTCGAACGGCACCGTCGCCCAGATGTCACCCGCGTCCATCTCCTCCTCTGCCTGGAGCACGGTCACACCCCACCGTGTCGCACCCGTGGCGATCGCCCAGTCGAGGGACGAGGGACCACGATCCCCGGGCGGGCCGGGATGGACGATCAGGCAGGTACGGGCCGCCCACACGTCCCTTGGGAGAGCGGTCCTGAGCATCGGGGCGATCAGCAGCTCGGGCCGCGCCTCGTGCACGGCCTCGCGGACCGCGTCGTCCCCGTGCGTGGCGAGCACGACGTCCACGCGGTGGGCCCGGTCGGACAGTTCGGCGTACACCCGTTGGGACAGACTGTTGAAGGCGCTGGCGACGAGGAGGATGTTCATGGCGCACGATCCTCACCGCGCTTCCCCCGGGCCGGAGGAACCACGCCGGGCGTCGCGGCCGGATTGCACCGGACGGACGCCGCGGTGGCACTCGGTGTCAGCGCGCCGGTGGCGGCCAGTTGAGGATCTTCTTGGGCCGGGGTGACGCGTAGGTGCGCACCTTGGAGGTGGACAGGCCGAGCCGGACGAGGGACTCGGCGATCGTCACGGCCGCGGTCACCCCGTCGACTACGGGGACCCCGGTACGTTCGACGACGCGTTCGGTGAGGCCGGCCATGCCTCCGCAGCCCAGGCAGACCACCTCCGCCCGGTCGTCCTCCACCGCGCGGGCGGCCTGCTCGACGATGGCGTCCACGGCGGCCGCCTCGTCCCGCTCCAGATCGAGTACGGCGAGTCCGCTGGCGCGCACGGAGGCGCACCGGGCACTCAGTCCGGCGGTACGGAGACGGTCCTCGATCAACGGGACCGTACGGTCGAGGCTCGTGACGACGGAGTAGCTGCGGCCGAGGAACTGGGCGGTGCTCGCGGCCGCCTCGGTGATGTCGACCACCGGAACGTCGAGCAGTTCCTGCAGTCCTTCCCGGCCGTGTTCGCCGTACCCGGCCTGGATCACGGCGTCGAAGGGCTCCGGGTGGGCGCGTACGGCTTCCATCACGGCGACGGCCGCGAGGTAGCTCTCGAAATTGCCCTCGACCGACTCCGCCCCGAACGCGGGAGTCAGCGGAATGATCTCGGTGCCGGGCGATGCCGCACCGGCTGCCTGCCTGCCGATCGAGTCGGTGATGGACGCCGTGGTGTTGACGTTCACAACGAGGATGCGCATGGCTCGTCCTTCTGCTGCTCGGTGGTTCATTCGGCGGCGACGGCGATGGACTCGCCGTCCACGTCCCGGAACGGCGAGGTGCGGTCGGCGATGGCCGCGTACACCGCCGCGGCGAGGAGGGCGCCGATGAACCAGGAGAACCCGGCCACGGAGTGGAAGAGGGGCGCCAGGGCCATGGTGACGGCGATCGCCGCGCTGGGGACGAAGGCCGCGACGGCCCGGGGATTGTAGCCGCGGCGGTAGTGGTAATCGCCCTGGGCGTCCTCGGTGTAGAGGTCGGGGACGTTCACGCGGGACTTCCGCAGCAGCCAGTAGTCCGCCATGATCACACCGAACAGCGGCCCGAGCAGGGCGCCGAGCCCACCGAGGAAGTAGTTCACCACGACCGGGCTGTCGTAGAGGTTCCACGGCAGGATCGCCAGACCGATGACCGCGCTCACCAGGCCGGCCCGGCGGAAGTTCAGCCGGCGGGGGAAGAGGTCGATCAGCGCGTAGATCGGTGCCACGAAGTTGGCCAGCAGATTCACCGCGACGGTCAGGGCTATGAGCGCGAGCGATGCCGTGGCCAGCAGGAACATATTCGGGATCGTCCGGACGATGTCCGTGGGACTGGTGATGACGTGCCCGTCGAGCTTGAGCTGTGCCCCGCTGAGGACCACGACGATGACGGCGAAGAAGAGCATGTTCACCGGGATGCCGGTCACGTTTCCGCGGACGATGGAGCCGCGGTCCTTGGCGGACCGGGTGAAATCGCAGAAGTTGAGCACGAACGTTCCGTAGATCACCACCCAGAGCGCGGCGCCCTGCAGGATCTGCATCCACATCGCGCCGCCGATGAGCGGCTCGTCGATGGAGAGCGAGATCGAGCCGTCGGCGCGGACGAACATCCAGACCGCGAGGGCACACATGGTGATCAGTGTGGTGGGCGCCGCGAAGGCCATGTACCGCCGGATCATCTGCATGCCGTAGCTCACGATGAGGACCTGGAGCACCCACAACGCGAGGAAGGTGATCCAGCCGAGGGTCGACTGGCCGAGCAGGGAGTTCGCGGCCAGGGGGCGCAGGCCGGGAAACATCGCGATGAGCAGCGCGCTCAGAACGGAGGAGGCGAGGTAGGTCTGGATGCCGAACCAGGCGATGGCGACAACGCCCCGGACGACCGCCGGAATCCTCGCCCCCTTGACACCGAACGCCATGCGGCCCATGACGGGGAAGGGGACGCCCGTCTTGTGCCCCATGAAGCCGGACAGTGTCAGCAGGAGGAAGAGCAGAATGGAGGCGAGTGTGAAGGCGGCCAGGATGCCCCACACGTTCAGCCCGAGGGCGAAGAGGCCGATGGCGAACGCGTAGTTTCCGAGGCTGTGCACGTCATTGGCCCAGAGTGTGAAGACGTTGTAGGCGCCCCAGCGGCGCCCTTCCCTCTTCGTCGGAGCGAGATCGTAGGTGTACAGGCCGGAACTCACACCGTCGCCGGAGTCCACGCGTGGTCGGTCAGCCGTAGCAGTCATACGGAGCTCCGGGGGAGAGAGAAGTGGGCGCACTCTTGAAGTTTCCACAAAGTGGAAACTGTTTTCCGTGAAGGAGAACGTAGTTTTCGGCACCCCCACCGTCAAGGGTTCGGGAGCAGGGAGTGTGATCGGCCGGTCCCGTACCCCCTCCGGAGACCGGGGGCTCGGCACCCGCGCTCTACGCTGTGCTGGACCGGCCCTCACTGCTTACAGAAAGTCACTGCCATGAAGAACGAGCGGGAATTCTTTTCACCGGACACCATGCAGTGGCACGACGGGCCACAGCCAGGAACCGTGGAGAGGATTCTGAGCAGGGACGAGGCCGATCCGGAGGTGCTGACCCGGCTCGTGCGCTGGGAACCCGGCCTTGACACCTCGCTCTCCGGTGTGATCCGGCACGAGTGGGTCGAGGAGGTCTATCTGCTCGAAGGCGACCTGCACGATCTGACCCTGGACCAGACCTTCCGTGCCGGGGAGTTCGCCTCCCGGCCCCCGGGCATGGAACACGGCCCGTACCGGACGACCGGAGGCTGCCTGATGCTGGAGATCCGCTACCGGCGATGAGTTCCGGCCGCGCGTCGAGTCCTACCTGACATGACGCGCATCATCGCTGACATCTCGGTCTCCCTCGACGGCTTCGTCACCGGACCCGACCCCGGCCCCGCCAATGGTCTGGGCACCGGGGGCGAGGCCCTGCACACCTGGGCGTTCTCCGGCGACCCGGACGACCGCCGGCTCCTGCGAGAGGGGACCGCCCGCTCGGGCGCCGTCGTCCTCGGCCGCCGGCTCTTCGACGTGGTCGACGGGCCGGACGGCTGGGACGACACGTCCGGCTACGGCGCCGGCGAGGTCGGCAGGCCCGCGTTCGTCGTCGTGACCAGCTCACCACCGGCGTCGGTGCGGCTCACCGGTCTCGACTGGACGTTCGTCACCACCGGTCTGCCGGACGCCGTCACCGCCGCGCGCGAGCGCGCCGAGGCGGCGTCGTCGGACAGCGGCAAGAACCTCGACGTCGTCCTCATGGGCGGCGGCGCCACGATCGCCTCGGCGCTCCACGCCGGGCTGGTCGACACCCTGTCCCTGCACCTGGCGCCGGTCGTGCTGGGCGCCGGGACCCCACTGTTCACCGGTGGAGCGCCGCGCACGCTGGTGCGGCGGAGCGTGATCCCGACATCGACCGTGACGCACCTGAGCTACGACATCCTCTGACGGCGTCGTTACGTGACGGGCGGCACCGGCGGTCCGCCGAGGGTGCCCGGTGCGGGAGCGGGTTTCTACGAGGCGCGGAGCGGGCGCTCGCCGATGCGCTCACATGGTTCGCACCCACCCATCCACGGTGAAGTATGGGCGCTGACCCTATCGGTGGGGGCTCCCGGCGCTGCTTAGGGTGCGCACTATGACCGCCCCCACCACACCAGGTCCTTCTCCGCGTACGACGGGCTCCCGCACCACCGGCAGCAGCCCGGCCGTCAGTGGTCCCGCCACCACCGGTGTCGCCGCCTCTCCCGGCGGGCCCGCTTCCGTCGCGCTCGATCTTGAGGGCCGCGTCGCCCTGGTCACCGGCGCCGCGAGCGGTATCGGCCGCGCCTGCGCGCTGCGGCTCGCGGCGGCCGGGGCCAGGGTCAGAGCGGTGGACCGGGACGGCGAGGGGCTGGCGTCCCTGGCCGGAGAGGCGGAAGGCGCCGGGGTCGCGGGGGCCTTCGACACGCGGGTCCTCGACCTGACCGACCTGGACGCCGCGGAGACGACGGCCGAGGGCGCGGACATCCTGGTCAACAACGCCGGGCTGCAACTGGTCCGCCCCATCGAGGACTTTCCGCCCGATGTCTTCCGCACCGTCCTCACCGTCATGCTGGAGGCGCCCTTCCGGCTGATCCGGGGCGCGCTTCCCCACATGTATGCCGACGGGTGGGGCCGGATCGTCAATATCTCCTCCGTGCACGGGCTGCGCGCCTCCCCCTACAAGTCGGCCTATGTGGCCGCCAAACACGGCCTCGAAGGACTCTCCAAGACCGCGGCCCTGGAAGGCGCCTCGCACGGGGTCACCTCCAACTGCGTCAACCCCGGCTATGTGCGTACGCCACTGGTCGAGCGGCAGATCGCGGACCAGGCGCGGACGCACCGGATCCCTGAGGAGCGGGTCGTCGCGGACGTCCTGCTCCAGGACTCCGCCCTGAAACGTCTCCTGGAACCGGCCGAGGTCGCCGAGGCGGTCGCCTATCTCTGCACCCCGCAGGCGTCCTTCATCACGGGCACGTCCCTCACGCTCGACGGGGGCTGGACCGCGCATTAGGTCCGGCCCGGCGGATCCCTCCACACCCGCGCCGCCCGGCACGCACGCTCGCCCGGTCGCCGGAGCCACGCTCCGTATCGCTTCCGTTGTCCACAGGCCGGCGCGGCCGGCCGCATGACAGGTCATGCTGTGTCCATGTCCCAGCCGCAGCCCAATTCCCATGTCGCCCACCACGATCAGGTCTCCTACCTGGAACTCCTCGCACGCGGCGCGGCGGCGGAGGCGTACGACCGGCCCGTGCTGCTGGCCCGCGCGGACGGCGGGGGCCCGGAGGTGCTGGCCGCGCTGGAGCACGCCAAGCGGCTCGCCCTGAAGGTACGGGCCGAGCTGGCGGAGCGGCGGCGCCGGGAGGCCGAGCTGTCGGCCCTCTTCGAAACCGCGCACGACCTCGCCGGACTGCGTGATCTCGACGCCGTGCTCCGGGCCATCGTGCAGCGCGCCCGCTCCCTGCTCGGCACCGAGGTCGCCTATCTGTGCCTGAACGACCCGGCCGCGGGAGACACGTACATGAGAGTCACCGAGGGGTCGGTGGCGGCCCGCTTCCAGCAGCTGCGGCTCGGGATGGGGGAGGGGCTGGGCGGGCTCGTCGCCCAGACCGCGCGGCCGTACGTCACCGACAGCTATTTCGACGACCCGCGGTTCCAGCACACCGCGGCCATCGACTCCGGCGTACGCGACGAGGGGCTGGTCGCCATCCTCGGTGTGCCGCTCATGCTCGGCAGTCAGGTCATCGGGGTGCTCTTCGCCGCGGACCGCCACGCCCGGGTCTTCGAGCGCGAACAGATATCGCTGCTGGGCTCGTTCGCCGCCCACGCGGCGGTCGCCATCGACACCGCGAACCTGCTCGGGGAGACCCGCTCGGCGCTCGCGGAACTGGAGAGGGCCAACGAGATCATCAAGGAACACAGCGCGGCCATCGAGCGCGCCTCGGACGTGCACGACCGGCTGACCGAACTGGTCCTCGGCGGAGGCGGGGTCCATGACGTGGCGAGCGCCCTCTCCGAAGTACTCGACGGCACGGTGGAGTTCGCCGGGCCGGATTCCCCTTCCGTGACCGCGCTGGACCTGACCGGCACCGAAGGCCGTGCCACCCGCCACGGCGAGGTCTGGGGAGCCGCGGTCTGGGCCGGTGGTGAGCTGCTCGGCGCGCTCGTCCTGCGCGGTCATCCCGGTCTCGACTCCGTCGACCAGCGCACCCTGGAGCGGGCCGCCATGGTCACCTCGCTGCTGCTGCTGGCCCGTCGCTCCGCCGGAGAGGCCGAGCAGCGGGTGCGGGGCGAGCTGTTGGACGACCTCCTCGACGCCCCCGACCGCGACCCCCGCCTGCTGCGCGAGCGGGCCGTCCGGCTCCACGCGGACCTCGACGCGCCGCATGTGGTGCTGGCCGCCCGGGTCGACGGTCCCGCCCCCGGCGCGTCCGGAGCCACCGAACGGGAGACGGCCGACCGGCGCAGGCTGTGGTCCGCCGCCTCCCATCTCGCCGCCACCGGGCAGGGACTGGCCGCCACGCGTGACGGAGGCACCGTCCTGCTCCTGCCGCTCGCCCCCGACGACACCGCCGCCGGTCTCGCCCGCCGTACGGCCAAGCAGCTCGGCGGGGCCCTGCGCGAGCCCGTCACCGTAGGAGCCTCCGCGGTCGTCGAGTCACCCGCCGCGCGGCCGGGCGCGATAGCCGAGGCGTACGCGGAGGCCCGGCGGTGCCTCGACGCCCTCGGGCTGCTCGGCCGCGCGGGCGACGGCGCCGCCGCCCAGGACCTCGGTTTCCTCGGGCTGCTGCTCGCCGACGCCCGGGACATCGAGGGTTTCGTGCACCGCACCATCGGCGAAGTCATCGCCTACGACCTGCGTCGCTCCACCGACCTGGTCCGCACCATGAGGGCCTACTTCGCCTCCGGGATGAGCCCGGCCCGTACGAAGGACGAACTGCACGTCCACGTCAACACGGTCGCCCAACGCCTGGAACGCGTCGCCCGGCTGCTCGGCGCGGACTGGCAGTCACCGGCCCGGGCCCTGGAGATACAACTGGCCCTGCGCCTGCACGCCATGTCCGACGCCGTCATCCGCTGAACGGCGGACGCCTCAGGCGCTGGGTGTACGGGAGTCGGCGTCGGCCTGTTGTCGCGCCGCGGGCGCTCCCGGCCGCGCGGGATCGGCGTCGACATCCGCCAGATCGCGGTGCCGGGTCTCCCGCGCACACGCGATGGCCACGACAGTGATCAGCGCGGCGGCGATGACATACAGGGCGATCGGCGTCGAGCTGCCGTAGTCGGCGAGCAGCGCCGTCGCGATCAGCGGCGCCGGCGCACCTGCCGCGACGGAGGAGAACTGCGCGCCGATCGACGCGCCCGAGTAGCGCATGCGGGTCGCGAACATCTCCGAGAAGAAGGCCGCCTGCGGCGCGTACATCGCACCGTGCAGCACCAGTCCGACGGTGACGGCGAGGATCAGATTGCCGAAGCTCGCGCTGTCGATCAGGGCGAAGAACGGGAACATCCAGGCTCCGACCCCGACCGCGCCGATCACGTACACGGGCCTGCGGCCGATACGGTCCGACAGCGCGCCCCACGCGGGGATGACCGCGAAGTGGACGGCGGAGGCGATGAGTACGGCGTTGAGTGCGGTCTGCTTGCTCAGCCCCGCCGAGTTCGTCGCGTACACCAGGATGAACGCGGTGATCACGTAGTAGCTGATGTTCTCCGCCATGCGCGCGCCCATCGCCACCAGTACGTCCCGCCAGTGGTGCCGCAGAACGGCGACCAGTGGCATCTTCTCGGCCTCCGACTCGGCCCCGCCGGCCGCGGCCCCGCGCTCCGCGGCCCGGGCCAACGCGGCCTTGAAGACCGGGGATTCGTCGACGGAGAGCCGGATCCACAGGCCGACGATCACCAGAACACCGGAGAGCAGGAACGGTATGCGCCACCCCCACGCGACGAACTGGTCCTCCGAGAGCAGTGCGGTCAGCGCCGAGAGCACCCCGGTGGCGAGCAATTGTCCGGCCGGAGCCCCGGTCTGCGGCCACGAGGCCCAGAACCCACGCCGCTCGGCGTCCCCGTGCTCCGACACCAGCAGCACGGCCCCGCCCCACTCACCGCCGAGTGCGAACCCCTGGATCAGCCGCAACACGGTCAACAGCACGGGAGCGGCCGTACCGATGGTGGCATGCGTGGGCATCAGCCCGATGACGAACGTCGCCCCGCCCATCATCAGCAGACTGAGAACCAGCAGCTTCTTGCGCCCGATCCGGTCCCCGTAGTGGCCGAACACCAACGCCCCGAGCGGCCGGGCGGCGAACCCCACGGCATAGGTGAGAAACGACAGCAGTGTTCCGACCAGCGGATCGGAGTCGGGGAAGAACAGCTTGTTGAACACCAGGGCCGCTGCGGATCCGTACAGGAAGAAGTCGTACCACTCGATGGTCGTGCCGATGAGGCTGGCGGCGACGATGCGCTTCAGTTTGTTCGGAGCTGGTGGAGCGGCTGCGGGCGACGACATCGGCATCACTTCCTGGGGTGTGACGGGGACGTTTGCGTGTCGCCACACCGTAGGAATCCGCAGGTCAGGCGCACATGTGGCGGGGCAACACAGTTCGAGGGGCAGCTATGCGTGCAGCCACCATGCCGGCTCACGGAAGGGAGGTTCAGGAGCACGAAGGCGGCCGAAACGAGTGCTGCCAGGAACGCGTAGTTCAGGATGATTTGGCCATGCGGTGCTGACTCCCGTGCTGACTTGGTGCTGACTAAAAGCACACGTCATCAACCGTGTTCACCCCTCCCGTGCTGACTTTGTGCTGACTACGCTCCGTTGAAATAGGACATCTTGGGGCTGACCGGCTCGGGGCCGTTGCGTGGTGGCGACCTGACCGCGAGGCCGACCCGGCTCTGCCACTCGGCTCCGCGGCACGGACGAGGCGTTACGCCGGCGCGTGGTGGGCGTTCGTCCCAGCAGATTCTTCGTCTGCTGGTGGTGCAGAGGCGGTGAGTCGCTGACCTGCGCATATGGGGACCATGGGCTGCTCGTCCGTGACGTCGGCCCGGGCATGGCCCGGATCTTGTCGGGACGAGATACTGTCCGGCACCGTTCGGGGCGGGGCTGCTCCGTCCATCTGGCGCCTCACGCGCTCAACACACTCCTGTCTCTGCTGCAGAACGTCCTGGCTTCGACGCCCTCCCGTTCCTCCAGACCGTCGTCGCCTGGCCCGCTTCCCGCGCTTTCCGTTTCCAGATCGCCGACCGGCTCCACTTCGACGTCGACGCGGTGGACAGTAAGTAAGAGGGAGCCGTGACCGATCAGCCGGTCAAATGTCGCGGAAGAGGCTGGGCAGCTTCGTTACCTGCTGTGATGGGTGCTTGAATGGCGCTGACCTGCGCGTACTCTCATTCCCGTCTTCTCCCGCGTCGCGGTGTCCGGCACTGGCCCATACAAGGATCACCAGGTCGCCGACGGATGTACGCCGATGACCATGGCAGCTCTCCAACTCCGGAGAGAAGCCCAGACGATAATCTCTGGGCGAACAACGACTCCGAAATCTTGTATGAGCCAAGAGCCGCACCCATCTCACACGTCAAGAGTTGGCTCATCCCATCGGCTGTCCTTCTCCTGGTAGGCGGCGGCCTGGGTGATGTAAAGCTCTGCGTAGCGGCCGCCTGCAGCCATCAGCTCGACGTGGGTGCCCTGTTCGGTAACGCGGCCGCCGTCCAGAACCACGATGTGGTCGGCTCCCCGCACCGTGGAGAAGCGGTGAGAGACCAGCAGTGTGATCCGGCCCGGGTCCGCACCCGCCTGCCGCATGAACACCTCGTAAAGCTCGTGCTCGGCCTGCGGGTCGAGGGCGGCGGTGGGTTCGTCCAAGACGAGTAGCGTGGGGTGCCGGCGCATCAGGGCGCGAGCCAGGGCAAGGCGCTGCCATTGCCCCTGGGAGAGTTCCGCTCCCCCGTAGACGGTGCCCAGTTGGGTGTCCAGACCCTCGGGCAGCCGGGCGATGATCGGGTCGGCCCCCGCTTCACGCACCGCGCGGGCCACCTCTTCCCGGTCGTCCATTGCGTCCGGCTCGCCGATCCCCACCGTGTGACGGACGGGCAGCTGAAAGCGGACGAAGTCCTGGAAAGCGCCGGTGAGACGGCGGCGCCAGGCCGTGGTGTCCAGGTCGCCGAGCGGGATGCCGCCGACCTCGACCTGCCCGGCGGTGGGTGCGTACATCCCGCTCAGCAACTTGACCAGGGTGGTTTTGCCTGCGCCGTTCACGCCGACCACGGCGACTGTGGATCCAGGCCACAGCGTAAGGTTCACTCCGGAAAGGACCGGCTCGTGCGAACCAGGGTAAGTGAAGGTAACGTCGCGCATCCGGATGCCGTGCTCCAGCCTGCAGGGGGCTCGGCCGGCGCCGGTGGGGCGCTGCCGACGGGCGTAGGCCGACAGCCACAGGTAGTGGTCGGTGGCGTGGCCGGCCTCGGCGATGCGGGAGAAGCCGGAGACGGTGGCGTGGATCTGGAAACGCAGCTGCGTTCCCAGTGTGATGACCAGCATGAGATCCCCAAGCGAAGCCGTCCCCCGGGCGACTAGCGAGACGGTGAGGACGAGAGCGGCGATGAACCCGGCGGCGTAGCACACCCAGCCGGTGAGCTGCCAGCCGGTCGCTCCGAGTCGGGCCTTGAGGACGGCGTTGACTACGCGTGTGCGGGCGGCGTGGGCGGTCTCGTCCAGGACGGCGTCGGCCCCGGCCAGGTAGATTTCCTTGCCCGACTCCGGTGCCAGGAACATGCGGTGGACCCGCTCCTCCAAGCGCTGGTCCTCGGCGGTGGTGGTACGGGCGCCGGCGAGGCTGCGCTGGGCGCGCTTAGCCGCCCACAGCGGGGGGAGCGCGAGTAACGCCAGGGCGGCGAGGGCGGGGTGGACGCCGATCAGGAGCCACAGTGACAGCCCGGCGCCAATCACGGCGATCCCGGTGTCAGTCAGGGCCCAACAGGAGCCGGCCAGCGCGCTGGTGTGGCGGCGCAGCAGCTCCAAACGATTGAGATAGTCGGGGCGTTCGAGGTGCTCAAGGGTGGGGATGGAGGCGGTGGCGGTGAGGATCTCCCGGTTGACTTCGAGGTCGACGCGGTCGGTGAGGTCGTGCTGGTAGTTGTACCGGGTGCGGTTGCCAGCCGCGGCGGTCATGTGGGCAGCCACCCCGATCAGGACGGCCAGGGCCAAGGCACCGAGCGGCTGCCCGCCGGGACTCTGTGTCGCGTCGACGACCCAGCGCTGGCTCAGGCCCGTGGCGGCGACCGCCCCCGCCTGGGCGAGAGAGAGGCCGATGATCACGCTCACCACAGGGGGGTCGGCGCGCCAAGACAAGGCGAAGGTGTGGCGTGCGGTGAGCAGGGTGCCGGATCCGGTCCTCCCCACGCCCATCGAGCTCTTCGTGCTCATCGTGCTGCTTCCTTCCCGCCGCTGTGCTGTTGGGTATCGGTGAAGCGGGAGGCCTGGAGCCGGAACAGGCGGGCGTACTCGCCGCCGTTCTCCAGTAGTTCGCGGTGGCTGCCCTGCTCGGCGACCCGTCCGGCTTCCAGCATGACTATCCGGTCCGCCTGACGCACCGTGGACAGCCGGTGTGAGATGAGCAGCACGGTCGCCCCTGTGACCTCTGCGACGACCTGGCGGTAGAAACGGGCCTCCGCCTCGACGTCCAGGTGGGCCGTCGGCTCGTCCAGGACCAGTAGGTCGCGCCCGTGCTCGACGGCGAAGACGGCGCGCGCGATCGCGACGCGCTGCCACTGGCCGCCGGAAAGATCCGTGCCGCCGGTGCGATCGGCGCTCAGCACGGTGTCATAGCCGTCGGTGAACTCCTCGGCGAGGGCGTCGATACCGGCGCGGCGTGCGGCGGCGCGGATTCCCTCCCTGTCGTGGCGGTGTTCGGGCGCGGAGAGGGCGATGTTGTCGGCGAGCGTGAGCGGATAGCGGTTGAAATCCTGGAAGACGACCGCGACGCGCCTGCGCCACGCCGCCACTCGCGCCGCGTCCAGGGGCTGTCCGTCGACCAGCAGGCGTCCGGCAGTCGGGAGATAGAGGCCTGCAAGCACTTTGATCAGCGTGGTCTTGCCGACGCCGTTGTGCCCGACCAGCGCCAGAACCTCACCAGAACGGACGGTCAGGTCCAGACTGTCGATGACCCGTTGCCGGCTGCCGGGGTAGGCGAAGACGAGCCCCTTGATGCGCAGGGCCGCCGGGGCAACTTCCCCCGCGGTGGCCGACGGCTCACCGGACCGCTGGGCTCCGGTCCTGGCGGGCGTGGCGATCCCGCGGTAGGTGGTGTCCAGACGCTCCAGCGCCCGGACCGCGCCGAGCCCGTACTCGATGTCGAATGCTTCGCGCCCCATAGCGGCGATTTGGAAGACGCCCCATGCGGCAACGATCACGGTCATCAATTCGCTGGCGGGGAGGGTGCCCCGCGCGGCAGCCAGTCCTGGCAGGAGAAGCGCGGCGCCGGCGGCGATCGCTGCCAGCAGGGCGATCCAGCCCTGCTGGCGTAGGACCCCTCGGCGCGCCGACCAGATCGTCTCCGCCCAGGCCAGCAGTTCGCGGGTGTGCCGCTGCACCACCCACTCTTGCAGGCCGAAGAGACGGACCTCCTTGGCAGCCGGCCCCATCGAGGCGACCTCGCTCCAGTACTCCGCGCGGCGCCGCATGCTCTCGCGCTCGTCTCGCACCTCGGCCAGATACACCCACCAGCGCCGTATCAGCGCCCGGTTGACTATGCATACCACCAGCAGGATGACGGCGAGCCACGGGGAGAAAGTCAGGGCGATCACGGCGGAGGATCCCAGCGCCCCCAGAAAACGGAAAACCAGGCGGAGTTGACCGACCGCCGCAGTCCCCGGTGAGCGGACCCGGCCCTCACCGACATCCGATGCACGGGCAGCATCATCGGCGAAGACCGGATCCTCCAGATGCGCCATACTCGACGGCGTCATGGCCAGACGGCGCACCCGGCGCCGTATTCGCGCGTCGAGGCGTCCGGCGGTGTACTGCTCGAGGGTCCCGCTCAGTGAGGTGAGGATCTCGTCGGCCACCAGTAGCGAGGACACTGCGACCAGCGGCCACGCCACTGCCGAGGCGGTCTCCCGCCCGGTGGCGGCGCCGGTGAGTCCGGTTACCAGCCAGCCGGTGGCCACCGCGGTAAGGGCGGGTACCGCCGCTGACCACAGGTGGACCAAGGCCAGGAGACCACCGGCGCGACGGTCTGCGACGAACAGCTGCACAAGGTGGAGACGGTCGGTAAGTAAGGATCTGACGAGGGATATCCGTGAAGAGAGCACACGGAATTGCGCCATCTGCCCCCCTGATGTTCAAAATCGCGGAATTCTTGTCTCGGGTCGTGGGTATTTCATCGTCGCATCGTTTCTCAGATGCGCCCTCAATGAACCTACTCGGCGTCGAAAATCGCTTTCAGCCGGATGTGGCCATCGGCAGCCTCATCCATGCGGCGTCATTCCGCGCGCGAACCGTACCAACGATACTGCCGGCAGCAAACAGAGCCGTAACCGAGGGACGGGCTGACAGCCTCGGATTCGAGGCTTGCGATGACGTGTAGATACCCGTCGAATCTCCCCAAAACTCTTGAACAGTTACTGCATGGTTTCCCTGCGACCGGCATCTCGCTCCGCCAGGGGACCGAAAACGGCGCATTCGTGATCGAAGTATGAGTTCTCAAGCAGCGGTCTTCGCCGACAGTAGGTCGACGATAGACGCAACACTCTCGAAATTCTCAAAGGCCAGCTCGTCATCCTCGAAGACCACGCCGAAACGATCCTCCAAGCGAAGGGTGAGTTCCACGCTGCCCAGCGAATCAAGACCCAGAGAATTCAATGATATGTTTTCTTCCATCTCGGGTATGTCGGGGGCGATTTCACGAACCACCTCTCGAACCGCATTTGCGATCTCCGGTTGCTCCATGAAATCCTACCTCTCGATTCTATTTGGCGGCTCGGAAAGTCGGCGGGCATTCCTGGGGAAAGCGAATATAGCGCCCAAGGGTTCGGTCGGAACGGCGAGTGTTCGCCTACGCGCGAGATCGGTGGAGTGCGCCGTTCCAGAGCCGGCCGATTAGCCGACATGCTACACCTGAGGAGCCTTCGTGCAACCTGCTCCAGCGTCAATTTTTGCGCATATCAGCAAATCGAGAGACAGTCGGCTCACCAGTCGACAATGTAAGTGTGGACCGGGAGATTCTCCTACCTGGTGCGACTGCACAAAACAACCGTCAGAAGAGTGGAGATCATGGGCGTTATGGATTTCCGAAAGGTGACGCAATGACTGTCCCGCCACCCGCCGAGGCCGTAGCACTTCGCCCCGCTCCCCACGCCTACACCAACCTGGTCGGCCTACTGGAGTTCACGGCGCGAGCCCACGCCTCGCGGACTGCGGTCCGCACCACTGACCAGGACTCGCTCACCTGGTCCGAGCTCGACCTGGCCGGCCGGCGGGCGGCCGGAAAACTGGCTGCGTCCGGGGTCGGACGGGGTGACCGAGTGATGGTGTCCCTAGCGCCCGGTCCCAGATTCGCCACCGTACTCTCGGCAGTCCTGCGACTCGGAGCGATCCTGGTCCCGGCCCGGAACAATGCGACCTCCTACGAGCTGGAGTGGCTAATCCAGGACGCCGATCCGGTCGTTGTCGTCGCGGACGGGCTGTCAGCCACCGCAGTCGAGCAGGCTGGCGCTGCCGTCCTGAGGCCCGCCGACCTGCACGGCGAGGTTACTCCCGCCCCCTTGGCAGCGCAGATCGACGGCGCGGACCCGGCTCTGCTGCTCTACACCTCAGGCAGCACCGGCCGCCCGAAGGGAATCGTGTGCCCGCATGCTGCGGTCCTGTTCGCCGTGCGAGCTATCGCTGAACGAGTGGGCTACCGCACTGGCGACGTCGTATGGAACCGGCTCCCGGTCTCATTCGACTATGGCCTCTACCAGCTATTCCTGTGCGCCTTGGCAGGTGCCGAACTCGTCGTGCCGACCGCGGAGCTATCCGCCCGTGAGCTGGCAAATATGCGAGCCGCACGGGCAACGGTCGTCCCAGTCGTTCCCGCACTGGCCCAGACTCTCACTCGACTGGCCCGGCGCGACCCCAGACCGACCCACGTTCGACTGTTCACAAACACCGGAGCAGCGCTGACCCCGGCCCACACTGCGCAGCTGCGCACGGCGTTCCCCGAGGCCAGCATCGTCCTGATGTACGGCATGAGCGAGTGCAAGCGCATCACGGTGGCAGCCCCGGACGAGGACCTGGTCAGCCCTGAAAGCGTCGGACGCGCTCTCCCCGGCACACGGCTGTTCATCGTGGACTCCGCAGCACTACCTCTATCCCCAGGCAAAGCGGGCGAGATTGTTTCGGCCGGGCCACATGTGATGGGCGGATATTGGCGCGCACCGGCCGAGACCGCACGAAGGTTCCGGCCTTCACCGGACGGCCACGGCAAGGCGGTGTTCACCGGGGACCGGGGCAAGCTCGACGACGCCGGCAGGTTGTACTTCATGGGACGCGACGACGACATATTCAAGCATCGCGGGTGGCGAATGAGCACCACAGAACTCGAGGTCGTCCTCACGGACATCCCCGGCGTCGAGGCTGGGGCAGCCCTACCTCCCGGCCCCGACGGTCGGCTGACAGTGTGGGCGGTAACCGCGCTCACACCGAGTCAAATCCTCAACGGGGTAAGGGAGCGACTCGGCCCCGAGCGAACCCCGGACTGCTGCATCGTGCTCGACAGCCTCCCTCTGACCGCGCACGGCAAGGTCGACGCATCGGAACTCCGCCGAACCACATGGATGCAGCCATGACTGAGCCCTCTACCGGATCGGGAATTCCTGCGTCGATCAGGCGCCATCTGGCGCAGATCATCCAGAACGTCGGCACCCCCGCGTACGTCTACGATCTGGCCGTCGTGCGCTCGTCCTTCGCCGCCCTCCGGGATGACCTGCCGGTCGGCTCGGAGTTGTTCTACTCCCTGAAGGCTAATCCGCATCCACGGTTGGTAGCTCAACTGGTCGCTCTAGGCGCACGGGCGGAGGTCAGTTCGATCGGCGAGCTGGCTGTAGCACTGGCTGCCGGCTGCCCAGCGCACAACGTGCTGTACACCGGACCGGGCAAGACCCCGGAAGAAGTGGAGGAAGCACTCAACCGTGGGGTGCGGCTGTTTTCGGTCGAGTCCGTCACTGACCGGCAGCGCCTCGCCGAGGCATGCTCGCGAACTGGCACCACGGCCGGCTACCTGATACGGATCAACAGCCCGCGGGGGAGCACCGGTGGATCCCTCCGCATGACCGGTCGCCCCAGCGCCTTCGGCGTCGATCACACCGACATCCAGGCTCTCGATCGGTTGCTGCGACCGCTCGGAAGAGTCCGGCCAGTGGGTATGCACACCTTCTGCGCAACCAATATTGCAGCCCCTGCGGCACTGGCTGCCGAGTTCGAGCAGTCCGTTCGCACTATCGCCGCAATAGCCGGGCGTGCAGGATTTACGCCTGACGTGCTCGACCTCGGCGGAGGATTCCCCGCCCCGTTCGCTCGCCCTGGAGCCCTGCCTCGCCATCCCTATCTGCAGGGAGCCGTCGATGCGGTCTTGGACACAGCTTTCCCCGATCGGCGCCGCAATGGCACGCGCGTGGTCTTCGAATCCGGCCGGGCCCTGACGGCATCCGCCGGAACCCTGCTTACCACCGTTCTGGATGTCAAGCGGAGTGGTGATCGCACCTTCGCCGTGCTGGATTCCGGCGTCAACGTCCTCGGCGGAATGTCAGGACTCGGCCGGCTCCGGCCGCCAAGCATCGTCCCCATCCCTGTCGATGCGGGAACGGCTTCCCCTGAACTCAGCTCAACCACCCCGGTGACCCTGGTCGGCCCGTTGTGCACGCCACTCGACGTACTCGCTCCCGCCATTGACGCCCCGTACCTCCACCCCGGTCAGGTACTGGCGGTTCCTAACACGGGTGCCTACGGCCCTACCGCAAGCCTCTTGGGCTTCCTCAGCCGTACTCCTCCCGCTGAAGTCGTGCTCGACGGCGACCACATAGTCGCCACAGGCCGCTTCGAACTACGCACCCAGGAAGTGACCTTCCGTGACTGAAGCCGACAGCCCCGCACCACCACCGACCGCCGCCCCTGCCTCTCTGATGGAGCTTCTCGGCCGCCATGCCCGCGACGTCGACCGCGAGGCGCGCTTCCCCATCGAGAGTATGGCGGCACTACGGACGAACGGCTACATGGGCTACCTCGTCCCGACGGAATACGGCGGCATGGGCGGCAGCCTGAACGGGCTGGTCAGCATTGCCAAAGATCTTTCCGGTGCCTGTATGTCCACAGCACTGATCTGGGCGATGCATTGCCAGCAGGTCGACTGCCTGGTCCGGCACGCCAGCTCGGACCTGAAGGCAGAAGTCCTACCGCGGATCGCCTCTGGTGAGATCTACCTTGCCTCGGTCACCACCGGCACCGGCGGCAGCCATCTGATGTCGGTCGACGAGACCCTGACCGGCGCGCCCGACGAAGAAATCCTCGCCCTAGGTCGGACCGCCCCGGTGGTTACCGGCGGCGAGTACGCCGACGCGTTTCTGGTGACGATGCGCGGCGGTGCCGACCCATCCGACCAGGCGGTCTCCCTGGTTTATGCCACCCGCGCGGACTTGACGATACGCCGGATTGGTGACTGGAACCCCCTAGGCATGCGGGCCACTGCCAGCGGAGCTCTGCGTTTGGACGGAACTGTCCGCCGAGACCGGCTGGTCGGACAGCCTGGACGCTTCCGCGAGATCTCGTACGACAGCATGATCCCGTTGGGCCACCTAGCCTGGAGCGCGTGCTGGCTGGGCGCTGCTCAGAAGGCCCTTTCCGGTTTGCTGCAGCAGATCGGCACTACCGTTCCGGTCGATCGCAGCTCACCACTGGTTCAGGAGCGCATTGCCCGCATCCGGGTTGATCTGGAACTGGTCCACGCCTACCTGGAGCGGACCTGTAACGAGATCGAGTCCCTGCGCGAGCGGGGTCGCAGCCTCAATAGGCCAGATCTCCACATCCACGTGAACACGCTTAAACTCGCAGCCTCCGAGCTTACTTTCCGCGCGGTCGACCGCATGGTGCAGCTGGCCGGACTGTCCGTTGGTTACAGCGCCGACGCCCCCATCCCTCTCGAACGCGTTTTCCGCGATCTGCGCTCGGCCGCGCTCAACTACTCCAACGACCGTCTCTGGACCGCTACCGGCATCCTCAGCCTGGTCGACCGCTCCGTGCGACTGCTGTGAGACATAACCGCAGCCCGCGAAGGCTCACGGGACCTCAGCGAAAGGAATCGGATTCACGATGAGCACAACCCTCGATGCAGGGCCGACCCAGGTGAACATGTCCGACACGATCTGGGAGGTACTGGTCGCCGTCGCAGCGGCCCGCGCGATCCCCGACGGACGGGAGCGCGTCATGCCGCTCCTGGCCACCCCGGGCTTCGACTTCGAAGGACTGATCGGGAACGCGGTACGTCACCGCCTGCTGGCAGCCTTGGCCGACTTCCTGAAAGTCCACGGCTTGCGCAGGGCGGTTCCATACCGGCTACTCGGCCAGTTGGACATCCACTGCAATGCAGGACGGCATCGCGCAGCGATCTTGACCGAAGAAGCACAGCGCCTCGGCGGGGTGCTCCGTGATGCCAACGTCACCGGTGCTTGGACCAAGGGTGTGGTGGCCCACCACACCCTTCACGAAAGCTCCGGTGCCCGGCTGTTCGACGACATCGACCTCATGATTCACCCGCGTCACCGTGAGACGGCCGACGAGGTGCTCACCGCTTCTGGCTACAGCCGGCATTCCCGCTACGATGCCACCACCCATACCCTGGTGCCGCAGTCGAAGGCAGCGTTGCGCGTCTATCAGCTTTCTCCGGATCACCTTCCGCACTACTACCGACTCGGCCCTGACCCGGTGGTCCCCTACATCGCCGTCGACGTCGCGAACAGCCTCACCTGGCACACCAGTTCCTGGCAGGTGCCCATGGAGGAGGTTCTGACAGAACTGCGCAGCGTCGAAACCGGCCCTGGGAAGCAGCTGTACGCTCTCATGCCGCAGTACGCCTTCTTGTTCACCTGCCTCCACTTGTTCCGTGAGGGATGGCTCACTCGCATCGCTTCACGCAAGCCGTTGACGCTGTCCCAGTTCGGTGATGTGGTCACCGAATGGCATCGGCTTCGCCCTGCCGATCGCGCCGAAATCAACCACACGATTAAGCGATTCGGCTTGACTCAGCCGACGGCTTGGGTAGTCGCCCACACTGACGCGCTGTTCGGCTCCGAGGTTACCGCAGAGCTGGACTTGAAATTCGAGGCCACCCCGGAGTGGCTCGCCACCTCCATGATCCCGGATGGCACTTCCGGCGTCTTTCCGGGCACCATGGCACAACGCCTGCGTCGCCCACTGAGCCTGTAGTGCAGCCCGCTGACCAATCCGGAATTTGAGTGTTGATCTTGTGCGCCAGAAGTCTCAGCGTGATCACTCGATCCGATTGAGCTAATTCGTTGAGGGCAGTGACCGATTCGACGAGTTATCGCGGGAGTCCGGGCACAGGACCTTCTGTGAGCCTGGCAGGATCTCTCAATCGCGAAGTGCCATCCGACCAAATCGACATGACGATGACGGATTCTCATTGGGATGGGAGACCTCCCCCCGGGGTTGGTGTTGCCGGCAGCGTATCAGGATCCGTTGGGGGAGTGGATGAGTCAAAATAAGGGTACTGAAGGGGTTGCCGGTTGAGTTCCATTTGATGGGTGGTAACCAGTGCAGCAGCACGCACCGGTCATGCTTTGTGTGTGATCTGAACCCCACCGACCAAAACTCTCTTCGTCACCAGGAGCGCAAGTAATGCGGTTTCTAGTAATTACCGGCACGCGGCCCTGGGCGGCCACGGGAGGGGCCCGACGCGTCAGGGCCGCTTCCGAAGCCCTTTCCAGGCTCGGGACTGTCGATCTGATCGTGTTTCGTTTCAAGGGGGCGCCACCTGTCGAGACCGACCCACCGGTTGGCCCGTTCCGCAAGGTCCTCTCCCTGGAGGACACCTACGACACTCCCCGAAACAGAGCATTACTCACGGAAGCCTTGCCGCAGTGGGCAGGCGACGAGTCGTACGACGTGGTCTGGTACGACAGAGAACGCTTGTGGCACATCGCCGGCGGCCTGACCCATGGAAAAGCCGTGGTGGATGTTGATGACCTGGAAGATGTGATTCTGGAACGCTGGCTGCGTCTCGGGGAGAGTCCGAACCGAAGCAAATTGGACACTGTTGAGCTCGAGGCGCAACAGTCCGAAATCAATCGCCTTAGGGCCGCACATGCCGAGGTAGCCGCAGCAGCCGACATGCTGGTTTTCACCAGCGAGCTGGACGCAGTCAAGTTCGCCTTCGATAACAGCACGGTGGTTCCTAACACCTATATGCGTGATGAGGGAGCCGGCCAAGAGCGGAGGAACCGAACCTACGGTGAAGGCGACACAATTCTTTTCCAGGGGTGGCATGAATGGCCGCCTAATGAGGACGCGGCGATCTGGTTCGTCAGAGATATTCTGCCGCGCGTCCGTGATAGGTGCCCACAAGCCCGATTGCTGCTGGTCGGAAAGCCCTCGCAGGCCGTGAGAGATCTCGGATCGACGCCTGGTGTAGAAGTCGTCGGTGAAGTGCCGCGCATGGGGCCTTATCTTGACCGGGCGCACGTAATGATCGCTCCGTTACGCGTGGGCGGCGGCACTCGGATCAAGATCCTTGAGGGGTTTGCCAGTGGTGTCCCTGTCATCTCGACAAGTGTCGGGTGTGAGGGGCTGAGGGCCGAGAACGGAGTGCATCTTCGAATTGAGGACGACGTCGAGGCATTCGCTCACGCGGTAGCTCAGTTGCTCGTGGACGGAAACCAGAGTCGCTCCCTCGCGGAGCACGCCAGAGGCCTGTATGAGGAGCGGTACACTCCACATGCAGCGAACGAGGCAGTGCGCCAACTCATCGAGCGGATTACCACGTAACGCCGAATGAAGATTACCGCACGGAAACCAGACGGCGCGCAACCGGACGAAAGGCCGATTTCCCTCGTTCATCGCCGAGGACGTAGGGCCGTTTTGAGGGAAAACTTCAGTCGGCTCGACTCGTGGACAATGATGCAACAGCTGCTCTTCAGGCGGCGCCGAACTCTGCTGCCGCCGACCCGACGGATAGCTTTCCAGGAGTCGTTCCAACAAGGCGGCAACGGTGCTCTGGTCGATCGTGAATTTAAGCGCGTGGCTGCGGCAACTTTGACGCTTTTATTTGTTATCACTTGATCGCGTGGCAATTCATACGCGGGCCCATTGCGTGGATTGGTGAAGGAGTATGATGACTTCACGGCAAACCTTTGTGGAAACAAATAAAACGACACCGACTCCAGGCGGCGGCCTCCGGGGACCACTGATGTGGTCACAGGAGATGTATTGGTATCAGTACCACCTGCCACTTCCCATCGTGGACAGCGCAAAGATTCCATTGATTCTGCGAATGCCGGATCCGGGGGTTCCGGAAGAACTGGTTATTGCTGCTATCCGGAATCTGATATATCGGCACGAGGCGTTACGTACGATCTACCCGACAGACCAGTCCGGTGCGCCTTTCCAGTTGGTGCTCGATCAGTTCGAAACTCCCATTCCGTTCTGTCGGGACGGTAATGACCTCGAAGACATTGATGCCGTCTTCCACGCTCTTTTCGCCCCGCCCATGGATCAGGCGGTGGAAATTCCATTGAGGGTAGGTCTCAACTTTAAGGATAGGCGCGTGGCCACGGTCGTCCTGGTGCTGAATCATATCGCCGTGGACGGGGCCAGCATGGGGCAGATCAAGGCGGAACTGACGAGATATCTGAGTGTTTCTGGCGAGAGAATTTCACCCTCGACAGATGATCAGAAAGTGAACATTCAGCCACTCGCCGTCGCACGGCAGCAATCGACTGTACGCGCCCCTGCACATGAGCGGGCCATGCGGTATTGTGAGAATATCCTGACATCTTCGCCCGCCGCTCAATTCCCTCGATTTCGCTCCGCCACGCTTATGGATCCGCACCGGGATGTCGTGAGTTACTATCATCGGGTAGTTCTCCGGTCGCCCGCCCTTTTTTCGGCACTGCAAAAACTTTCCAAAAGGAATTCAGGATTCAGGGCCACGAATTACCTATCTGCTATATTTGCTGTAGCGATTTCCGCTCTGTCCGGAAACTCGGGCGCTACCCTCATGATGAATTTCTCAAATCGCTTCCGGGGGGTGCGTCGGTCCGTTGGCTGCTTCTTCCAGGAGGCGTTATTCTCGGTAAACCTCCTCTCGCAAGCAACGATGAGCGAAGTGATGGCCGAAACCAGACAGCGCAGTCTCGTTGCAACTCGGCACGCGCAATACTCCTACCTTGCCTTTCGGGACCGTAAGGCAAGGATCGAGGCAGACCGTGGTCTGTCGATCCGGGTGGGCACGGTTCTTAACTGCAGTGACCGGCTTGAGCAGAATCTGCGTAGTCCAGCCTCTGAAGACCGGACGGCAGGAGAGCAGCCGAGCAGCACGATGAAGCGTCTTGAGTGCCTGTGGCGCGACGAGCACACCGACCTTTGCCTCAGAAGCTCCGCGCTGAACGGAGAGGTGCACCTAGACCTCATCGCTCACCGTTCCGTGATTGAGCAAGATCAGATCGAGAGCATGCTGACAGCGATGGAGCAGTTCCTCATTGCCTGGGCGAATGAGCCGGATCTGGCGACGGTCACCGTCGCGGAGGTGGTCGAGCGATTCGGACTACCGGCCTCGTCCTACGACGAGGGGTGGGCCCACGTCGATCACAGCTGGGTCAATACAGCCAAGCTGGCGCAAATCGTCAGTTCGGTGGAGGGAATCGAGGCTGCCCGGGTCAGCGTCGAAGAGCGCCCATCGGAGGGTCGGACCCTCGTGGCTCAGCTCGTCGGGGACCCGAGTAGGCAGGACCAGGTGCGCGCGCACGTCCTGGCCTCGCTGCGTGAGAACGTGGACCTGATGTGTCCGCACGAGTTCGTGTGGTGCGACGAGTTGCCGGAGTCCGGTTCTCCGACAGCTGCTGGGTCCACGGCGTCCGACAGCGCTGCAGGTGCAGCGGATGTCCCTGTCAGCCCGGAGAGCCCGGCCGGTGGAGCGGGCTACGAAGCGCTTGCGGCAGCTCTGGAGATCGCTCTGGGTGATGCCCCAGTAGACATGGACTGCTCGTACATCCAGCAGGGTGGAAGGGCCGTCATGGCGCCGGCAGTGATGAAGCATCTGAACCAGTTGGGATTCGAGGGCCCTACCCCGGACGATCTGTTGGGGCCGTGGCCCCTGCGAGCCGTGGTGGAGCTCTGCGTGAAGCGGGTGAGCGACGAGTGATCACCACATAGGACACGGCCCCACACTGCAGCGGTACGTCGCTCCGCTGCAGCGCAAGGATGGCTGGACCCTGGCGGAGGAGGCCGGCCATTCGGCCGACGTGCAACGGCAGTACTCCGGCACCGCAGGGGCCCGTATCTCAAATAACTGTCAGCTACCGTCTTCTTGGGGGCGCTGACCCCGGATCTTGGACACCGTGGACACTGGATCTTGAGGATCGGGGAGAATGGAGTCCCTGTGAGGATGAAGCCTTATCCGCCGGAGTTCAAAGCGGTCGCGGTCGCGTTGTACCGCTCACGGCCTGGGGTGACGAGCAAGTCGGTCGCCGGTGATCTGGGGGTCAGCACCGAGACGCTGCGCACCTGGATACGGGCCGCCGACGGGCGGCGTCCGGGCTCGCACTCGGCGGCCCGGACGGCCGCGCCGGAGTCGGACTCGGTGTAGGTGGCCGCCTTGCGCAGGCGGGTTCGTGAACTCGAAAAAGAGCCGGACATCCTGGGCAGAACGGCGCGGTATTTCGCAACGGAGACGCGCTGGTGAACCGCTTCCAGTTCGTCGCCGACCACCAGCGCCGCCCCGGTGTGAAGCGGCTGTGCACCATCCTGGGCATCGCCCGCTCAAGCTTCTGCTACTGGCGCAGGACCGCCGCGGACCGCGCCGCCCGCCAGGCCGCCGACGCCAAGCTCGCTGCCCGGATACGCACGGTTCACCGGGAATCGGACGGGATCTATGGCGTCCCCAGGATCACCGCCGAGAAAGTGAACACCAAGTACGTCGGCGACATCACGTACTTGAGTGTCGGCGGCGGGAAATTCTGCTGTCTCGGACCGTGACCGACCTGTGCTCACGCCGCTTGGCCGGCTGGGCGCTCGCGGCCGGCCGGGCACTCGCCGACCACATGCGCACCGAGCTCGTCACCGACGCCCTCGCCGCAGCGGAACGAACGGCCGGGGCGGCGGCGCGCACCCCGGCACAGGGCCGCCGCCGCCCGCGTGAACTCCCGTGGGGAGCGGGGCAGTACGCCGACCCGGCGCCGACCGGGGGCGAGGGACTCGGGGCGGTAGGCGTGGCCCTCGCAACTGTCATACGTGGCGAGCCGCCAGGCGCCCGTGGTGAGCGTATCCACCAGGGTCCAGACGCCGTCCTCGATGGCGGCGCGCCACTGGGGGTGCCCGGAGTGGACGTCGTCCGCCTCGTGGATGCCCGGGAGCCCGACCGTGTTGATGTTGCCGTCCGTGCTCCTGCGCAGCCGGGTGGGGCGGCGGGGCGCGGCGGGCGCCTTCCAGCGGCCGAGGAACTCGTCGACGTCGGGCATGACGTTCGGGAACCGGGGGCGGTGCGCGAGCGCGCGGCAGCCCCCGCCCGTCGCCGTCCTCCCTTCGAGGCCTGTCACAATTCCCTCCCGGTTCGTGGTCCACGGATTCAGGATGCTGTCCGGCGATTCTCACGACGAAATGCCACGAAACGTTCCGTCACTTCTCCCGCGGGGCACGGAAATTCGCATTCTCGCAGGGCCCAGAGACGGCCGACGCCTTCTTTCGTACGCATTTGCGCAATTCCTTGGCCGCGGGCCGGGCGTCTCAGTCATCCTGCTGGAACGTGCCGCCGTCCACGGCGGATCACAGAATCCTCTTCCGCCGTACTGGAAGGAGTCGGGGCCATGGCTGAAAGGTATGACCTGGCCGTCGTCGGACTCGGTTACGCCGGACTTCCGCTGGTCGTCGCGGCTGCCCGCAACGGCATGCGGGTCGCGGGCTACGACCTCGACGCCGGCCGCGTCGCCGCCCTGGCCGGCGGGACCAGCTATGTGGACGACATCTCAGACCAGGAGATCGCCGAGGCGCTGACCTCGGGCTTCACCCCGTCCTCCGATCCGGAGGTGATCGCCGCCGCGGCCGCCGTCACCATCTGCGTGCCGACGCCGCTGCGGGACTCCCTGCCCGACTTGAGCGCCGTCCTGGACGCCGTGCGCCTGGTGGCATCCCGGCTGCGCCCCGGAGGGCTGGTGGTGCTGGAGTCGACCACCTACCCGGGGACCACCGGCGACGTCGTGCTGCCCCTCCTCGCGCAGGGTTCGCGGACGGTCGGCGAGGACTTCCTGCTGGCCTTCTCCCCCGAACGGATCGACCCCGGCAACCCGGCGTTCGGGCTGCACAACACCCCGAAGGTGGTCGGAGGCGTCACGGCCCGCTGCGCCGAGGCCGCCACCGCGCTGTACGAGCGCATGGTGCAGAAGGTGGTGACGGTGAGCACGCCGGCGGCGGCCGAACTCACCAAGTTGCTGGAGAACACGTACCGGCAGGTCAACATCGCGCTCGTCAACGAACTCGCCGTGTACTGCGACGGGCTCGGCGTGGACGTGTGGGAGGTGGTCGCCGCCGCGGCCACCAAGCCGTTCGGCTTCCAGCCGTTCCGACCGGGCCCGGGGGTGGGCGGTCACTGCATCCCGGTGGACCCCGGCTACCTGACGTTCAGCGGCCGGGCCTTGGGGTTCCCGCTACAACTGCCGGAACTGGCGCAGAAGGTGAACGACCGGATGCCGGAGTACGTCGTCGACCGCATCGCCCGGCTCCTCGACGACCGGCGCGGCGTCCGCGGCACCCGTGTGCTGCTACTAGGGGTGACCTACAAGGCGGACATCGCCGACGGCCGCGGTTCACCGGCGGTGCCTGTGGCCGAACTCCTGCTGGACCGGGGCGCCCTCGTGCGCTTCCACGACCCTCATCTGCGCACCCTGCGTCTGCACGGGCGGAGCGTCGCCGGGGTCGAGTCGCTGGACGCGGCGGTGGCCGAAGCCGACCTCGTCGTGCTGCTGCAAGCGCACCTGGACTACGACCTGGCCGCCCTCGCCGACACCGCGCCGCTGCTGTTCGACACCACCGGACGTACCGTCGGCACGCGCGTGGTGCATCTCTGACCCGGTCGCACGACCACTCGGTCGGCCTCCTTGCGAAAAGGACGCCGTCCGGGCATTCCGCATTCCCGGAGAACAGCGCTGCGGATTTCGGAAATAAAAGCCTCTGCAGTTCGTTGATCCGGCCGTCCGGGCGCTGCTAATTTCGTTCCAGGGAATCAACGGATTCCTCGAATTAAAAGAAAGAGGAGCATCATGTCCGAAAAGAACGAGATCTCCTTCGCCGCGTTCGTCGACGCCGTGAAGTCGTATGACCTGGAGTCCGTCAGCGCCAAGGACACCGCCCACTCGTCGGCGGTCTCGGTGAAGCCCTGGGAGCACGTCACGGAGCAGACCTCGGACGCCGTCTGATCCGCTGCGCCACACCGGCGGGCGGCTGTCCGCAGCCGTCCGCCGGGACCCCGCGCCCGCCGTGCTCCAGCGGCCCGGCGCCCGTCCCGTCGGCCCTGCGAGGTGGCACACATGCTCGACCCGTCACCGTGGGCGGACCCCGCGGACCGTGAAGTGGAGACCGAGGTGCTGATCCTCGGCGGTGGACTGGCCGGACTGGCAGCCGGTTCCCTGCTCGGTGACCGCGCGGTGGTGGTGGAGGCAGCGGACCGGCCCGGTGGCCTGGTGCGTACCGAGCGCATCGGAGACTACTGGTTCGACCACGTCATCCACCTGCTCTACTTCAGTCATCCCGACGTCGAGGCCCGCGTCCGCGCGCTGCTCGGTGACGTCCTGCGCCCGTGCCCCCCGGACGCCCGGGTCGAGACGGCCCGGGGCACCACCCGCTTCCCCGTCCAGCTGAACCTGCACGGCCTGCCCGGCGAGGTGCGCGCCGCCTGCCTGGCGGACCTGCGAGCTGCGCACGCGCGGGACACGGCTCCCGGCGACTACGAGGAACTGCTGCTGAGCGCCTTCGGCCGCACCCTGTGCGAGCTGTTCTTCTTCCCGTACAACCGCAAGCTGTGGCGGCGTCCGCTCGGCACGCTGTCGGCGTCCGGCTTCCACTGGAACCTGACCCGGCCCAGCGTCGCGGAGATCGAGCGCGGCGCCGACTCGGCCCGCCCTGCGGACGGTTACAACGCGCGGGGCTGGTACCCGCGGCCCGCTCCCGGCGGACTGCGCGGCATGGAGGTGCTCTCGCAGGCGCTGGCCGGCCGCGTCCGGGACCTGCGGCTGCGGCACACCGTCACGGCCGTCGACCCCGAGTCCCGTACCGTGCGCACCCGTTCACCCGAGGGCGTCACCGACTTCCGCTACACCCACGACTGCGTCTCCACGCTCCCGCTGCCCGCCACCGTCGAGCTGTGCCACGGAACGCCCGAGGCGCTCGTCGAACGCTGCCGTGCGCTGCCCCGCAACCGCGTACGGTCGGTGGCGCTCGCCGTCCAAGGGCCGCGCCCGCGCGACACCGGGCACTGGCGGTACTACACGCGTGAGGACGTGCCGTTCACCCGCCTCGTCTTCATGACGGAGTTCGACCCGGACATGGCACCCGCCGACGGCTGGGGCGTACTCGCCGAGGTACTCGAACCGTCCGAGGGGCCGCGCGCGGCGGACGACGCACTGGTGGCCGATGTCCTGCGCGGGGTCGGGACGGTCGAGCTGCTCGGCCCCGGCAGCCGGGTCGTCGGGTCCCGGGTGTTCACGAGCGACCCCGGCTACGTCGTCTTCACCGACGAGGCCCGGAAGACCGCCGACGAGGCCACCAGCCACCTCGCCTCCCTCGGCATCACCCCGCTCGGCCGCTACGGCACCTGGACCTACTCCTCCATGTCCCAGGTCATGGAGGAGGCCTTCGCCTGGGCCGCGCGGCGTGCGGCCCAGGCGACGACATGACCCGGACAACAGACAGGGAGATCTCCCTTGCCCAGCACCACGAACCACGGATTCCTCGCGCTGGAGGGCGTCGACGGATCCGGGAAGACGACGACCGCACGGCTCATCGCCGAACACGTCCGCTCGCAGGGACGGCCGCTGTCCCGCATCGGCCAGCACTCGTGGCTCGATCCGCAGGCGGCACGCGTCATTATCGACGTCCGCGAGGACCGGACGCACCGGCACAGCCACCGGCGGATCACCGAGGCCTACTTCCGCGACAAGGAGTTGCAGGCCGACGCGATCGGCGACCTGCTGCGCGACCGCACCGTGCTGTCGGACCGCTACATCTTCAGCGACGCCGCCTACCTGGATGTGCTGTACGGCATCCCTGCCCGCGAGACGCTGGATCGCCACCACGCGCACGGCACCCTGCTGCCCGACCTGATCGTCTACCTCGACGTCCCCGTCGAACTGGCCGCCGACCGCGTCGTCTCCCGCGGCAAGAGCATGCGGCACTACGAGAACAGCTACACCCTCGACAAGGTCAGCACGGTGTACCGCGCGCTGCTCCTCGACGACCCGCCGCCCTACCTGCCGCCGGTGCACGTGTTCCGCAACACCGCTGGTGCGCACGAGGACGGCCGGATGAGCGCCCTGTACCGGGCCGTGGAAGACGCTGTGGCCGCGCCCGGACGCGAGCTGCTGGAGACCTCGTGAGCCGCCTGGACGTCGTGATTCCCTGCCACAACGGTGCGCACTGCGTGGGCCGGC
The DNA here is from genome assembly GCF_040685895.1 of Streptomyces sp. NPDC088124. Taxonomy (NCBI): domain Bacteria; kingdom Bacillati; phylum Actinomycetota; class Actinomycetes; order Kitasatosporales; family Streptomycetaceae; genus Streptomyces; species Streptomyces sp. NPDC088124. The sequence continues at coordinate 50,132 of NZ_JBFBJB010000036.1, read as the reverse complement.
AGCTCGCGGCGCTCGGTCGGCAGCGCACCGACGCCGACTGGGGTCTGGTGATCGTGGACGACGGCTCGACCGACGCCCTCGCGGCCGTCGTCGACGAGCACCGCCGCCACCTGCCGGCGGACACCCGCATCGTGACCCGCCCCGTGCGCGGGGGCACCGGGGCCGCCCGCAACACGGGCGCGCGCGCGGCACGGGGCGACCGTCTGCTGTTCCTGGACGCCGACGACGAGATCGCCGACGACCACGTCGCGGCGATGGCGGCGGCGCTCGACCGGGCCGAACTGGTCACGGCCGGCATCGACTACCGGCGGCTCAACCCGCCCGAGGTACTGCGCGGCACACCGCCCGACCAGCTCTGCGACATCCTGACCGCGAGCCTGTTCAAACCGCATGTGCTGGGCGGGCTGATGGGTATCTCCCGGGGCCTGTTCGAGGAACTGGGCGGCTGCGACGAGCGGTTACCCGCGCTCGCCGACGTCGACCTGTCCTGGCGTGCCCAGTTGGCGGGCCGCACCATCGGTGTGGCGGACACCGTCGTGTCGGTCGGCATCCGCGCCACACACCGCAGCAGGTTCCGCCGGGGCAGGTTCCAGGGGCACGACATCGTGGCCCTGCGGCGCAAGTTCGCCGCGCACGGTACCGACCCCGTGACCTGGCGGGGCCATCTGGTGGACTGGCTGCGCCTGCCGGTCACGGCCGCCCGCGCGGGCGCCCCCGCCGCCCTGTCCGCCCTGGTGTGGGAACTCGGCTGGCAGACGGGGGTCCTGGACGCCCTCCGATCCCGAACCGCGCCTCCTGTCCCCCTCACCGCGCCGGAGTCTTCATGATCACCCTGTCCCGGGGGCTGAACCCGCACGAGACCGCCTGGGCGGAACCGGTCGTCCCGGACCGGCCCCCCTTCACCCTCCTGCACGGCAGCCCCTCGTACATCAACGTGCTCGACGCGCTCGGCGCCCGGGAAGCGGTCCGGGCCCTGCGCGAGCGGACCGGCGTGGCAGCCTGTGCCTCGTTCAAGCACACCTCCCCCGCGGGTGTCGCGATCGGCGGGACCTTCGCGCCGGGGGAGGAGGATCTCCACGACCAGGGGCCGCTGCCGGACGGCGCCCTCGGCCGGGCCGTCGTACGGGCCCGGAACACCGCGCCCAAGTGCTCCTACGGGGACTTCGTCGCGGTGTCCGAGCCGGTCACGGCCGCTCACGTGCCGCTGTTCGCGAACGCCATCGGGGTCATCGCCCCGGACTTCACCCCCGAGGCGCTCGCCGGCCTCTCCCGTTCGAACCACGGTCGGTTCATCCTGCTGCGCGCCCACGAGGGGGAGGAGCGGAACGGGCACGGCGGGAGCGCGCGGGAGTCGGTCGAGACGGCGGGGCTCCGGCTGACGCGCTCGGCCGCACCGCTGCCGGGGTTCGCGGGCGGGACGCGTACGGAGTGCGGCACGCCCGGCAGCGCGGACGACCTGGCCGTCGCCGTCGAGGCCGTCCGGCACGCACAGTCGAACGCCATGGCCTTCGTCGTGGACGGCAACACGATCGGCATCGGCATGGGGCAGCAGAACCGCCTGGACTGCACCCGTCTGGCCGCGGCCCGCGCCCGGACCTGGCAGCGCCGCCGGCATCCGGACGTCCTGGGCCTCAGGTTCCGGGAGGACGTGGGGTCCGCGGAACGCGCGGTGTGGCGGGCGCGGCTCGCCGAGGGCGACCTGACCCCCTCGGTCCGCGCCGAGTTCGCCGGGGTGCTGGCGGACCCCCGGGACGCCGACCGGGAACCGGACTGGAACGCGACGCCACCGCTGTCCGGGGTGACCCTGGCGGCCGACAACCACTTCCCGTTCGTCGAGGTCGTCGAGATCGCGGCCCGCCGGGGCGTCACCCAGCTGGTCACGCCCGCCGGATCGACTGATGCGGACGCGCTGCGGGACGTCTGTGCGGCCCACGGCATGAGCTGGATCGTGACCGGTGAGCGCTTCTTCCGGCACTGACCCCGGCCCCCTCGGCACCAGTGCTCCCGTACGCCCCTGGCGGCAGCCTGGCTGGCGTCCGCGTGCCGTGGCGGTCATCGACGCCCGGCTGTCCGCGGCGGGCCTGCGCCGCACGGGGCCCGTCGAGGACGTCAAACGCTGGGCGCTGTCGGCCGTGCTGCGTTGCCCGACCAGCGGGGGCGCGGTGTTCCACAAGCAGTCGCTGCCGTCCCTGGCGCACGAGGGCCGGGTGCTGGCCCTGCTGGCCGACCGTCACCCCGGTCTGGTGCCCGAGGTCCTGCCACCCGGGCCGCCGGACGAGGGCTGGTGCACCCGCGAGGTCGCCCTGCGGCCGGGCACGGAACTGCCCGACGCGGAACGGGGCCGGGCCCTGGCCGTCCTCGGCGCGGTGCAGCGCGACTGGCTGGGCCGGACCACCGACCTCACCGCCGCCGGCTGCTGGGTGCGCACTGGGCACGCACTGGCCGGCCTGGCGCCGCTGTCGGAGCGGAGCGACCTGTTCGGCCCGGACTCGGGACTGCCGGACCCGCTGAGTGCATCCGAGTCCGTCCGGCTGGCCGATGTCTGCGCCCGGCTGCCCGAACTGTGCGCGGCGCTGGCCACGGCGCCGCCCGGCGAAAGCCTCGTCCACGGCGACCTGCACCCGGGCAACTGGGGCGTGACCCCCGCGACCGGCCGGACCGTGTTCCTCGACTGGGCGGAGGCCTCCGTCGGCCACCCGTTCCTGGACGTCGCGGCGGCCCTCAGGAGCTGCCCGGACCCCGGGGTCCGATCCCGCGCCCTCGACCGGTACTTCGCGAGCTGGTCGCCACTGATGCCGGCGGCCGAGTGCCGGGAGGTGTGGCGGCTCGCCGAACCGGTCGCCGCGTTCAACCAGCTCGTCACCTACACGCACTTCACCGACACGGCGGAACCGCACGAGCGGTCCGGCTGGGCGCCACGGCTGCTGGGGTGGGCGCGGGCGCTGCTGCGGACCACGGACGGCGCCAGGCGCTGCTGAGTCACCCCGCCGCCCGCCCGCACCTGCGTGAACCCCTCGATCCCCCTCGGCCGCCCCTCCCCGCTTCCCACCCGAAGGAGACACCGACATGTGGTCCACCCCCTCGACACCCGTGCTCGTCACCGGCGGTGCCGGCTTCATCGGCAGTCGGCTCGTCCGTTCCCTGGCCGCGGCGGGCCATCCCGTCCGGGTCCTGGACGACCTCACGACGGGCCGACCCGAGTCCGTCGCGTTTGTCCCGGGCGCCACCCTGGTGCGCGGCAGCGTGCTCGACGCGGACGCGGTGGCCGAGGCCGCGCGCGGAACGGGTCTGGTGCTGCACCTCGCGGGCGTCGTCGGCATGCGGCTCGCGGCACAACAGGCCGAACTGGCCTACGAGGTGGGCCGCCAGGGAACGGCGAACGTCCTGGCGCGTACCGGGGACACACCCGTCGTGCTGGTATCCAGCTCCGCCGTCTACGGTCTCAGCGACAGCAGCGCCGAGCTGCGCGAGGAGCGGGCCGTGGACCGGGCCGTCCCGCTGGCGTACGACGGCGGCAGCCCGGGCTACGCCACCGGCAAGTGGGAGATGGAACGGCTGGGGCGCGAGGCCGCCCGGCACCGGGCCGTGCTCACGGTGCGGCCCTTCAACGTCGTCGGCCCCGGCCAACGGGGGCGCTACGGCATGGTGGTGCCGACATTCTTCCGGCAGGCCTGGTCCGGGGAGCCGCTGACCATCCACGGCGACGGCAGCCAGCGTCGCTGCTTCACCGACATCGACCAGTTCACCCGACGCCTGCTCGACCTCGCGGCCACCGAGGCCGCGTGGCGGCCAGGCGCCAACGTGTTCAACATCGGCTCCCGCACCGAGACGACCATCGCCGGCCTCGCCCGCCTGGTCCTCGACGCCACCCGCAGCACGGCGGGCTCCGTCCACGTACCGTACGAGTCCGTCTTCCCCGGCCGCACCGACGTGACCGGCCGGGTGCCCTGCCTGGACCGGCTGACCGCCGCCGTCGGCGAGACGGACTGGCTGTCCGCCGCGGCACTGGTGCGCGAGATGGCGCGGGCACGGTTCGCCGAGGCGGTCACCGCCACCCGGTGACGAATTCGCCGCGTGCGGGTTCACGCAAGAAGAACGGCATTTCGTTGACGCGTTTCCACCGCCACGAGAGTCTTTCCCCACACATTCAGCACGGAGGAACTGCACCATGAAACTTCAGCTGCCGGCCCCCGGGGAAACCATATTGGCAATGCTCAAACTCCCCGGAGAAATGTGCAATATCAACTGCCATTACTGCTACGAGCGGCGCAAGCCGTACCCCAACGCCCTCATGTTGAAGCCGGAGGTGCTGCGCGAGTTCCTCACCCTGTGCGGCGGACGGCCGCTGGCGGTCGAACTGCACGGCGGCGAACCTCTGTTGATCGGCCGCCGCAAGATGGGCGACCTGTTCGCCGAACTGCGCTCCTACGAGGGCCCGGTGACGGTCTCGATGCAGACCAACGGCATCCTCCTGAACGAGGCGTGGCTCGACTTCTTCGACCGTGAATGGCCGGACATCGAGATCGGCATCAGCCTCGACGGGGACGAGCAGGGCAACGCGCACCGCGTCGACTTCCGGGATCGCCCCACCTACCGCAAGGTCACCAAGGCGCTCGACATGATGGCGGCCCGGGGCCGCAACGTCGGTGTCATCGTCGTCGTCACCCGCCGCATCCTCGGCCGGGCCGCGGACGTGCTGGACTCGCTGAGCAAGTTCGAGGCCGTGAAGGTCGTCAAGCTCTCCGGGTGCCTCGACTTCAACGTGAAGAGCAAGGACTACCAGACGCCGAACCGCAAGTCGCTCCAGATCCTCAACCCAGAGGGCGTCGGCATGCCCGGCTGGGCGACGACGCCCGACGAGTACGCCGACTTCCTGATCGAGGCGTTCGAGCACTGGTCGGCGACCCGCTCCTACGGCGCGTACGTGCTGGAGCCATTCTTCAGCGTCATCCGGTCGCTGTCCGGGCTGCCCACGAGCTACACGAGCTTCAGCGACCGCAAGGAACCCTTCGTCGTGACGCTCTACCCCGACGGCCGCATCGGCAGCTCGGACGAACTGAGCATGCCCGGCGCGCTGCTGGGTTCCGTGGACACGGCGACCGGAATGGACGAACTGCTCACCCTGGACAGCAACCCCGGGCTGCGCCGGGACCTGTCCGCACTGCTCGACAAGTGCGCGGGCTGCTCGCACGAGGCCTCGTGCCGCGGCGGCGCCCTTCCCGACCGGCTCCGCTTCGAGGGGACCGGGTTCGAGGAGGAGTACTGCGACTACCGACGCAAGGTCATCGACCATGTGGCCGCGGCACTCCCGGCAGCGGTCTGAAAGGGAAAACACGATGTTCCTCCTCCCCGTCATCGACGACGACGAGACACAGAACCGCTGCTGGAACGCCTCGCTGGACGGCCGGGCCATCCACTCGTTCCTGCTGTGGGTCGAGCCGCACAGCACCGCCTGGGCCCGCCGTGCAGCCGCGGCGGCCGGTGCCGGGGCGCCGGACACCACGGAACTGCCCGACCCGCTCACCCGCGCCCTCGCGGGTCTCGTCGGCGCCCCGGACATAGCCGTCGACCCCGCCGAGGTGGGCACCGCGCTGCTGCCCCTGCCGGACGGTCCGCGTCTGGCAGTCCTGCACGGCGTGCCCGAGGACGGCGGCCGGCTGCGGCTCGCCCCGGCCACCGCGCCGGACCGGGCAGCGGTGGGCGACGCCGTGCGGGTGCTGGAGGGCGTCGGCCTGCGGTACGTCGTTGACCTCGCGGTGGGGGCGGTCGTCCTCGGTGACGCGGCGGGCGCCGCCGTACCGGCCGACCTGTGCGACGTGGCCAGGTTCTCCCCGGGCGGGTCCGACGCGCTGTCCCGCGCCGAGGCGCTGCTGCGCGAGGGCGCCGCGTCCTGGATGGGCCAGTGGCTGCGCACCGAGGAGGTCGTCGGCGCCCGCGGCGGTCCGCTGTCCGGGACCGACCGCGCCTGGCTGACCGGTATCTTCGCCGACTCCCTCGCCTTCCAGCTGTACGACCGGCTCGCCGCCCGCCGGCCCGAGGACACCCCGGAGCCCGTCGCGCGCCGTTGGCAGGAACTCCTCGACGGGCTTCGCGCGCTGCGTGCCGTACTGCCGGGCCGGGTCGGCGAGACGGTCGGCATGGGCATCGTCGCCGAACTGATCGGCACCACCTATCCCTGCTGGAACCGGCGGCAGTTCGCCGTCAAGTCCCCCTTCGACTACATCCGCGAGATCCGGCCGCTGACGGACGACGAGAAGGCGGAACACCTCGACCGGTGGGCCGCCCCGAGTGCCGTACGGTGACCACTGCCCCGAAAGGACCGGAGACCATCATGACCGAAGCCGACACCATCGAGGCGGCCGCGTCCGTCGCCTTGCTCCAGGCCGAGCTGACCGCACGGTTGGTGGAACACCGTGCCGAGCGGGCGCGCACGCTGCTCGCCAGCCTGCGCAGTCTCGCGCCGGGCACGGAGCTCGACGGCCCGGACGGGGCTCCGGACGCCTTCGACAACGCCGTCCTGCACCACGCCTTCCAACAGGCGCGCCTCGCCGCGCGGAGCCGCGACGCGGACCGGGCCCGGCGGGCCGTGCGCCTGTGGCAGAACCGGGCGGCACTGCGGGCCGAGGCCGTACAGACCGCCGTCGGACCGGTCCTGGTACTGCGCGCGGTGGACTGCGACGCCGTGGACGACGACCGCCTCGGCAGCCGGATGTACCTGCTCGGCAGCTCGCCCGAGCAGGACGCGGCGGAGCGGGCGCGCATCGCGCGGACCCTGAACGAGGCAGTCGACGCCGCGCTCGCCGTAGGCGGCGAGGTGCTGCGCTCCTCCACCGCCGTCGTCGTCTGGACCGAGGCCGTACCGCTCGGGGCGACCTGCCGCAGCTACACGTTCGACTTCCTGCCCGGCACCGTCGTCCTGAACTGGACCGACGAACCGCTGCGCCTGGGCGAGACCCTCGTGCACGAGGCCACGCACTCCTGGCTGAACGAGTCCCTCGACGCCGAGGGCGTGTCCTTCGCCGACGACGGCCCCCGCTTCCACTCCCCGTGGAAGAACGAGGACCGTCCGGTGTTCGGGATCGTGCACGCGGCCCTCGCGTTCGCGAACGTCATCCACTACCTCTCCCGCATCCAGCCGGCGCCGGACGACGACTCTCAGCTCGCCGCCGTGCTGCGGCGCCGCCTCGAGGTGGAACTGGAGTCGCTGGAGGTCGGCCGCTCCTCGGCCCTCGCCTGCTTCGACCAGGTGCCCAGCGCACCACTGCGCGGGTACCTGCGGGCCGCCGTCGCCGACGCGCGGCGCGCGGCGTGACGGCGGCACCGGTGCCGGGTCCGCCGTACCGTCACCAGGGGCCGCTGCCCGACCTCACCACCGAGGACCTGCGCGAGCCCGTACGGACGCTGCTGGGCGATCCCACGGCCGAGGTGAGCGGCTGGACGGGTGAGCCGATCTGCTACGAGAGCTGGAGCAGGGCGAGCGACGGGCTGTACGCGGTGCGGGGTACGGCCTCGGGCGACGGCGGCGACCGCGCGTGGGAGATGGTGCTGAAACAGGTTCGGCACCGCACTTGGGTGCCCGGCCCGCATGATCTGGGCCGGCAGATCGACGACGGCGGCGACGGTCCTGCGGACTGGGCCTACTGGCGGCGCGAGGCGCTGGTACTGGGCTCGTCGCTCCCGTATGCCCTCGCCGACCGGTTCACGGCCGTCCGCTGTCTGGGGATCGTGCCGGGTCCCGGGGGCCGGCTCCGGCTGTGGCTGGAGCGAGCCGACGGGACGCCCGGCGAGGCCTGGACAGCACGTGAGCTGCTCGACTCCGCCGAGTTCCTCGGCGGGTTCCACGCCCGCTCGCTGCGGCGGCCGCCGCCGTCCCGGGAGTGGTGGTGCAGGCCGTTCCTGGAACAAGCCGCCCTGCACGCGCGGTTCGCCCTGATCGAACGGGTCGCCGACGCGGAGACGAGTGCGGATCCGGCGGTGCGCGGCCTGTTCCGGCCGGGGACCGCCACGGCGCTGCGGTCGCTGGCGCGCCGGCACGCCGAGGCCGTCCGGACGGTGCGGTCCCTGCCGACGGGGCTGGTGCACCGAGACCTGACACCGCGCAACCTGTTCCGGACTGCGCGGGGCACGGTCGCGATCGACTGGGGTCAGGCGGGGCTGGGACCGGCCGGTGAGGATCTGGCCACCCTCGTCCTGTCGTCGGCGGTGGCCGCGGATCTGGACGCCGCCGCCACGCTCGCCCTCGGGGACGCCGCCGCCACGCGCCACGCCGCAGGTATGGCGGAGGAAGGGGGCCCGTGTGACCCGGAGGACGTGGTCCTCGCCTACCGTCTCGTGGCCGCCTACCACTTCGGGCTGCCCGTGGTGCGGCTCGCCGACCGGCTGCTCGCGAGGGACGCCGCGTACCGCGCAGAGACGGCCGCCGATCCCGGCACGCGACGGCGGGCGGCGGTGATGACGGCGCTGGTGGAGGAGGCGCAGCGGGATCTTTGAGGGTGGCGGCCCGAGCACGGTGGGGGGCGCGGCGGCCCGGCGCCGACGAGGGCGGGCTCACCATCCCGCCCGGTCCCGGTGAGGGCCGGTGGACTGCCTGGCGAGGACGGAGCCCCATATGGCGGCCCGGCGAGGCCAGCTCTCCGGCCGGGGCTCTCCGTCCGCCGGACAGGAGACCTCGCACGGCGGACGCAGGTCCTCCGCACGCCGTGCCCAAGCCCTCGGGAGCCTCCGGAGTCCGGTCGTCAGGCGGGGCCCGACGAGTGCATACCGGTCATGGTGAGCCGGCCGCGTTCCACGCACAGCCGGTACCAGGCGCCCCGGCCCACGATCCGCGGCAGCGCGCAGTCGTGGGCTGCCGACAGGTAGGCCAGTGTGGCAGGGATGGCGTCGCCGTGCGAACAGGCCACCGCGTGGCCGCCGTCGTGCCGGGCGGCGATCTCCACCAGCGCACCCAGGACCCGGCCAGCCGCCCACGCGCCGCCGAGCGACGGGCCGACCAGGGCGTAGACCCCCTCGGTCCAGGCCGCCGGCTCGGCGAACCCGCGCGCCTCCCTCAGCCGGTCGTCGGTCACCACGGGGACCCCGGCGACGGCGGCCAGCGGGGCAACGGACTGCCGGCATCGCAGTGAAGGGCTGCTGTAGACGGCGTCGACCCCCTCCGTGAAGACTTGGCCAAGGACTTCCGCCTGCCGTGTTCCCTCGGCGCTCAGCGGACGCAGATCGTCGTCCCCGCTCCATGCCTCGCGCGGCGACGAGGAACAGTGCGGAACCAGATCCAACACAACGGTGCATGAATTCGCGAACATGGCGCGCATCATGCCTGGGCCGACGGACGGAGTCCAATAATTAGCGGGTATCCGCAAAAGGATTGACCACGCCGATCGGGCACCCGGAACCTGAACCAGAAATGGATTTCAGGGCGGGCATGTTCCGCAGGCTACGGAGTCGGTATGGAATTGGTCGACACAGCGGCGCACCACGGTGCGCGGGAAATAGCCCGGGAATTCCTTGAGCACGGCGCCCCGTTCCTCTGGCCGGAGCTGCCCGACCTCGCCGGCCTGCCGCCGGACCGTATCGCCGCGCTCCCTCCCCTGCCGTACGGCGACCCGCAGTTCAGCGCCCAGCTGCTGCGGGAGCAGACCGACACCACGACGACGGACTCGTCCCGCCCCCCGGCGGTGATTGAGCAGCAACTCGACTGGCTGCGGCACGAGTTGCCCGGGTGGCGAGCGGGCCGTGTGTACCATCCGCTGTGCGGGCCCGGCGCCTACGCGGCCGCGCTGGGCGGTCACGGTCTGACGGCGTACGTCGGCGTCGACGCGGGCCCCGCGGTGGTCGAACACGCCCGGCGCCGCTTCGCCGGGCAGGACCACGTCCGTTTCGTGCTCGGCGACGCGACGGACGCCGCCGCCCCGCAAGGGGAGGCGCTCTGCGACACGCTGCTGCTCACCTACGACGCCGCCAACTTCTTCGCGCCGCAAGCCTTCCGAGAGCTGCTCGGTTCATTGGTGCGGAGGCTGCGCCCGGGCGGCATCGCCGTCCTGGACCTGCGGCTCACCGAGGACGGCACCGCGGGGTTCGACGAAGGCCGGAGCGTGCACCGGCGCCGGACCGGCTCGGTGTTCCGGGACGGCCCGCACCTGCTGCTCAGCGAGGGGTTCACCGCCGCGCACGGTGCCCTGCTCGGTCACCGCCTCATCGCGGTGGACGACGGCCCCGGCGGCCGGCCGGCCGAAGTCTTCCATTCCGTGCTGCACGTCCCGACCGCCGCGCAACTCACCGCCGCGCTCACGGCCGAGGGACTCGACATATGCGTACGGGGACGTCCTTTCAGCAGCTCAGACGACCCCAACCTCGCGCGGCACCTCGTCGCGGCGCGCAAGCAGCGCACCCCCCACCGAACCCCTCCGTGGAGGCAGCCATGAAGATCACGTTCCTCGGGCACGCCGGTGCCCTCGTGGAGGCCGACGGCGTGAAACTGGTCTGCGATCCGTGGTTCTCCGAGGGCGGAGCCTTCCTGTCGGGTTGGCACCAGCTGCCCGACAACAGTTCCTGCGCTCCGCTCGTGCACGAGGCGACCCACGTGTACGTGTCGCACGACCACCAGGACCACTTCGACGCCGACGTGCTCGACGCGCTCGACCCGTCGGTCACGCTGCTGATGCCCGACTACCCGCTGCCCACCTGGAAGCGGCTCGTCCGCAGGCTGCGCGGCCCGGCGCCCGTCCTCCTCGGCGACCAGGAGGTGTTCCAGGCCGGCCCGCTCCGGCTGCGCCTGATACACTCGCCCACCCCCCGGCACCAGGACTCGGCTCTCGTCATCGAGGACACCGTCACCGGCCAGGTCGTCGTCAACCTGAACGACTGCCAGGTGGACCGGGACCAGTTGCGGACCATCCGCCGGTTCCATCCCCGCATCGACGTCGTCCTGGCTCAGTTCTCCGGCGCCACCTGGTTCCCGTTCGCCTACTCCTTCCCCGCCGCGGAACAGGTGGAGGCGGCCCGGCGCAAGAGGGTCAACTCCATGCGCCGGTGGACTCGTTACATGCAGGCCCTGGCCCCGCGCAGCGCGGTCGCGTTCGCCGGGCCGCCGGCGCTGCTCGACCCGGAGCTGGCCCCGCACTTCTTCGCGGAGTCCTCGGTGTTCACCACGCCGCCCGAACTGCTCGCGTGGCTGAGCCACGACCACCCGGGCCTGGCGGAGCGCACCGTGGCACCGCTGCCGGGTGACGAACTCGACGTGGCCACGGGCCGGTTGACCGCCGACCCGGAGATCCGACGGAGATTCGACTGGGAGAACCTCGCGCCCTACATCGCGGACTACGCCCACAGACGCGCCCCCGCCATCGCCGAGGTGGTCTCGGGGTACCCGGAGCCGCAGCACAGCCTCTACGACGGCTTCGCCGCCCACTTCAAGGCGCTGTTCGCGGCCGGAGAGAGCCTGTGCCGTGCCGTCGACGCCGTCGCAGCCTTCGATGTGCGCGGCGCCGGGGGCGGCTTCTGGCTCGTTGACTTCCAGTCGCTGGAGGTGCGCGAGGGCACCGGGCCGGAGATCGACGCACACGACTACCGCTTCACCCTGTCCTCGCGGTACCTGCCGGAGATCCTGGAAGGGGGGATGAGCTGGGAGGAATTCTTCTTCTCGTTCCGTTTCAGCGCCTGGCGGCCCGGGATCGGCGCGTACAACGAAGAACTGATGTCGGTACTGCGGTGGAGCGATCCCGACGACCTCGCCGCGTACTTGCGGCAAACGGCACAGGGCGGCGAGCGCCCGGCCGGCACGTTCATGCTGGAGACGCCGAGGGGGACGTACCGGCTGTCCGACGTCTGCCCCCATCTGGGCGCGCGGCTCGGCCCGGGGGACTACGACCCGGAACTGGACGCGGTCGTCTGTCCCCAGCACGGCTGGCGCTTCGCCCTGCCGGACGGCGCCTGCGCCAACGGCCGGGCACGACTCGGCGTCTCGCCGGCCGGAGCGGCGGCAGATCCGGACTCGTCGGCAGACCTTCCCACGGACCTCTCCACGGACACCCCGAAGGACGCCCCGCGGCGTCCCCGAGAAAGGCAGGCACACCAGTGATCGACTACGCGGCCATGGAACGGCAGCTGAACGCGGCCCACGAGCCCTGCTTCCGCGCCGACCCCTTCCCGCACTATGTGTGGAACGGCATCCTTCCCGCCGACGCCCTGCGCGCCGCCGCCGACGCCTACCCGGACACCGCCGTGATGACGGCGAAGCCGGGCATTCCGCGCTGGCACTCCCAGGACCGGGAGCTGGCCGGGCCGGCCCTGCGGGACCTGTGCGAGGCCCTGCTCGGCGACGACCTCGCCGCCATCCTCAGCAAGGTGACGGGGGTGGAAGGGCTGCGTACGGAACCGGACGGTGACTGGGGCAGCTACCGGCTCGCCGGTCACGGCGCCGTGCACCAGGCACACGTCGGCTCCAACCGGCACCCGGAGACCGGGCGGCTGCGCCGGTACTCGTTGTTCACGTATCTCACCGAAGGCTGGTGCCCGGAGGACGGCGGCTGGCTGGAGCTGGGCGAACCGGTCGACGGCGCGTCCCCAGCCCGGATCATGCCCTCCTTCAACCGCAGCGTTCTCATTGAGACGACAGCCCGTTCGCTGCACGGCGTGTCCCTGCTGCGGGCCCCGGCACCGGTCCTGCGCAAGACCGTGACCGTGCACTTCTGGACCGATCCGGCGGCGGACGGCGCGGCGTGAGGGGGGACACGAGGTGAGGCACCGCCGGCTGGGCCGAAGCGGTCTGCACGTCAGCGAGTTGGTGTACGGGAACTGGATCACCCACGGCGGGCAGATCGACGAGGACCGCGCCCGCGCGTGCGTCAGGTCGGCGCTGGACTGCGGTGTGACCAGTTTCGACACGGCCGACGGTTACGCGTTCGGCGCGGGCGAGGAGATCCTGGGCCGCGCGCTGGCGGGCGAACGGCGGTCCGGGGTCGAGATCTTCACCAAGGTGTACTGGCCGGTCGGCCCCGGGCCGAACGAGCGCGGACTGTCCCGCAAGCACATCATGGAGACGATCGACGTCTCGTTGCGCCGGCTCGGCACCGACCACGTCGACCTTTACCAGGCCCACCGCTTCGATCACGGCACCCCGCTGGAGGAGACCATGACGGCCTTCGCCGACGTGGTCCGCGCGGGCAAGGCCCTCTATATCGGCGTATCGGAGTGGCGGGCGGAGGAGATCCGCGCCGCGCAGGGCCTCGCCCGCGAGTTACGGGTGCCGCTGGTGTCCAACCAGGCCCGCTATTCGGCCCTGCACCGCGTGATCGAGGCCGAGGTGATCCCGGCCTGCCGGGAGCTGGGCCTCGGCCAGCTCGCCTTCTCCCCGCTGGCGCAGGGTGTCCTCACAGGGAAGTACCTGCCCGGCCGACCGCCGCCGACCGGGTCGCGCGCGACCGATACCAAGGGGTTCGGGGGGCACTTCATGGAGAAAGCGCTGCGTGAGGACATCCTCGGCCGCGTGCAGCGGCTGCTGCCGCTGGCCGAGGAGGCGGGGCTGCCCCTGCCCGTCCTGGCCCTGGCCTGGGTGCTGCGGGAGCCGAACGTGGCGGCCGCGGTGATCGGGGCCAGCGGACCCGAGCAGATCGCCGGCAACGCCGCGGCGTGCGACATCGTCCTCGATGAGGACCTCAAGGCCGCGGTGGACGCCGTCCTGGCACCGGTAGCGCTCACCGACCCGGCCCTGACGACCAGTCCGGCCGCCGTGTCCTGAACGCCGCCTACGGTCCCAACTCCCCGTATCCCGGCCACTACCCGTGCCCCCAGTCGCCTCCCGCCCACGTGGGCACTTCCCGCCGGACTGCTCAGTGAGCCTTGCCCAATCTCAGTTCGAGCAGGTCAGGTGGAGGGTGAGGACGGCTTGGACGTGGCTGGCGATTCGGGTGGTGCCGCAGCGGAGTTTCCTCAGCAGACGCCAGGTCTTCAAGGTCGCCATGGCCTGCTCGCCGAGGGCGCGGATGCGGGCGTGCGCGACGTTGACCGCGCGCTGCCCTGTCGCGGGCCGGTCCCACCGGCCGCGGAAGGGCACCCGCACGGTGCCGCCCGCGCCCTGGTAGCCCTTGTCTGCCCAGCAGACCAGGCCCGCCTCGGTGAAGGCGTCGATGATGCCGTGGGTTCGGGCGGCCTTGATGTCGTGCACGGCGCCGGGCAGGGCGGCCGAGGCCCACAACAGCTTCCCGTGTGGATCGGCGATGACCTGCACGTTCATGCCGTGCCTCTTGTATTTGCCGGAGCAGAAGGGCCGGTCGGCGGCGATCCGGTCGATCGGCAGCAGCGTCCCGTCCAGGATCACGAACGCCTTCGATTTGGTCGTCGACATCATCGCTGCGAGCTCTGTACAGGCTGGTGCGCGTGGATGTGACGGCGTGTCTTGGGTGTGACCTTCCGACCGGGCGCCGGGAACTGCCCGGGGGTGTCCTGCACGAGACCGCTGCGTGGGTGGTGAACCACGTCGTCGGTCCGATGAATCCCGGCACCTTGGTCGTCGGCCCGCGGGACCACGTCGTGGCCATCGCGGAGCTCGACGACACGGCGGCGGCGGAACTCGGCCCCTTGCTGCGCGATACCGCTCATGTCGTGGAGACGTTGTGCCGGCCGGAGCAGACCTACGTCTGTATGTGGTCGCACGGCCGCGACGCGCGCAAGCACCTGCATATCGCGGTCCAGCCGGTGACCGCCGCGGTGCGGGCCCGCTACGGCGGGCTGCGCTCCGAGCAGTTCCAGGCCCGGATGCCGGCAGACGGTGACGAGCCGGACATCGCGGAGGGCGAGCAGTTCTGCGAGCGGGCTCGCGAGCTGTTCCGGGCGATCACCGACAGCAGCGCCGCATACCGCAGCTGATCACCGCGCGGCCTCGACGTGAGGTTGGCAAGGGCTCGGTGTCAGATGAACAACGGGCCCGATGGGCCCGGTGGCAGGGCGTAGTAATAACGGCGGCACGTTTTGACCAGGGTCTGCTCGGACAGGGTGAACACGTCCGCGAAGTCCGCGCTGTGCACGCCCCGGCCGTCGTCGCCGGTCGCCGAACGCACCACCCGGCCGAGTGCGACGACCATGTCTTCGTCGGCCACCACCGCGGTCAGCTCATGCCGCCTGAGCAGCTGGGCCTGCGCGGCATGCAGACTGACCACCGCGTCGCGGCCCCGGTGGGGCGCGGCGCCGGGGTGGTCGAGGATCAGATCCTTCTCGGTGAGGGACGCGTACCCGTCGGTGTCCCCGATATCCAGGTAGTGGTAGGTGAGCATCACGTGCCTCACCCCTGCTGCCGTCGCCGTCCCGCTGGTGGGCGATATGCGGATTCTGTCGGGTCTCATGACTGGAAGACCCACCTTTCGTCATCGGTGTCAATGGTGCGACGGCGCTGAAGGCCCCCGCCCGGCAACCCTTCGGCACTCCGTTAACTCGGCGCTATCGTCCTGTTATCTCGGTGGCTGGAGGTGGTCAACCTATGCTCGGAAAGTGATCACAGTTGGTCAGTCCGGGCGTGCAGTCATGACCGGACTGCGGGCCGCCGGACGCCTTGCGCGACGCTGCGATCTGTTCCCGGTCACCGTGCCCGCCACAGCTATCCAACTACTGGTCAGAGCTGTTGTCCGCCGAGTCCGCGCTCTAAAGTTGCATGTTCAGCCGTGTGGTGAGCTGGTGAGCCAAAGGAGGCGATCATGACCGGTGGGCACCCCGTGCCGCGTAACCCGAGCGCGGGACCGGCCTTTCGGGTGCTGGGGACACTGAAAGTCTTAAGCGGCGGACGGACGGTGCCCGTCACCGCGGGACGGCAGCAGGTGGTGCTCGCCGCCCTGCTCCTGGAGAACGGCAGGCTGCAGAGTCGGGATCGCCTGATCCGGCTGCTGTGGGACGAGGAGCCGCCGGAAACCGCCCGCACCCAGGTGCAGATCTGCGTGTCCCGGGTGCGCAAGACGCTGGCGGCCGCAGGCGTCAAGGCCACCATCGTGACCCGGCCGCCGGGCTATATGCTCCAGATCGAGGACTCCGCGCTCGACCTCGACGTGTTCCGGCGGACCGTGGCCGAGGCCAATATGCTGGCAGGGCAGGGCAGGACGGCCGAGGCGGCCGATTCGATGCGCGCCGCGGTCGCCCTGTGGCAGGGGCCGTGTCTTGACGGGATCGCCAGCGAAACGCTCGCCCGCGTCGCCCAGCACATCGACGAGGAGTGCCTGGCGGCTGCCGAATCGTTCGTGGAGCTGGAGCTGGAACTGGGCCGCCACCGCCAGGTGATTGCCGAGATAGCCCGCCTGGTGAACGACAATCCACTGCGGGAGCATTTCCGCGCGCAGTTGATGCTCGCCCTCTACCGATCCGGCCGCCAACCCGAAGCTCTGGAGGTGTACCGCGAGGCGCGCAAGCTGCTCCAGGACGAACTCGGGCTCCAGCCTGGCGAGGAACTGCGCCGCCTCGAACGGTCCATCCTCACCGAGGACCCGGAGCTGCGGCTGCCGGATGCCCCCGGCCCCGGAAGGACCGCGGGCCTGCTCGCCGCGAAGGCGGACTCCATGCAGCCCCGCGAGGACCGGCCGGCCGCCGCGCGCGGCCCCGTCCCTCGTCAGTTGCCCGTCGACACCGCGGACTTCGTCGGCCACGAACACCTCGTCGCGGAGGCCGAGGCCGCGCTGACCGGTACCGTGCCGCACCGGGCCACGGGCATCGTCGTCGTCGCCGGCCGCTCCGGCGTCGGGAAGAGCACCTTCGCCGCCCGGGTAGCCCACCGGCTCGCCGACACTCACTTCCTCGACGGCCAGCTCTACTGCCGACTCCACGGCGGCCGGACGGATCCCATCGACCCGCGCGAGGTCCTGGGCCGCTTCCTGCGCGCGCTGGGCCTGCCGGGGCCCGCCATCCCGGACTCCCTGGAGGAACGCGGGGAGATCTACCGCAGCATGCTCGCCGACAGACGCATCTTGGTCGTCATGGATGACGCCGCGAGCGAGGAGCAGGTCTTACCTCTGCTGCCGGGCAGCCGCTCCTGTGGTGTCCTCATCACCAGCAGGGCACGGCTGACCGCCCTGCCCGGAGCCCACCGCGTGACCCTGGACATCCTCGACGAGAAGGACTCGCTGGAACTCCTTGGGAACGTTGTCGGAGCCGACCGCGTGCAGGGCGAACCGGCTGCAGCCAGGGAGCTCGTCGCTGCCGTGGGCAGACTCCCGCTCGCGCTGCGCATCGTAGCCGCGCGCCTGGCGGCACGCCCGTTCTGGCCGCTGGCGTCGATGGTGCGGCGTCTGGCCGACGAGAGCCGGCGCCTCGACGAGCTGGCCTACGGGGAGATGACCGTCCGAGCCAGCCTCTCGCTCACCTACGACGGGCTCACCGAGCCGGACCGCAGACTCTTGCGCCTGCTCAGCCTGACCAAGGGCTCCACCTTCCCCGGCTGGATGGCGGCTGCGCTGACGGGCGGCACGCCGGGCCCCTACCCGTCCGACATCCTGGAACCACTGATCGACGTGCAGATGCTGGACATCACGGGCGTCGACGCGGGCGGAGAGCTGCGCTACGCCTTCCACGACATCATCCGGCTGTTCTCCCGGGACCGGTTGGCCGCCGAGACCGACGACGGCGAGCGCGGTGCCGCTGTCCGCCGGGTGGGCGGCGCCTGGCTCTCCCTGATCACCGAGGCCCAGCGGCGCATCCTGGGCACCCGCTACCTCACCGGTTCGGCCGAGCACTGGCACCTGCCCGAGCGGCATGTCTCCACTGTCCTCGCCCGGCCACTGGAGTGGCTGGACACCGAGTTGGAGAACCTCAGCCTGACCGTGGAAGGGCTCGCGCAGGAAGACGAGGACGAGTATGCGTGGGAACTCGCTGTGAACCTGGCACCGTTGCACGAGGCCCGCGGCTATCTCGACCACTGGGCCCGCACCCATCGCAAGGCACTGACGGTGGTCCGCCGCCGCGGCAACCGTATGGGGCAGGCCGCACTGCTGGCCTCCCTCGGATCGCTGCACCTCAACCGCCGTAACCTGCCCGAGGCACGCAAGGCTCTGACCACGGCGTCGGAGATCTTCGAGGACCTGGGGCACGACAAGGGACTCGGCCTGAGCCACCGGGACCTCGGCATCGTGGCACGGCTCACCGGCCGCGACATCTCGGCGATGCTTCTCTTCGACAAGGCGCAGCGGTACTTCGACCGCAGCGGCGACCCGTGGGCCCGCGCCACCGTGCTCACCCAGCGGGCGGTCATCCTGCTCAGGCAGGGTGACGTCCGGCGCGTGGAGGCCGAGCTGAACGAGGCGCTGAGGATCTGGCGGGATCTCGGCTACGTCGGCGGACAGGCCCGGGTGCTCCAGCGCGTGGGTCAGCTCCTCCTGCACCGGAAGCAATTCGAGGGGGCCCGCAAGGTGCTGTCCGAGGGGCTTTGCATGGTCCTGGAGGACGGCGACGTAATCGGCGAGGGATACATGCTGCACGACCTCGGCCGGGTCCACATGGGCCTGGGCGAACTCGATGACGCCGCCGCTTTCTTCGACCGGGCGCTCGCCCTGCGCGAGGGCATCCGGGACCATGCGGGCGCCGCCTCCTTGCGTGTAGACCTCGCCGCCCTGTCGCTGCGCGCGGACCGGGCACGGCAGGCCGGCACACTGCTGGCCGAAGCGATGGAGGTGTTCAGCAGACTCGGCATGGTCGAGGAGCACGCCCGCGCCGCGCGGCTGTACCCTCACCGCTCCGCCGACGGTATCGATGCCCCGGCCGCAAGATGACTCGCACTCCGCACCGGTGAGGGGACAGCGGCCCACCGGCACCGCGGCCCCCCTGCACGCGCGACAGCAGACGTTCCTGCGCCGCTTCGTGGGCCGCCAGGACGAACTGGAAGCCTTCCGCACAGCGCTCGACGACTCGTCCGGCGCCATCGCGGTCCTGGCCTTGCACGGCCCCGGCGGCATCGGTAAGACGACGCTGCTCAGACACTTCGCCCTGGAGGGCGCCCAACGAGGACGCGACGTCGTCGAGGTGGACGGGGAACGGACCGAGCCCACCGAGGAGGCGTTCTGCGCCGCGGTACCTGTGACCGGAACGGCCCCGCCGGTCCTCCTCGTCGATTCCGTGGACCGCCTCGAACCGCTGGCCGACTGGATCAGGGACCAGTTTCTGCTGCGGCTGCCGCCCGGGTCGGTGGTGGTGTTCGCGGGTCGCCTGCCACCGAGCCTGCGCTGGCAGACCGACCCCTCCTGGGCCGACACCCTGCGGGTGCACCGCCTGGGCGGGCTCTCCCTTTCCCAATCGGCGCGTCTGCTCCGGGACAGCACGCCCGGCCGGGTCACCCAGGGCAGGGCCCGGCTCGCCTTCGCCGACGGCCACCCCCTCGCGCTCCGGCTCGTCGGCCAGGGCCAGGACACCCCGTTTGGGGGCGAGTGGCAGCCCTCCCCGGAGATCGTGCAGGACTTCCTGGAACGGGTGCTGGGCCCCGTGCCGTCCGCCGTCCACCGGCAGGCCCTGGAGATCTGCGCCCATGTGCCCGACACCACCGAGGACCTCCTGCGCGTCTTCCTGCCGGACGACGCGCACGAACTGTTCGGCTGGATACGCCACCAGCCCTACGCCCTCAGCCGGCGGGCCGGACTGCGCCTGCTGCCCGTCGTGGCAGAGGCCCTGGACCGCGATCTGAGATGGCGGGCACCGGACACCTACCTCTCCATGCACAAGTCGGTGCGCACCTACCTCCAGCATGTGATTCGCAATCGCCCCGAACCCGCCTCGCTCCGAGCCGCTGGCGCCTTCAACTACCTCCAGACCAGGGGAAGAAGGTTTCCCGGCTTCGAATGGGACGAGCACGACGACGCGGTGGACGAGACACCCTGCGGCCCCGACGACGTCCGAGCGGTCCGCGACTTCGCGTACGAGCAACTGGGGACGGGACGCGTCGCCGCCGTCGACTTCTGGCTGGGGCGGCAGGCCGCGGGCTTCCACCTGTACCGGTCGGTGCGGACCGGCGACGTCGTCGGCGTCCTGGGCGTGCTGAGCTTCGACCGTTGGGACGCGGTCGAAACGGTGATCGACCCCGTCGTCGCGGCCGCACGTGATCACATCGCGGCGAGCCGCGAGCTGCGCCCCGGACAACAGGTGCACCTGGTGCGCTTCGCTCTGGCCAGCAGGCGGGCACCCGAACTGACCGCCACCTCAGCCAGGATGGCCGCCCGTGTCACCTGGAAATTACTCAGACACCAACAGTTGGAGTGGACGATGCTCGCCGTCAATGACGTGGACGAGCAGTCTGCGCGGCTCCTGGAGTTCGCCGACTTCCGCCAACTCCCGCGCGGACCCCTGCTCGCGGAGCAGCGGGTGCGTCTCTTCGCCCACGACTGGGGCACTCACCGGGGCGACGAATGGAGTGACCTGCTGGACGACCGGATGTTTTTCGGGCTGCGGACGCCCGGAGTCGCCAGCCTGCCGAGCACCAGTGTGCTGTCCCGGGCGTCCTTCGACCGCGCCGTACACGACGCGCTGCGTGACTGGCATCAGCGGGAACGGCTGGCCACCAACCCGCTGCTGCACGCCTCCTTCGTCGCCAGCCGCCCCGGCGACCAGGAGAACCTGCGCCGACTCATCGTGGGGGCCATCGAGGCGATCGACAAGGACCCTAAGGCGAAGATGCAGCGAGCCGTCGTCTGGGCCACGTACGTGAAGGGCGGCAGTACTCAGCAGGCCGTGGCCCGCGAGTTCTCCCTGTCCTTCAGCACCTATCGCCGCTATCTGAAACGAGGAATCGAGAGGGCGTGTTGGCATCTGTGGGAACAGGAGGTGACCTACAGGGCACAAGCCGCGGTATCCCACTTCAACACCTCCGGACCTGCGACGACCTGGTAGCCGTTGGCAGGGGGCGGCATGTCCGGGGCCTATCGGGCAGAGATAGCGCCGTCAAAGCGGCGGGATTACAGCGGCCTCTAACTTTCCCCTCAGAAATCGACACCGCCCGAGGGACTCCAGGAAGAGGCAGCAGGCCACTATGAGGAACACCGACGTACGCGCCAAGAAGCTCGCCGCCATCATCGCCATCGGCGCGGCCCTTGTAGTCCTGGCCCCCACCGAGGCCGCCACCCACCTCCGCACCGCCACGGCCGCCCAGACGGCCACGGACGGCATCATGGACGACACCAACCCCTGGACCCGCCAGCGCCTGCAGACACTTCCCCAGACAGACGATCGTCGACAGGTCGCGGACCCTTCTACCGTGTCCGCATAGTTCAGGGCGGATGTGACACCGCTGACGGCTTCGACGTCGGACAGTAAGGCGCAAAGCGGAGGAACTGCTTCCTCCGCCCTCTTGCCAGGGGCCTGACCTCGATGTCAGAGGTCGCGGTCAGGACCGCCCCCACGCTGCTGGTCGCCGTCGGCTTGGCACGAGCTTCCCTACCCCCGCCCACCTCGCCGCCTACGCCGGCGTCGCCCCGACCACGAAGTCGTCGGGGACCTCGATCCACGGCGAACACGCACCACGCGGCGGCAACCGGCAGCTCAAACGCGCAATGTGCCTGTGTGCGTTCGCTGCCCTGCACGACCCCGCCTCCCGCACTTATCACGACAAAGGCCGGACCCGAGGGAAGAACCCCACGCAGGCGCTTCTCCGCCTGGCCCGACAACGGATCAACGTGCTGTTCGCGATGCCCCGCGACGGCAAAGGTGAACGTCCTCTCGCTCCCAGTGACCCTCCGTCGAGAGCCAACTATTGACAGCAGCCATCTTCCGGTCACCTTCTCGGTCAGCTTCCACTCACCGGACAACGGCGGCGCCCGGCCGCTGCACCCCATCCGACCACACCGACCAGAGGAGCCTCGTGCGTAGCCCAACGAACCCCACACCTGTGCGCCGCAGTAGCCTCCGGATGCCCGGCGGCGAACAGCGGTCCGTCCCGGTACGGCCGACTCTGGAGGAGAGGCTCGCCGCCGGCATGCCCCTGGACGAGCGCCAGCGCAAGCTGGTGGCACTGCTGCTCGCCGGGCACACGGACGCGAGCGCGGCCGGCCGGCTCGGCGTCAGTCCCCGCACGGTGACGAACATCCTCCGCTCGCTCATGGACAGACTGGGGGTGGACAACCGCTTCCAGTTGGGGGTGGCCATCGGCAGCAGGATGCGCGTGCCCGACCGGCCGAACCACCCGCCCCGGCCCGTCCCGTTGTCGGGCGAGCCGATGCCCGAGTTCGGCGTCCCGATGCCGTCGGCCCGCCGCGAGGCCGGTGTGTAGGCCTCGCGGCGGTCGTGGCCCGGAGATCCGATCAGCCACCGACAACGATGTCACACGGCCTCACCGTCTGCGTGACCCCCGGGGCTCGTCCTTACCGGCATCTTCGACCAGGCCCCTTGGTTCATCCGGGCCTATGTCGCACTGACCGCGCCGTTGTCGGCCAATAACCTTGAAAAGGCGGCACATGACGTCGTGCAGGGTCTCCTTTCCGGCGAAGGGTATTCGGCCTTCATGGGAAATGGCCCGGCACCTTCGGAGGCACGTATGCCATCCGCACGGACGCTGTGTTCAAAAGGCCGTAATGGATGCATCTGGCCAGACCCTGGAGCAGCCGGCCGCGGGCGGCGAACGGGTCGATGCGCAGCAGCGTGTCGAGGTTCTGCCCGTTGTCGTGCGGGTCGCTGCCCGCGCCGCCGTCGCCGAACGCGATGTAGAGGTAGCCGTCGGGGCCGAACCGGATGTCGCCGCCGTTGTGGTTGGCGTACGGCTGGGTCTGGGTGAGGACGGTGCGCCGGGTGTCCGGCTGGAGTTCGCCGTCCCGCACGGCGAACTCGTCCACGGTGCTGGTGCCTTCGAGGTTCGTGAACGAGATGTAGAAGTGCGCGAACCCCTTGTCGAACGCAACGCCCAGCAGGCCGCGTTCGCCGTCGGTGGTGGTCTCGTCGGATAGGTCGAGGACGGGCTCGCCGAGCCCCTGATCGTCCAGAACCCGTACGGTGCCCGCGTGTTCGGCCACCCAGACCGTGCCGCCGGGTCCGGCGGCACCGGCGACGGGGTTCTGGGCCGTGGCCACTTCCTTCAGCACGACCTCCGCCGCACCGCGTGGGGCTGCCCGCTCGTCGGCGGACGCCGTGGTCAGGGCCGAAGCGACGGGACAGATGGTGCCGATGATCGCCGAGCTTCTGGTGCGAACGTGTACGTGGCCCTCCTGGGGCAGCGGATGGAGAGGTGGCCCGCGGCTGCTCGGGCGGAGTTGTGCGGGTGTCGCCCGAGTCGCACGCAATCTGGGTGGGGTGATTGGTGCCACTGGCCATGGACGGGGATAGGGGGGCAGGGGTGGTTTGGCTTGGAACACGTCTCCCATCCAGCCGTCCACGTCATTGACGCTGGGCGGAAGGCTGCCCTAGCGTCCCCGGAAGCATTGAAACCTTTCAGCAACCGCCGGGACGCGGTCGGCCGAGGGAGACTCGATGAACGACGGCCCGCACAGCCGCAGACACGTTCTCCAACTCGGCGCTGCGGCAGCGGCGGCCGCGGCGACCGGTGCGGCCACCTCCTGGGGGTCCGCGCACGCCGCCGAGCCGGGCGGTCCGGCGGACCTTTCCACCGTCCCTGACGCCGCCGACCGGCCAGGCACCTCCGACCGCCCCGGCGCCTACTCGCCCGCCCGGTTCGCGCACCCCGGTACGGACAGCATGCCGCTGATCCTCTGGTTCTGGAACGGCACGGTGACCCCCGCCCTCGTGGACAGCGACCTCGCGGACATGCGGGACAAGGGAGTGACCGAAGTCCTGGTCTTCCCCTTCGACACCCCGGCCCTGCGCCCCAGGTTTTTCACCGAGGCATGGTTCGACATCATCGAGCACACGCTCCGCGAGGCCGACCGCCACCACATGCGACTGTGGCTGTTCGACGACGACTTCTTCCCGAGCGGCCGGGCGGGCGGGTTCGTGGTGAACGGCGGCCGGGTCGGCGACCGCGTCCACCCGCCGCGCCCGGACCTGCGGGCCAAGAACCTGGTCCGGAGCAGTGTCGAGGTCACCGGCGGGACGGTCGTCCCACTGGCCGCCCGCGCGCTGTCCGTCGCCGGCGGACGGCTGATCGCGGACGCCGCCGCGTACGACGGTGTCCGCGTCCTGAAGGAGGGCGCCGACTGGGCCGACTGCACGGTCACCGCCACCGTCCGTGTCGAGCGGGCCACCGCCGGTCTGCTGGTGCGCTGCTCCGACGACCTCAACGGCTACCTGGCCGACCTGCGCGCGGATGGCGGCCTCGACATCTGGCGGCAGCGGGACGGCGGATTCACCCTGCTGCACCGGGGTGACGCCACGCCGGGGTTCGACGCCACGGCCGACCACATACTCCGACTCTCCCTGCGTGGCCCGGTCATCACACCGTCGCTGGACGGTGCCGCCCGCCCGCCGGTGAGCGACACGACGTACGCCACCGGCACCGTCGGCGTACGAGCCGCCGCCACCCAGCGCTCCTCCTGGGGCAGCCTCACCGTCACCGACCCGGCCGACGCCTCCCTCTACGCCCAGACCTTCGAAGACCAGTCCGCGGTAGGCGAGTTCGAGACGCCGACCGCCCTCGGCGAGGTGGTCGCCGCGGCGGCCCGCCCCGCCGGAGCCACCGGGAGCGACACGGTCCCGAGGATGATCGACCTCACCGCCGCCGTACACGCCGGCGGCGTCTGGACCGCCCCCGCCGGCCGGTGGCAGGTCGACATCCACACCTCCCGGCCGCTCGCCGACGCCACCGGCAGCCGGCGGAACTACCTCGACCTCCTCGACGACGAGGCCGTGGACCTCTTCATGGACATCGTGCCCGGCGAGTACCTGCGCAGATTCCCGTGGGCCGTGGGCGGTGTCCTACGCGGATTCGCCGACGACGAGCCCTTCGTGGCGTCCGCGGACGCCGGCTGGGGACAGCCTCCCTGGTCCTCGGGCCTTCCCGCCGAAATCAGCGGGCTGGCCCCGAAGGCGGGCCTCGGGATCGTGCTGTCCGCCGTCCTCGACGACCTCGGCGACCAGGGGGACCGGCTGCGCGGCGTTTTCTGGCGCGCGGTCTCCAACCGGTTCTCCGCCGCCTACTACCGGCGTCTCGGCGCGTGGATGGGCGAGCGCGGGCTCGATGTCATCTCCAACCCGCTGTGGGACGAGTACGGCCCGGCCGAGCAGATCAAGAGCACCGGCAACCTCAACACCGCACACCAGTGGGCGCAGGTGCCGGGCACCGACCTGATCTTCGACCACTACCGGCGCGGGTACCACCGGATCCTGCCGCGCTGGCCCGCGAGCGCGGCCCATCAGACGGGGCGCACCCGCGTCTACCTGGAGGCCATGGGCGGTACGGGGTGGAGCGTGACACCGGCCCTGACCCGCGAGATCATCGGGGCGTTCGTCGTCCGCGGAGTCAACAAGGTCCTGCTGCACGCCCGGTTCTCCGACCGGAACGACATCGTCTTCCCGCCGCCGTTCCAGCCGGCCAACCCGTGGTGGGAGCTCTCCCGGCCGCTCAACGAGTGGATCGGCCGGCTGGTCGAGACGGCCCGGGCCACGGCCGGGGCCCGCACCGCGCTCGTTCAGCCGCAGCGGGCGGCGGAGTCGCTCCAGGACCGCCCCGAACAGAGCCGCGTCGACGAGGAGTTCACAGCCGCCGTCCACGCCCTGGAGGACGTGCAGATCGACTTCGACTTCCTGGACGAGGGCGCGCTGGACCGGGACCCGGCACTGATCGAACACGCCCGGCCGCGAGGCTCCCGGCTGGTGGTCGGACGCCAGGAGTACGGCATCGTCGTCCTGCCACACACGCCCGTGCTGTCGGTAGGAGCAGTGGAGTCACTCACCGCCTTCGTCGAGGGCGGCGGTGTGCTGGTGGCGATCGGCGAACTGCCGCGGCGCGAACCGGACGGCAGGGAAGAACAGTTGACACGGGCTCTGGCCCGGCTCTTCTCCGGCGTTCGGGCCTCCCGGACACACCGCGCGAAGGACCCGGCGGAGGCGGCGGCGACAGTGGCGGCGTCGGGAGGGGCCGCCGCCACACTGGTGCCCGCCACCCCCGACATCCGGGTGCTGCGTCTGGAACGCGGGGGCCGGCAGGCGTTCCTCCTGCACAACGAGCGGCCGGAGGCGGTACGGCTCACCGCGACGTTCCCGGCCCTGGGCGTACCGGAGATCTGGGACCCGGACACCGGGGAGACCGCCACGGCGGGCGTCTGGCGCACGGCGCCGACGCGATCGGGGACCGGTACGGACGTACCCCTGACGCTCGAACCGAAGGCGACGCTCGCCGTGGTCTTCCGCCCGCCTACCCGCACCACACCACCCCCGCACGCGGTCGAGTCGAGCGCACCGGTGGAGAACGTGACGATCGACGGCCCCGCCCGCGGGACCGCCACCGTACGCGTCTCCCACGCGACGACGGCGACGGTCCGGGTCGAGGCCCGGCACGGCGAGCGCCGGTACGCCGGAACCCTCACCGTCACCGACCCGCTGACCCCCATACCGCTGGACGGCGACTGGAGCCTCCGCTTCGACCGCGACGGCGAACAGCCCACCAGCCGCCCACTCGCCACCTGGACGGACCTGCGCCCCTCCTACTCGGGTTCCGCCGTGTACGAACGCCACGTCACCCTCGAAGCCCGCACCCTGTCCGGCCGCCTCTGGCACCTGGACCTCGGGGAGGTGCGCGACGTGGCCGAGATCACCGTCAACGGCGTGCGGCTCCCCGTCCGCCTGTGGGCGCCCTACCGCGCGGACGTCACCACCGCCCTGCGCGCGGGCACCAACTCCGTACGCGTACGGGTCACCAATACGGGCGCCAACGCCCGCGGCGAAACGGCCGCCTCGGGCCTCCTGGGCCCGGTGACCCTGCACCCCGAACGCCGCGTCGAGGTCCCCCTCACCCGCGCTCCCAACAGGCTCTGAGGCGGCCCGGTCAGCTCAGGCCAGGCGCACGAGGGCGTTCTCAGGTGCGATGAGCCGGCGGAAGTGCTCGACGAGCGACCTGACCAACGTGGGATCGCGCAGGACCACCCCGAGTTCTATGTTGTCGGCCAGGGCCAGGTCCGTGAGATTACCGCCCTCCTGCAGCCCCTTCTCGGCGACCCCGACCTGGCGTCGAAGTGTTGCTCGAACTCGTTCCACTCGGTGCTGGTCGGGGTCTCCACGCCGCCTACGCACTGGCCACCGCCATAGACCCCGATCGGACCGTCCGCTCCGTTTTCCGTACCCGTCGTTGGCGGACGGGGCTGAACTGTCCTGGTTCGCGGGCATCTCTGGTACCTGTCATCAGGCCCTACAGCAAGGCGGGTCGAGCGCGGCCTCGTCTCTCACCCAGCACGAGACTTCCCGGTGCTGGTTTGGTGCTGACCTCGGAGGGCCAACGACGGCAAAACCGCAGCTCGTAGCTCTGATCGGATGAGTTGTCGTACCACTCGATGGTCGTGCCGATGAGGCTGGCGGCGACGATGCGCTTCAGTTTGTTCGGAGCTGGTGGAGCGGCTGCGGGCGACGACATCGGCATCACTTCCTGGGGTGTGACGGGGACGTTTGCGTGTCGCCACACCGTAGGAATCCGCAGGTCAGGCGCACATGTGGCGGGGCAACACAGTTCGAGGGGCAGCTATGCGTGCAGCCACCATGCCGACTCGTGGAGAGGCGGCTCGGGGGATCGGTGGTGGTCGAAACGAGTGCCGTCCGGGACGCGTAGTTCAGGGTGATGTGACGGTGCGGTGCTGACTCCCGTGCTGATTTGGTGCTGACTACGCTCCGTTGAACTCGGAATGGTCCGGATCTTGGTCTGATTGAGTTGGTGGGCGCAACCCAGCGAACCCAGTCGGCCATGTCCGACCGCTTCACGGTTGGGCGCGAGCGCTCGTATGCCACCGGCGTGGAGTCGACGATCCAGTGGTTGTCGAACCTGCCTTGGCACGTGGGGGGAACATCTGGCCCCAGCGGGAGTTCACGAACCGCAGCCACCGCGACTCTGGAGACACCAGCTGGCACGTCCCGGTCGTCACCGCTGTCCGCGCGTCTGCATCTGAGCTTGGGTGAGCGGATTGAGTTCCTGGGTGCCTGCCCGGGCGACACGAGCTGATTGGGCTCAACTGTTCCATCATTTGGATCGGTTGGAGGTGATTGCGCCTTCAAGTAGCAGTTACCGACCCTCTGTTCCGGGTGCTTGTATGGAGGCGTGCAGGAGACCCGTCATCCGCTGGCCGTGGGACAAGCACGGCCTGCGGTTCACCCACGCTCGCGCGGGAAGCGCCCTCAAGCTCAGGCTGCCGCAGTGGCTGTGGCGCCGTCAGTGCCGTCGGTTCCGCCCGCGAGTTCCTGGGGCTCGCCCGGCTCGCCTCAAGCGAAGCCCGGGAGCCCCTGCACCGCCCCCGGCGTGTGGGTGCCCCGGTCGGCAGGTGGGTCAACCGCCGGCCGTCTCCTCGGCGCTGCTCGTCAGTGGTCCGCGGCACGAGTGCGTCACCCGCCGTCGCCCCGGTGGTGGCGACAGCGCTGCCGAGCAGAGCGAGGGCCTCGGCGGACGGACTACCGGGCTCGGCGTGGCAGACCACGAGCGCCTGGCGGCCAGCCCGCAGGGAGCCGCGACGAGACGGACGCACCGTCTCGCGCCGGGAGACGGTGCGTACTGCCGGTGGTCTTAGTGCTTTCTTCCGAGGTCTGCTGGGCCGGGAGACCGATTCCTTCCCCTCCGGGCGTCACTAGGGTGATTCACATGAGCAGCACAGTGCACAAGACCTCCCGCGACCGGGCTCTGGACATTGTCCGGGGCTACGTGGGGCACGACGCCGTCGCGGTCCGAGAGGCCCTGGACGGTCTGGACACAGGCGGCTCGCTGGAGGTGTACACCATCCTGAACGGCCTGTTGCGCTCCACCATCAGCGTCATGGAGCTGACCGGCAGGCCGTGGCGGCAGGACGACCTGGTGCGGCGGGCCGACGAGGTCGCCGTCTCGGCTCCGCCGCACTACGAGTTCGCAGTGTCCGAGGCGACGCGGGCCTGGGCCCGCGGAGATACGTCGGCGATGCGCGCGGCGTCGTGTCGGGATCCTGCCGGGGCCGTGCACATCACCGCCGTGGGCGTCACTGTTCTGGGGCAGGCCCTGTGGGGGCGGACCGGATTCCTCGATGTGCTCGGGGAGTTCCACGAGGCCGCCGCTGCGCTCGCGGACGAGTGGATCTACGACATCACCGAGCACCGGTAATTCAGAATTCCAAGTCTCTCGTCGGCTTCGTCGTCGATGCCACCACCTGCGAAGCCGGCGAGAACCCTCACCCAGGACGGGACATGAATTTCCGGACCCCGCTGTCCGCTCTGTTTCCCGGAACGTCGGGTCGGCTCCTCACCGCCCTCGTCGATCATCACACCGCCGCCGACAGGCCGCTGGCACTGGAGGACCTGTCCAAGAACGCCGCGGTGACGTCGACCCAGCTGGAAGCGGCGCTCTTCCGCCTCGGCCTGCTCGGCCTCATCGCCCCCAGACGCAAAGGCGAGGCCGTACGTCTTGTCCCCGGCCACATCGTCTGGGCAGCCCTGCATCAGCTGTCGGACCTGCGCGACGCAGTCATCGCCCACGTCCACGAGGAGGCCCAGGCCCGCCTCCACCCCGCACCGGACCACTTGATCCTGACCGGCGCCGTCATCGAGGGAACGGCCACACATTCGGCGGACGTACTGGAGTTGATCGTCGTCCCTCCGCCGACCGCCCGGGCAGACTGGCACGACGGGCTCGCCGCCCTCGTCTCCCGCCTGTCCCGGGATCTCGGCAACGTCGTGATCCACCGGACAGCCCGGGACACCGCAGAGGCGGAGGCCATGGGCGGGACGAACGCCGTGAGCGTCCTCCCCGCGTGAGAACGGTGCCCTGGAGACGGGCGTCCGTTCACCGTTCGCCGGCTCCGGTCACCCGCCCTACCAGATCCGTCCACGTCCTCTGCAGGCGCTCGGTGGTGACCTGGTCGTCATTGCGCAGGTTATCCAGGGTCTCCAGGTCGACGAAGGCGAGCAGGGCCTGGGCGAGCATGGTGTGATCGCCCACGACGCCTGCCTCCCGCAGCAGCGACCGGACGTGGTGGCGGAACGCCCGGCCGTAGTACGAGGTCTGCCGCCGCTCGCTCGGAACCTGGCGGCCCAGCGCCGGGCCCGGGTCGGTCTCGTCGGCGACGCGCTCGATCAGGGCGCATCCGAACGCGGTCAGCCGGTCGCTCGCGGGCGCCCCCGGCCCCAGCGGCGGAGGCCCGCAGGTGTAGGCCTCGTAAAACTCCGCCTCGACGTCGTTCAGCAAGGCGAGCAACAGACCGTTGCGGTCACCGAACCGGCGAAAAAGAGTGCCCTTCCCGACCCCGGCCACCAGCGCGACCTTCTGCATCGTCACGTGTTCGGCACCCCGCTCGGCCACCAGCCAGGCAGCCGCCTCCAGCAGCCGGACCCGGTTGCGTGCGGCATCGGCCCGCTCGCCCGGGAGGCCGTCCGGCGACTCGGTCACCGATCATTCCGCGTAACGACATCGACGTATACGCATCCGTCCTCGACCTGCACGGGATACACCGGGACGGGCCGGGTCGCCGGCGGATCGAGGGGCTTTCCGCTGCGCAGGTCGAAGCGGGAGCCGTGCAGCCAGTACTCGACGGTGCACCCCTCCACCTCGCCCTCCGAGAGCGAAACGGCACTGTGCGAGCACACATCGTGGATCGCGAAGATCTCCTTCTCGCTCAGGATCAGAGAGACGGGCACGCCCTCCACCTCGAACCGCCAGGGAAGACCCTCCTCCAGCACATCGAACCGGCAGAGGTACGTGTAGCCGCTGATGGACATCGAACTCCTCGGATACATCCAGGATCGGGGGTGACCAGGCTGATCACCCAAGCTAATGTCCCGGACCACTGCCGGTACCGGCCCCCGGCCCGAATCGCACTCGGCACATGGTCCTAGGACGCCACGAGGGCGGGCCGGCACCGAAGGTATTTCGAGGCCGGAAAGACAGTGCAGCTCTGCTGGTCATGACGGCTACCGTGGGCTGTGGGCGGCAATGGCGAGCCAGGTCCAGCGGTCGGCGCCGGCCGGCTCGCGGAGTTCGGGGCGGTCCACCCCGACGTCTGCTCGAACATTCCGTAGTGGGTGGTGCCGATTACTGGCTCCAGAGCGGTAACGAAAAAAGGAGGGCCACCCGGGGATCATCTGGACGGAGCCCTTGCCCCGACCGCACGGGTGACAGAACGGCCCGTCCGGGCTGTCCGCCGGCGGGTCACGTCCGACCTGGTCATGGCCCGGATCGCGGGACGGTTCGACCGAGTTGAGCCGACTCGGCGGGGTGCAGTGGCAGTACACCAGCACCGCCGCCACGTGGCCCTCGATGAACCTGCTGGACAGATCACAAAACCGTGCTGGAGTGCTACGTAATACCTTCGGTCAAGCACGTACTACCTGAGACCTCCTCCAAAAGTATGAGAAAAAACTTCCGGCAAGAAGGATGGTCTCAGCGCGCTGGATGGGACGATGGAACTGTGCCACGCGCCGGAAATGGCGGCCAACCGTTGCCCTGCCGTCCC
Source organism: Streptomyces sp. NPDC088124 (assembly GCF_040685895.1). Taxonomy (NCBI): domain Bacteria; kingdom Bacillati; phylum Actinomycetota; class Actinomycetes; order Kitasatosporales; family Streptomycetaceae; genus Streptomyces; species Streptomyces sp. NPDC088124. The sequence goes on along the minus strand of NZ_JBFBJB010000036.1, from coordinate 18,639 downwards.
TCTGTGGAATTCGACCGTTTTCGGTGACTGGAAAACCAGAACGACTTCCTGCCCGAAAAAGAAAGGGAATGCCATGCCCCAGCTTGATCACACCATCGTCCACAGCTCCGATCGCTTTGCCGGTGCCCGCTTCATAGCCGACCTGCTGGGAACACCTGAGCCCAAGGCATTCGGTCCGTTCGCTGTCGTCCGCCTCGACAACGGGATTTCCCTGGACTACGCAGAACACCTCGTGACGGGCAAGGAGTGGGTCCCCAGCCATTATGCCTTCCGTGTCACCGAAGAAGAATTCGACGCCATCTTCGGCCGGATCCAGGAACGTGACCTGCCCTACTGGGCCGATCCGCAGCACAAGCAGCCGCAGGCTGTCAACCATTTGGCAGGGGGCCGCGGCGTCTACGTCCACGACCCTGACGGCCACTACATGGAATTCCTCACCGTCACCTACACCGACGAATTCCTCGCCGCCCTGACATCCCCCGACAAGGCGGCAGACCCCTCGCGTCCCTGACGGGTCCACCCAGTTGGCAAGAGGCCGGCCCTGTCCTTCGGGTCTCTCCGTGTGCTGGGGCCCGGCGGCCGGTGCCGGCCTCTCCGGCAGGGCAGGCGAACCTCCCGCGCGAGCCCGGCGTGCCGAGTGACCCGCTCGAACGCGGTTCTTGGTACCTGCACGGCCGCTTCGGCGTCTCGCCATCCGGGTCTACCCCGGTCGTGCGCGCAGAACAGTTCGCGGGGGATTCCGGTGGCCGCCAGGTGCCGGAGTCCGTCCGGCTGGTAGCCCTGCTTGCCCTCTTCGGCGTGACAAACTGCGACGAGCTGGCCGCGAAGATCGATCCGGACTCCATCTCACGCGAGTCCTGAACGGACGCCTACAAGGCGCGGAAGGACTACGGGGACAATATCGGGCTGCTGGACCCGGCACAGTCTGAGCGTGTCTACGGCCGGAAGCTCTTGGTGGTCGCCGAGAAGACCAAGGGCGTAGGGCTGAAGGAACTGTTCAGCATCGACGGCGAGGCATCCCTGGAAGCCGCCGAGGCAACGGCACGGTTGGAGTCTCTGCGTTCGGGCGCCCCGAAACGCGCCCGGGCGGCCCGGGGCAGCCGGCACGGTCTGTGTTCCAAACTGCTGAGCGACGACTCCTAGGACGGCGCTGGGTCCCTCTCTCGCTTCGTGTCGTTTCGGACTTGGAGGCCTCTGGCAGAAACGGGCAGTTGCTGTGACCCGAGTTGCGCCGCCCGGTCGCGGCTCCACTCGTCCGTGCTGCCGCTGGTTTTGGGCCGGGCCGGCCAACACACGCATGTTGGAGGCCCGGATGCGGGACCCAACCCTGTGAACACAGCCCTGCCCCCGGCCACCGTGCGGACACTGGCCGATCCAGCCCCCTTCGCAGTCGTCGACCTGCACCAGTCCCTGCGGAACATCGAACGGCTGGCGGCGCGGGCCGACCGGCAAGGGCTGTCCCGTAACTACTGACCAGGGTTAAATGATCTTGCTGTGGCTGGTGTGATCACGGTGTCCGAGCCGTCCTGGACGGCTGGCCGTCACGACTGCCTGAGTTGATAACCTGTGGCGATGGACGAGGTATTGGACGAGGGGCCGTTCTTTCACGGCACAAAGGCCGAGCTGCGGGTCGGAGATCACCTCACCGCCGGTTTCCGTTCCAACTACCGGCCCGAAATCGTGATGAACCACATCTACTTCACCGCGTTGCGCGACGGCGCGGGTCTCGCCGCCGAACTCGCCGCAGGCGACGGAGCCCCGCGAGTGTACGTCGTCGAACCGGCCGGGGAGTTCGAGAACGATCCCAACGTCACCGACAAGAAGTTCCCTGGCAACCCCACCCGCTCCTATCGCAGCAGGGAACCGCTCCGGATCGTTGGTGAGGTCACCGACTGGACGCGACAGACACCCGAAGCTCTCCAGGTGTGGCGAGACCGGCTGGCTGCAATCCGCATGGATGACAGCGCCGAAATCATCAACTACTAGAAGGCGGCTGCGGCCACCGCCTCGGCTTCCGGCAGCAGGTCCTTGCTCTCCTGGATCACTCTCTCGTACGTGCGCTCGTGGTCCCCGCTTTCGAGAGCGAAGTGCAGGAGCGAGCCGGACCAGTTGTCGAAGAGCGAGAACGTGCGGTCCACCACTCGCTTGGCTTCCTCGCGCTGTGCGTCGTCGAGGGACGGCAGGCTTTTCTCTTCCACCTCGGGCGACTTTATGCTGTGTGACGCCTCCGCCAGGTAGTGCTTGGTGCCGAAAAACTCGCATTCGCGACCGTCCCGCAGGGCGATTCCCCGGCAGTGGGTGAAGATCGTGATGGAGACAGCCTCGATGGACTCGACCATCGCGAAAACGGCGTACGTGGGGGCGCCCGCGGCGAGCGCGGCCAGTTCCAGGCAGAGACGTCGAGAGTGGCTGAAGTCTGCACTCCACAGGACCCGCGTGGCGTCCGACAGGGACATGCTGCTGTCCGCCCCCAGATTCTCCAGGTCGGTCAGCATCCACTGCCAGTGGAAGTCCTCTTCGTACGTGTGCGCATTCAGAAGGGCCTGCAGCTGATCGGGCCGGGCATTGCCTTCGTCTTTGCGGAAGACGTACTTGTTCAGGTCGGAGTAGCCCATGATGAAGGGAACCACGCTGGGCCCCCACGCCAGACGCTTTTCTCCGGGGAGCGACTCGTCGGTGAGCAGGCGAGTGAAGAATGCGTGGTTCTCGTACGTTTTCCGATGTTCTTCGATGTAGTCGATGACCTTCTGCATGGAAAACTCCGTTTGTGACGTGCCGACATTTTCGCAGCGACTGGCGGAGACGACATCGTCGCATAGGTCTCTTTCAACTCATCATGTTTTACGAGGCGTTGACATGGGTCTGCCCTTTTTCCCGTCAGGATTGCCCTTCTTTCCGGAGCGCACGGCCGCACCGCGACCGGCCCGTGATCGATCCCGACGGCCGAGGATGCCAGCCAGGTTCAGAGCCACCGCACCCCCACCGTCATGACCGTCCTGCGCGGCGCACCGACATCCTCATGTGCTCCCCGTCGACCGGCTGTGGTGTAACGCGAAGAAGGCGGCGAGCATCTCGCGGAGGATCGCGACACACTGGCTTCGCCGTCTTTTCGCCTCCGCCGGCTTGTCGAAGGGTGTTCCGGTGACGGACATGGCTGAGTGGTTGGGGCATCACGACCCCCGGATCACCCAGTGGCGCTGGTGGCGCGGGTAGCGCTACGGTGAGTGACGATCTCTGGTACCTGTCATCACGCCCCACAGCCAGGCAGATCGAGCGCGGCCTCGTATCTCACCCGGCACGAGATTTCCCGGTGCTGGTTCGGTGCGACTTCGGAGGGCCAATGGCGGCAAAACCGCAGATCGTAGCTCTGATCAGATGATTGTCGTACATCTCCAACCACACCACCACATCGACGAGCCGGCACCATCGCTGAAAATCCATGGCCTCCGCAAGGCTGCACTGCCTACGCTCCAGCTCATGCGCACAGTGTTCGTGTTCCCCGCAGGTGAGAGGGCCGAGACCATCGCCGCACTCGATCGGCACCTGCCTCAGCAGCGCGATCCGTGGACTCTGGACGGCAACCTCTACATCGACATCGACGACGAGCAGACCGGCTGCCTCTTCTCCGACTGGGATCCCGAGGATATGACGATTCTCGAAGCGGCCGTCGGGCATCACCCCACGTGGGCGGTGCAGGTCGATATCTCCGGGCGGATCGACGGCACCGCAGAGGTTCACCAGCTGATCGCGCTGCTGCTTGAACGCGGAGGCGTGGCGACGGACGACTACACCGCCCACCCGTGGACCCTGCCGGAAATCGTGTCTGGAGCAGTGATCGAGGGTCTGCGCTTCTTCGACTTCCGCGGCTACCGCGAACTCACCCGCGAGCAGGGGCACTACTGACTGATCCTGCTCTCCATCGCAGTTCAGAGAAGGCACCATCGACCTGATCGACATCCTCAAGGAGGCCGAGTTCGCCACCGGCTTCACCGACGAGTTCACCTTGGTCGCCACCAGGGAAGCCGTGCCGAAGGCGGTGCTGTGGCGCCGACTGCGGCTGGTGCCGTTCGCGCTGAGGACGAACATGGGCATCAAGCGGGTCGCGGTCAGCGGCAAGCACGGTGAGAGCGAGGCCGTCCCGCGCAGGGTGCGGCACCTGTTCGTCAACCGGACCAATCTCCGCGTGGCGCCGGTGCGGCTGGTCAACGCCGCCTTCGCCGCCCGCGATGCGGCGTGGTGGGGCGAGGGCACCGTGTGTGCGAGCGACTCCAAGAAGTTCGGCTCCTGGTCCGGCAACTTCATGATCGAGTGGCATCAGCGGCACCGCGGCCCCGGCGTGCTCATCTACTGGCACGTCGTGAGGAAGTCACTGTGCGTCCACAGCCAGCTCAAATCCTGCTCGGCCTCCGAGGTCGCCGCGATGATCGAGGGTGTGCTGCGGCACCCCACAGACGTGGAGATCGACCGACGGGTACACCGACACGCACGGCGCCTCCATCGTCGGGTTCCTTCTCACATGCCCGGGTTCCACCTGCTGCCCTGGCTGAGGAAACGTCGGCTCGGCGCGCCTGTACCGGCCGGCGGCCGGGGAGGACGAGAAGTGGCCGAACCTGGCTCCGGTGCTGTTGACCAAGACGATCGACTGGGGCCTGATCCGTCAGCAGTACGACCAGACAAACCCCTCCCCCTCCCCGCCGGGAGGAACTGCTGGAGGCCGCCTACGTCTACGTCCTGCGCGGTCGAGGGGCTCGTCGGTGTTCGGGATCTCGATGGTCGCGAGCAGTTGTCCGGGCTGAGTCTCGGGCGCGTAGAGCGGTTCGTCGATGTGCGCGATGTTGCCGAAGTGCAGCCGGGTCACGCCACTCTTGCGGGCCGCGCTGCGGACCTTGAGCCAGCTCGACGGAGCCCGGTAGGAGCCGGTGGTGCGGCCCCGCCGGAACACCTCGAAGAGGCCGTGATCGACCCGCAGACGCACATCGCCGTGTTCGAGTACCAGTGGTTCCATGTCAGATCACCGGCCGGTCGGCGAGAGCGGCCACTTCGGTGAAGTACGCGCGGAACAACGGCTCGTCACTGCGGGGAACCCGGACCGCCTCGGTGGAGCGGTACCCGAAGGAGGCCAGGTGGGTGCCGTAGAGGGCGGCGCGCGGATCGCGTACACCGCCGAAGATCAGCTCGCCGGGCTTGCCCGGCTTCCTGTAGTACACCAGTACCCCGAGCCACGGCAGCGGGATCCGTAGCGTGGTCTCCAGGTTGTGCGGCCGGAAAAGTTCGAACACCCCTCGGTCCACGCGCACATGCAGGTTCTCGTAGTCGAACGTGAGGGGATCCATGGGGAAAGAGTCCTCCGGTGCGTTCCATCGCTCGTCGGGTGTCACAACAGCGCCGCCCCGACGACGGTCGCCGCCACGCCGAGGAGCAACGCCACGGTGCCGCAGGTGATGTCGAGCAGGCGGGAACGGTCTTCGGCCGCGAGGTTCGGGGTGAAGACGGCGGGGTCGTCGGGGTCGTAGTGGATCGTGACCTGGCGGCCGTGGGAGTTGGTGGGGTCGGGCAGGTCGCGGGGGCAGTAGGCGGTGACAGCCGTGCCCTGGTGGGTGGTGAAGGCGATGACCGGCGTGTGGCTGGTGACGGTGCCGCCCTCGCTGTCGGTGCTGGTGTCCGTGAGTACGGCGATGACTCGGCCCGGAACGGGGGGCTGGGAGGTCAGCGCGTCGATACGGCGGCGTACGGCGCGTGCGCTCTGGGGCATGTACCACACGCCGGACAGGGTCCAGGGCACGCCGAAGCCGATCAGGGCCCATGGCCAGCTCCAGTCGATCGCGGCGAAGACCACCAGTCCGACGTAGATCAGGAAGAGCGCGAAGTTCGGCCACCCGAGGCCGCGTCGGCCCGCCCCGAGGTCGCCGGTGAAGAACTGGTAGGCGTGCGGTCTTCCACGCGGGTAGCGAACTCCGATCTCCCGGCCCGTCCAGGCCGCCGTGATGCTCTCCCCGTGGTCATCGTCGTTCGTCACGGTGAACTCCTCACCGCTGGAGGGGTCCTGGAAGGAGACGACCACGGGTATCCCGTCGCGTTGCGAGCTTCCGTGCCTGGGTTCGCGGACCCGCTCGATCCGCCCCAGGACCCGGACCGCCCGCTGGGCCGCGGTCACTCCGGCCAGCGACCGGACGTAGCCGACCAGTGCGACGGTGCCGAACACCGCGCACCACGGCGCCAGATATCCCTGCAGGCCCATGCGGCTTCCCTTTTCTTCCCTTTCCTCGGTGAGATCGCTTCCTCGGTGAGATGCGGCCGGCGCGGCGTCCGTCAGCGCGCCGGGTCACCTTGCCGTCCCCGTTTGCCTCCAATGAGGCCGTTCCGCCGGTGCCTGTCACACTGACCCTGATGGTGAGGGAGCCGGTGAGGCGTTCGACGGTGAGCTGCCAGGTCCCCGGCGAGCCCGCGCCCAGGCTGCTTTGCGCTTCCTTGACGAGGGCGGGGAAGCGGTCGTAGGGCAGGGAGCCGGGGTCGAACGCCGGGGTCTTTGAGCCGGTGGGCACGTACACGACCGACAGCAGCCGGTCCTGTACGACGACGGTGAGCGCCGCGCGTCCGTCTGCGCCCTGGGTGAGCGAGCCGGCGGCCTCGCGCAGCTCGCCCTTGTCGAGGAACGACTGGTGCGGGCCGAGGGCGACCGTGCCGGAGGCCGACGACTCCACCGTGGTCGACGAAGAGGAGGAGACCGACGGCCGGGTGGAGGACGGCGGCTGTGCGGAGGCGTTCTCGTCGAACAGGTCGGCGCGGAAGAGCAGGACCACACCGGCCGCGGCGAGCAAAAGGGCGAGCAGCGTGACGAAGCCGACGGCGCGGCTCTCGGGGTGCTCGCTCACCAGGACCGGCCCGGGCGCCGGGTCGAGGCGGGCTCCGGCCGCCCGCTCCTCCCACTGGGGCGTCGGCCGCTTCACGATCCTCGCCCGCCACGGCCGGTCCGGCGGGTACCGGACCACTACGACGGCGCCCGCCCGGTAGTCGGGCAGGTCCGCGAGGTTGATGCTCTGTGTGAACGCGACGCGGTACGCGGGTGCGTCGTCCGGCGCGACCGTCGAGACGAACCGCACCGCCACGTCGCTGGTCGCCTCGCCTCCGACGGCTTCCACGCTCTCGACCACCGCGAGCGCCGTACGGGGCACGATCGCCGCCTCCCGGGCCCGTCTCGGCACACCGGCGAGAAATATGACCAGGCCGTAGGTCGCGGGCAGAGCCAGTCCGGTGACGAACAGCGGCCACTTCTCGATGATGGCGCCGACGACGAGAGCGGCCAGTGACGCCCCGATCACACCACCCGTCAGGACCCCTCGGGCGAGGGCGAGGGGTGTGTTCCGTGCGGGGGGCGCGGCGCCAGTGGTGACCGTCATGGGGGTGACGGTGTCGGGGTCGGGTGACGGCCGACGGATCTCCAAGTGTCTGCCTCCGGGGTTGCTGGGAACGACCCCACGCAGCGAGTGGGCGGGCCCGGCGCCGGGGTCCGGGCCCGGTGCCTGGGCAGGGGCCGGTGCCTGGGCAGGGGCCGTTCCGGACTCATTTGAGGCCGGAGTGGGCCAGGCCCTCGACGAACTGGCGTTGGGCGATGACGAAGACGGTCAGGACCGGCAGGACGGTCATGGTGGCGGCGGCCAGTTGGGTGTTCCACATCTCGGCGCCGTAAGAGTCGGTGAACCGGGTGAGGGCCTGCGGCAGTGTGAACAGCTCCGGCGAGGTGAGGTAGACGGTGGGTTCCAGGTAGAGGTTCCACGAGGTGAGGAACGTCAGGATCGCGACCGCGGACAGCGCGGGCCTGGCCAGCGGCAGGCAGATCCGCCACCAGATCGCGGGGCGGCCGAGACCGTCCAGCCGGCCCGCCTCCTCCAGTTCGGCCGGAAGGGCGATGAAGAACTGCCGCATGATGAAGGTGGCCAGGACACACGGTCCCGCCAGCGCGGTGACCAGGATCAGCGGCCAGTGCGTGTTGATCACCCCGGCTTGTTTGAACATCTGGAACAACGGCACGATCGTCACCTCGCTGGGCACCAGGAGGCCGACCAGCACCACCAGGAAGAGGGCGTTCGCGCCGGGGAAGCGGATCCGGGCGAACGCGTACCCGGCGAGGCTGGAGACCAGAAGTGTGATCAGAGTGACCAGGACGGCGATGTAGACGCTGTTCACGTACTGCCGGGCGAACGGCTGGAAGCTGAACGCCTCGCTGTACGCGGACAGGGTCGGGTCGCTGGTCCACAGTGACGGCGGGGACTTGAAGATCTCCGGCAGCGGCTTCACCGAGGCCGCCACCATCCAGACGGTCGGCACCATGAACGGGATCGCCAGGACACCGAGCGCGGTCAGCAGGAACACCCGCCGGAGGACGGGACGCGGCTCACTCCTCATGGAACACCCACTTACGGCGCAACTGCCACTGCACCAGCGTCAGCAGCATGACGAAGGACAACAGCATCAGGGCCAGCGTCGAGCCGTAACCGATGTGGTTGAACTCGAACGCCTGCTGGAAGACGTAGTACACGAGCACGGTGGTGCTCAACTCCGGGCCACCGCTGGTCAGTACCGCGATCTGCGCGAAAGACTGCAAGGCTCCGACGACGGTGATGATCGCGGTCAGCAGCACCGTGGGGGAGATCAGTGGCAGGGTGATCCGGGTGAAGATCGCCCGGCTTCCCGCGCCGTCGAGCCGGGCGGCTTCGTACAGTTGCGCCGGCACGCCCTGCAAGGCGGCCAGGAAGAGCACCATGTTGACGCCGACGCTGCGGACCACCTGAGTGACGATCACCGACAGCATCGCGGTGTCGCCGCGCTGGAGCCAGTTCGGGCCGTCGATGCCGACCGCGCCGAGAACTCCGTTGATACCGCCGTTGTCCTGGAGCAGGAAACCCCAGACCAGGGTCCAGGCGACCACGGAGACGACGACCGGGGAGAAGAACAGGGTGCGGAAGAAGGTCGCGCCGCGGAACCGCCGGTTCAGCAGTACGGCGAGCAGCAGGCCCAGGCCGATGTTCAGGGCCACGACCCCGCCGCAGAAGACGGCGGTCGCCCGCAGTGCCGAAGGGAGCTGCGGATCGTCGGCCAGGGCCTTGTAGTTGTCGACTCCGACGAAGGTCTGCTCGCCGGAGAAGACGTTCCAGTCGTTGAGGCTGTACCAGATCGCCAGCCCGACCGGGATCAGTACGAACAGCAGGACCCCGGCGAGCTGCGGCGCGATGAACAGGTAGCCCGCGAGCACGTCCCGGCGCCGGGACGTCCAGAACGGCGGTCCGGAGGTGTTCCCGGCCGTGGCCGGCGTCCGGGAGGTGTCCGGTGCCCTCGTGCGGGTCTTCGTGAGGCCGGCCATGGTCACTTGGCCAGGAGCGGGTCGATCGCGGAGCAGACCGACTTCAGGACGGCGGGGACGTCCGCGTCGGCCTTCCACATGGCGTCCAGCGCGGTCTTGCCCTTCTGGGCGATCTCGGCCGGGTTGGTGTGGTTGGGCAGGGTGACGGCGTTCGGTAGCTGGTCGACCACGGCGGCCTGGAGTTGCGCGGTGGTCAGGACCTTGTTGTTCGCGGCGAGCTTCTCACCGGTGAGCATCGACGTGCGCGGCGGCGGGAAGAACTGCGCCAGCTTCTCGGAGTTCGCCGGATTCGTCAGGTAGGCGAGGAAGTCGGTGGCCTGGGTCTTGTGCTTGCCCGCGGCGAGGACGCCCACGCCGGCCTGGCCGATGACGGAGTACTCGCCGGCCGGTCCTGCCGGGAGCGGGTACAGCGCGTACTTGAACGTGTCGGTGAGCAGAGAGGAGCGGGAGACCTGGGCCACGGTGAAGGCGGCGTCGCCGGCGAAGAAGTCGGCCGTCGTACCGGGGCCGGGCATGGCCTGGGTCCTGAACGCGGCGTCGTGCAGGAAGGTGAACGCCTTCTGCATCTCGGGGCTGGTGAACTCGCAGGTCCTGCCGTCCTCGCTCCAGGCGGACGCGCCGAAGCCGGTCCACACCGTGGCGAGCATGTTCCACGACGTGTAGTCGAAGTCCCGGACGACGAATCCGGCCTTGCCGGTGTCCGCGTGGACGGCCGCGCCGGCGGCGGCGACCTGGTCCCAGGTCAGATTCTTCGGGTCGGTCTTCTGCCCGGCCCTCGCCAGCAGGTCGGTGTTGACGTACAGCGCGTACGGCGAGGTCGAGAACGGGTACGCGTACAGCGTGCCGTTCCGGCTGAACTCCTTGGTCGCGCTTGCCTCCAGGTCGTCGTACCGCCAACCGGGGGTCGCCTTCAGCTTGTCGGTCAGGCCGACCAGCGCGTCGGAGGCCATCAGGTCCCTCGACAGGTCGCCCATCCAGGCCAGGTCGGGCGCGTTGCCACCGGCGATCTGGGTGGTGAGGGTGGTGTTGTAGTCCTCGAAGGGCAGGCTCTCGAACGTGATCGAGGAGACCTCGGGGTGCTTGGCGCGGTAGGCGGCGGCGATCGTGTCGAACAGCTTGAGCTGGTCCTGGTTCGAGGTCCAGACCGTCATGCGCAGCTTGACGTTCTTGGCATCGGAACCCCCGGACCCGCCGGTGGAAGAGCCGCAGGCCGCCGTCAGTGTCAGGGCCGTCGTCAGCGCGAGAGCGCCGACCAGCTTTCTCGTTCTGCTCATGGTGTGCGTCTTTCGTGTTCTCGGCGCGTGGCCGCGCCTGCGGGTTGGGGCAGAGCTTGCCGGGAGGGGGATCAGTAGCCGGCGATCTGCGGCCAGTGGAGTTCGATCCCGGCCGCGGTCAACCTGCTCTGGAGCCGGTCGACGAGATGGTCGTCCGTCGCGATCTGCCGTGGGCTCAGGCCGAGTTCGAGGCAGTACGCCACCAACTCCCCGGCCGACTCACCGACGTTCCACTCGACCGGATGCAGTCGGTAGGCGCCGTTGGTGATGTGGGTGGTACCGATGTTCTTGGCGGCCGGCACCAGGTTCTGGGTGGTCACCGGGACCAACGCGCCCAGCGGTATCTCGAACGGCGCGCACTCGACGTCGATGTAGTTGTCGCCGCCCGTGGAGGGATGCAGGTCGATCCGGTACATCCCCACCCCGACCGAGCCCTCGAACCGGGCCGGTCGGGCGTCCCCCCGGGCCTTGACCGAGATGTCCTGCTCGCGCACGGTGGTGAGCGCCCTGATCCGCCGGGACTCGCGGATGTACGGCGCCTGCGCGAACCCGTCGGCGGTGCCGACCAGGTCACCGCGCAGCCGCAGCCCTGGCCAGCCGCGACCGCCGTCCGGGCGGGGCGCCTCGGTCTGCAGCCAGTACACGTAGGCACGGGACTGCGCCTTCGCCGCGTCCAGGTGGAGCCGGCGGTCGTCGGTGTCGATGATCGAGCCGCTCACGTAGTCCAGTTGGGGCCAGTTGGCCAGCACGATGTCACTGTCGTAGAAGCCGTCGGCGAAGTTCTGCCGGGCGGCGATCCGCCGGAACTGCCACAGATCCCGGTCGCCGGCGTCGAACCGGGGGTCCCCGGTGGCATCGCCGACCGGGTTGACGTTCATCGTCCGGTCCTCCGGCACCAGGGTCCGGGGGTTCGGCGCGGTGAAGGAGAGCATCGGCGCGCCCCAGAAGGGCAGTTCGAGGGAGCGCCAGAAGTCGTAGTCGTCCGGTCGGGCGATGGTGTGGTCACCGGCGACGTGATCGAAGACGAAGCACCATGCGATCGACTGCACATTGCCCGGATCCGCGGCCTCGGGAGCGCTCGGCTCACCGGTGTCGGACCGCGCCTCGGCGCCGACGACGTACTCGGTCCCGGTCAGCGGCAGCAGATCGCCGGTCTCGGTCCCGTCGAGGACATACTCGGCGGTGATCACGGTCTCGGCGCCGGTGCGCGGGTCCGCGACGGTGACGGTACGGACCACCGCGTCGCGCACCTCGGCCGCGACGGGCACCGCGGGCTGCAGGACGGTGAGCCGCCCGGCCGACCGGTACGGCGCCAGCAGGGCGGTGATCACCGCGTGGGCCACCCGCGGTTCGTGGCACAACTTGCTCACCCGGCCACGGCCCGGATTGAGTTCCGGGTCGGTGCGGGCGGCGGCTGTCAGCGGGTAGTGGTTGCGGTAGTAGCGGCGGATGCCCTCCCGCAGCGCCCGGTAGCGCGCGGTGACGCCGAACTGCTCCACCCAGATGTGCTCGTCGGGCGGGACAGCCTGAGAGGTGAGCTGTCCGCCGAGCCAGGCGTACTCCTCGGTCATCACCACGCGGCGGCCGCGTTGCAGCAGCGCCAGCGCCGCGGCGACGGAGCCGAGTCCACCGCCGATGATCGCCACCTCGGCCGTGATCCGGTCGGTCATGACGGAGACTCCGTTCGTGTGACGATCGTGTCCCCCGGCTCGACCTCGGCGACCAGCAGCCGTTCGCGGTCCAGAGCGGCCCACTCCTGCGGGTCCGTGCCGATCAGGAGCTGGAGGAGATCGAGTGCCTCGGCCGCCAGCTGTGGTCTGGGCACGTGGAAGCCCGCCAAGGTCCGGCCGTCCACCCGATGGCCGCGCACCTCTCCGAGCGCGGCGAGCGAGACCTCGTCCGGTACGGCGACCCCGGCACCGGACAGTGCGTGCGCGACGTCCTCCGCCAGGAACGCGTCCTCCGCGATGATCAAGGTCGCGCCGGTCGCCCGCGCCAGTCGGGGCAGGTCGGCGATTCTCTCCTCACCGACCAGCAGGAAGGCCAGCGTGCCCGCCGTCGAGGCGCCCTCGACGGCGCCGCGCCGGTCCCGCGCGGTCGGGGTGTCGCGGCCGCGGTGGACGTACAGCGCCTGCTGGTGCCCGCCTGCCGCCGCCCGGTCGATCAGCGCGGTGGCCGGGGTGGTGTAGTCGATCGCCACGTACGGCACCGTGGCGGCGGTCTCGTCCCGGCGGCCGATCGCGACGAACGGGAACTGCTCGGCGACCAGTCGTTCCAGCTCGGACGCGGCCATCTGCTGGCCGAGCAGCACACAGCCGTCGGTCAGCCGCAGCCGGGTCTTGGGGTGGAAGAGGCTCCGGGTGCCCTTCTCGACCGGCGAAGAGGTGAAGAACAGCAGGTCCCACCCGATCTGCTCGGCGGCCCGCTCGATCCCGTTCAGCAGCGGACCGTAGAAGTCCATGCTCTCGGGGGACAACGCGGCCTCATACGTGAAGACGCCGATGATCTGGTTGTCCAGCCCGGCGAGCCGGCGGGCCGCGGGGTCCGCGACATAGGAGAGCTGCTCGATGGCCCGCCTGACCCGCGCCCGGGTGGCCTCGGGGACCCGCACGTTCGAGCCGTCGCGGTCGTTCAGCACCACCGACACGGTGGTCTGACTGACGCCCGCCAGCTCCGCGATCTCGCGTTGCGTGACACGGCGAGGTCTCGACGACATCGCTCCTCCATTGTGATAATGCCTAACTTCATCTGCTGGCGATGACCGTAACGCACGAGGGATCGCACAGACAAGCGTCTGTTGACACCGAGGTAGCGGCCTGGAAACGTGGCGTTCATCAAGTTGAAGATAGGCATTATCAGCGTGCGCAGCCCAGCGCTGGACAGGAGCAGACCATGAACTCCGAAGCCTTCTCCCGAACCCCCCTCAACCGCCGGGGCTTCCTCGGCGCGGCCCTCGCCGCCGGCGTCGTGCTCGTCGCCGAGTCGACCCCCATCGCGGCGCACGCCGCCGGCGGTGACGTCACCCTGGCCGCCGGCGGCATCAGCCTCCTGGCCAGTGTGGGCGGCAGGCTCGCCATCCGCGACGCAGCTGGCGTCACCCGGTCGGCGGGGTCGAAGTTCCAGGTCAAGGACAGTGTCACCGGCATCCACGTGTCCACCGGCGGCACCCCGACCCTGAGCGCGCTCGCGGACGGAACGCCGGCGATCCGCATGGACTACACCTTCGACGCCGCTGCCGGATCGACCGCCGTCACCGGCTGGTTCAGCGTCACCACCTCCCATGCCGCGCTGGAGTGGCACGTCACCGGGGCGGACACGCTGCTCCCGGACGGCTTCCTGTTCAGCCGGGCGATCCAGGCGCCGACCGCGCCCGACGACTACATTCCGATCACCGAATGGGTCCGGGACACGGGCGGCGGCATCCCGTACGAGGACACCCTCGGCGTCGCCCACACCTCCACCTGGTCAACCGCGCTGCACGGCCTGTTCCTGTTGGACCGGTCCCGCCAGGCATGGACGAACGCGACCTGGGTGCACGCGCCGGGCGCGGTCGACGCGGCCGGCGGCTGGACCAGCCGGGCCGACTTCTTCTTCTCCGAGACCCGCCCGTCCGCCACCGCCACCATAGGCCGGGGCCGCGAGCTGGGCCTCGAACTCACCACGAACCGCGATTTCAACCTGTACGAGTCGGCCGGCGAGCAGATGGAACTCACCGCCCTGGTGGCCAACGGCGGCGCGGCCAAGTCGGTCGACCTGGAGCTGTGGGTGCGCGACTTCGACGGCGCGACGCTGGCCGCCACCACCGTGCCGGGCAGCGTCGCCGCGGCCGGCACCTGGCAGCACACCTTCACCCTGACCGCGCCGGCCGGCGGGATCGCTCTGGCCGAAGTGGTCGTCAGATCGGGCGACGACGAGGCGTTCGCCCGGACCAACCTCGCGGTACTGCCCGCCTTCGACTACCAGGCCGGCACGGACAGCATGTTCGCCGTGGCCAACTACCCGTGGCTGCAGCGGCCGAGCGCCGACGCCGTACTGGACCTGTGGCAGAAGGCAGGCATCAGCCTGGTCCGGATCTCCTACGACGGCGGCCCCGGGCTGCCGCCCGCCGCCTTCGACGCCCGCGGAATGCGCCACAACATCGAACTCCAGCCGTCCCTGGACGCCACCGACACCGAGGCAGCCACCTGGGCCGCGGACAAACTGGCGGTGGCGGTCGCTGCCGGCGCCGGCTACTTCGAGGTCGGCAACGAGCTGAACAGACCCTTCAACAGCGGCGACGCCGCGCAGACGTACCTGGACAAGGCACTGCAGCCGGTCTACGACCGGCGGGCGGCCACCGGCGACACCGTCAAGCTGATGAACAACGGACTGGCAGGCATGGACAAGCCCTGGGTGGAGAACTTCATCGCCGCCGGCGGCTGGGACCTGATCGACGCCTTCGCCTACCACCCGGGACGCGGCAACTTCACCCCGGACCACATACCGCCGGGCGACGACTGGACCACCGGTGCCGAAGGCACCTACTGGAACTTCTACGGCGGCCTGCGACAGCTGAAGGCGCTGATGGCCGAGCACGGCGAGAAGGAGATCTGGCTGACCGAGGCATACGCGCCCACCAAGCCCAACAGCTGGTGGCACGACACCTACCGGCACGCCGCCGAGAATGTGCTGCTCACCCTCGCCCTGGCCAAGGCCGAGGGGATCCGGGGCGTGTGCTGGTACCAGTTCCACGACAGCGTGCTCGGTATGCCGCAGGTCGCCGACCCGGACAACGTCGAGTACCACTACGGCCTGATGAACCGCGACCTCAGCCCGAAGCCGTCGCTCCTGGCCTACGCGACCGCGGCCCGCACGTTCGACCGGGCCACCTTCCGGGGCTGGCTGACCTTCACCGACCCGCAGACGTTCGGCCTGTGGTTCGACACGCCCGACGGCCCCGCAGTCGTGCTGTGGAACCGGGCCGACGGCTACCTGCTGAACACTGCCGGCCGGCGCACCGACTGGCATTTCCCCGCCCCCGAGGTGTGGACCGACCCCTGGCCGACCAAGACCCCGCTCGTTGTCGCCGCCACGACCGCTGTACGGCAGGTGGACTCGATCGGACAGGCCACCCGGATCCCGGTCACCGACGGCAGCGCGACGCTGACACTCGACGGCGCGCCCCGAATCTACCACGGCCTCGCACCGAGCACGGACAGCCAGGGTCACCACCGCCTGCCGACGTCCGCCTGAGACACACCGACAGGTCCGAGTCCGACACGAATCGACCAAGGAGCGACAACACTGTGCCCGCCACCACCACCGCCACCACTCCCTGGTGGCACGACGCCGTCATCTACCAGGTCTACATCCGCAGCTTCGCCGACGGCGACGGCGACGGCGTCGGCGACATCGCCGGCATCCGCTCCCGGCTGCCCTACCTCAAGTCTCTCGGCGTGGACGCACTCTGGATCAACCCGTGGTACAAGTCCCCGATGGCTGACCACGGTTACGATGTGGCCGACTACCGCGAGATCGACCCGCTGTTCGGCACGATCGCGGAGGCGGAGCGACTCATCGAGGAGGCGCACGCGCACGGGATCCGCATCATCGCGGACCTCGTCCCCAACCACTCCTCCGACCGGCACGCCTGGTTCCAGGACGCGCTGGCGGCAGGCCCCGGCAGCCCGGAACGCGCGCGCTACATCTTCCGCCCCGGACGCGGCCCGGACGGCGCTCTGCCGCCCAACGACTGGGACTCCCGCTTCGGCGGCCCGGCCTGGACCCGGGTGCCCGACGGCGAGTGGTACCTCCATCTCTTCACCCCGCAGCAGCCGGACCTCAACTGGCAACACCCCGACGTCCACGCCGAGTTCGAGTCCGTGCTGCGCTTCTGGTTCGACCGTGGAGTGGACGGCTTCCGCATCGACGTGGCACACGGCCTCGTCAAGGACCCCGGACTGCCGGACCTGGCCGACCACGAAGGCGGCGTGCACCCCTTCTGGGACCGGGACGAGGTCCACGACATCTACCGCGCCTGGCGCAAGGTGGCCGACGAGTACTCCGGCGACCGCGCCTTCGTCGCCGAGGCATGGACGGACACCCCCGAACGGCTCGCCGCCTACGTCCGCGAGGACGGCCTGCACACCGCCTTCAACTTCGACTTCCTCATGACGGAGTGGGACGCCAGGGACCTGCGCGCCGTCATCGACACCACCCTCACGACACTCGGCATCGTCGGCGCCCCGGCCACCTGGGTCATGTCCAACCACGACGTCATGCGCCACGCCAGCCGCTACGGCCGCAAGGCCGCGAAGAAGTGGGTTGCCAACGAGTCCTACGTCCCCGCCGGCCCCGCCGACCTCGAACTGGGCACCCGGCGCGCCCGCGCGGCAGCCCTGCTCACACTTGCCCTGCCGGGCGGCGCCTACGTCTACCAGGGCGAGGAACTGGGCCTGCCCGAGGTGGAGGACCTGCCCGAATCCGTCCTCCAGGACCCCGTCTGGGAACGCTCCGGCCACACCGACCGAGGCCGCGACGGCTGCCGCGTCCCGATCCCCTGGTCCGGACGGGCCACACCGTACGGGTTCAGCCCCCAGGCCCCCGCGGGCGCGGAAGACGCCATCGCCGCGCCCTGGCTGCCACAGCCCGCCGACTGGGCGCCGCGCACCGTGGAGGCCCAGAACGGCGACCCGGACTCCATGCTGGAGCTCTACCGCGCCGCCCTCCGCCTGCGCCGCGAACACCCGGCCCTCGGCGACTCCCCCCTGACCTGGCTGGACGACACCCCCGCCGGAGTCCTCGCCTTCCACCGCACGCCCGGCTTCCTGTGCGTCGTCAACCTCTCGACCGAGCCCTACCAGCTGCCCGAACACGCATCGACCCTGCTGACGAGCGGTCCCGTCGAAGACAACCGACTGGCCCCGGACCAGACAGCCTGGCTCACCGTGTAGCGAGCCACACCCCGAAATCCCCAGGGCCTGTCCGGCCGCACGCCCCGCCATCCGGACAGGCCCTGACGAACTCGTGCCGAGCGGATCCTGTCCGCGCGAACCGCGATACCCGGTTGACAGTGGTCGTACGGGCCCGGCGCTTGCGGTCGGCAGGAGCCGCACAGGCCGGACGCTGGCGCCAGGCAGATCGAGCACGGCCTCCTCTCCCACCCAGTACGAGATTTCCGCCCGCAGCAGATCTCAGTTGCGGGTACATCCGTGGTTCACGGTCGTATCCCGGCATGAGCAGAATTGCTGAGGTCATCGTGCTGGCGCAGGACGCTGATGAGGTCATGGAGCCACTGACGCGGCGCGACGACACGCGCACCTGGAACAGGGAGTTCTTCGAGATGCGGCCCGGCGGGAACTGGGGGTTCGGCTGGGGTGCGGAGTTCGTGCGGATACGCGGTAGATCCGGGCTGTTGAAACACCTGGAGTCCTTGCCGTGGCCCCCGGCCGGAGACGGTGCAGGTTCTGATCCATGACGAGGAGGACGACTGTCTGCGCTGTGGATGATCCACGACGGCAAGCTGGTGGAGATACCCCTTCCGCGCACGCGGCGGACTTACTGGTCCGGACCGCACAACGAAGAGTTCCCACCCGACCCCGGGATCCTGAGCAGGACGGCGCCCGCCTCACGAAGCCGAAGCGGCGCGCGGGCGTCGCCGTGGGACGGGACGGCCGCGAGCCGCTCGGACTCGGTGCTGTGATCAGCCGGATGATCACTGAGCGCGGCATGGTCGCCCCGGCCGCCGGCGGAAGCATCCTCGCCGCGGCCGTGCCCGAACTCGCCGGGCGTGCCAGGGCCGTGGCGTTCGACGCGGACACCGGCCGCCTCGACGTCGTTCCCGACGTTCCGGCCTGTGCCGCGAAGCTGCACCGAGCGCACCGGAGCTGATCGCCGCGGCCAACGAGCGAGTGCAGGGCGCGAACGTCCGCGCCCTGCACTCGCTATGTCGCTGGAGTAGACGCCGGGCTGGGAGGCCCTGACGATGTTGACGAGGAAGGTGGCGGCCAGGACGACGGCGGGCCACGC
>NZ_JBFBJB010000035.1:0-102803 GCF_040685895.1 Streptomyces sp. NPDC088124 | reverse complement strand
ACGGGGCTATCCAGGACGGCTCCGACGCCGTGATCACACCAGCCACACCAAGATCATCTCACCCGTGGCCAGCAGTTACGGGACAACCCTTAGCCCCGCACTGCTGATCGACGAGATGGACAAAGACGACCTCGACTTGCCCAACGGCCTGGGCGAGAGCGAGGAACTCTGTCAGTCCGCAGCGGTTCCGGTCTGGGCCCCGTCTCCGAGTACACGGCGTGCGCCAGTGGCAGGCGCCGGGCGGGCGGCGAGGGTGCCGCGCGCCCGGAGATCCGCGACGTCGGGGAGGTCCACGGCGGGAAACTCGACGAGCAGGTCCGCCTAGGCAGGCCGTCCCAACCGGTGTCGTCGGGCCTCAGCGGCGCGGTGGAGGGCAGGGCGGTGAGGCGGGCCTTGTCGGCGGCGCGGTGGGCCAGGGGCCTATCGAGTGCGTGGGCGGCGACCGTGCCCGGTGTCAGGAGCGGTCTGCGGCGTTGCAGAGTCTGCGTGAGCCGCTGCAGATCGATGCGCCGGGGTGCGGCCGGCGGGCAACGGGCGTGGGGCCAACAGGCCGATCACGGCGGCGCGCTGCCCGGGCGCGTCCGGCGCGAGGATCGTGATTGTGCCGTTGGCCATGGCGGCGTCTCCGCGTTGGTCGTCCCGCCCAACATCCTGGTCCCGTGGGTGCTGCATCGCGCCACCCGGCCCGCTCCCCAGCACAGCAAGGACCGGTGGGTCTTCCTCACCGAGAACCCCTCCGTCGCCGCCGCGGCCCTGCGCAACATCGACGGCAACGTACGGCTGCTGTGCACAGTGGGGACGCCGTCGCAGACAGAACTGGACGCCGTCGCACGCCTGGCGGCAACAGGATGGCGCGTCGCGGTGCGCGCCGACTTCGACGGTGCGGGCCTCGCCCTCGTCCGCGCCGTCCTCGCCGCCGTCCCCCACGCCGCGGTGTGGCGTATGACCGCCTCCGACTACATCGCCGGCCTGCACCCGGCGCCCTTCGAACCAGGCGTCCTGGACTCCGGCTCTCTCGGCGGCACCCCGTGGGCCCCTCTCTCGCCACCACCATGCGTACGTCCGGCAGGCCGGCCTACGAAGAGGCCCTGATCGAGGAGCTCCTCGCGGACCTCCGCCGTGGATACCCCCCAGACACCGCTGCTCGACCCACCAGCTGCGGAACAGTCCTGAAGACCGGCGGAAGTGACAACAGTCACCTGCCGCGAAGGGACACCGCCGTCTCTTTTCCTGCGCAGTACCGGACACGGCCGACGACGGAGGGAGCTGTCGCTGTGCAGCACACCTTCCGCCTTCGGGATGGGAACGTAGCCGCCGTCGGCTCGAATGTTCGCGACGAGTTTCCCGAGTTCGGCCAGAGTGTCCTCACCGAGCAGCGAGGGGTTCGCTTCGAGCATCACCGCGACGTACTCCCCGATGCGCTGGGGCGTGGGGTCGTCCATCGCCCCCGGCTTCACTGGGTTGTCCTCCCCCCTTATGCGGGTGAAAAGACGCCCGAGTTCCCTGAGGGGGAGCTTCCCAGCAAACTCGCCCGCAGTCACGCGGAGTTCAACCTCCTTGAGAAGCATCACCGGCTCCTCCTGCCAGCCCTGGCCGCCAAGGACGACGAGCTCCAGAGTCTTCGGCGCGAGCTGAGCACGTTCAGCCGTACGTTCCCCGCTCCGGTCCCGGATCAGGGACCGGGGACGGCGCCAAGGGCGTAGCCCCAGGCACCGGCTCTGACACTCGTCCTGGTCGGAGCCCTATCCCCGCGTCGTCGGCGTCACCAGCCCCAGCTCGTACGCCAAGATGACCAACTGCACCCGGTCTCGCGCGTCCAGCTTTGTCAGCAGCCTGCCCACATGGGCCTTGGCCGTGGCCATGCTGATGTGCAGCCGCGCGGCGATCTCCGCGTTGGACAGTCCGCGACCGACGAGGGTGAGCACTTCCCGTTCGCGGACGGTGATGCCCTCCACCGGTCGCGGGGGCGGCGGTGTGACATCGGGGCGGGCCGCGAACTCCGCGATCAGGCGGCGTGTCACGCTCGGTGCGATGAGGGCGTCGCCCGCGGCGACGACCTCGATCGCGGTGAGGATCTGGTCCATGTCCATGTCCTTGACGAGGAAGCCGCTCGCTCCTGCACGCAGCGCGCCGTAGACGTACTCGTCGTCGTCGAACGTCGTGAGGATGAGGACCTTCGGCAGTGTGCTGGAGCCCGCGGTGATCCGCCGGGTGGCCTCGATGCCATCCATGCCGGGCATCCGGATGTCCATCATCACCACATCCGGCGCCATCTGCTCCGCGAGCCGCACCGCCTCCTCCCCGTTCGCCGCCTCGCCCGCCACCTCCAGCCCGGGGCGGTCGGCGATCAGCACCCGCAGCCCGTGGCGGACCAGCGGCTGGTCATCGGTGAGCAGTACCCGAATCATGTGACCGCCACCGGCAGCGGGAGCCGTACCGCAACACGGAAGCCGCCCTCGGGGCGCGGTCCGGCCGTGAACTCGCCGTGCAGCAGCGCCGCCCGTTCCCGCATGCCCGTCAGCCCGTAGCCGGCCGCGCCGGGCAGACCGGACAGGCCGCGTCCCTCGTCAGTGATCTCGATGAACAGATCGTCCTCCTGGCAGTCGATGGTCACCCGGCAAGCGGGGGCGCCCGAGTGGCGGACCACGTTGGTGATCGCCTCCTGGATGATGCGGTACCCGGACAGCTCGATCTCCGCCGGCAGCGGCCGCCGCTCCCGGCGCCACTCGACGTCCACCCGTACCCCCGTGCCCTGGGCACGCTCCACCAGTACGTCGAGATCGGCGAGCCCCGGCGCCGGGCCGAGCGGTGCACCGTCCTCGGGAGCCGTCTGCCGCAGCGCGCCGAGCATCCGGCGCAGGCCCGCCAAGGTGTCCCGGCTGGTGTCCTCAATGGCGGCAAGGGCGTTACGGGCCTCCGACGGCTGCGTGTCGATGACACGCCGACCCACCCCGGCCTGGATGGCGATGACACCGATGCTGTGCGCCACCATGTCATGCAGTTCCCGGGCGATCCGCAGCCGCTCCGCGACAACGGCCTGCTCCGCTGCCCGCGCCCGCAGGTCGGCCGTGTGCTGGCGGCGTTCGCGGACCGAGTAGCCGACCGTCCAGGCGGTGACCATCATCAGGGCCAGGAAGACCAGGGCGGCGAGGAACGGCGACGAACCCCCACGGTAGTAACTGGCGGCCCCGATCTGTACGCCGAGCGCCACCAGCGCGGCGACGACCGCGGTCCGCCTCGACCGGGTGGCGGCGATCCATCCGACGGTGAGATCGGTGAGGACTGCCTGTACAGACGCGATCTGCCACGCCTGTGTCTGCGCGGGCGGCACGATGTCCATCACGTGCTGGGCCGCGGCCATCACCGAGTCCGCCCGCAGGGTCGCCAGGAAGGAGGCGGTGAGCAGCAGCGCCAAGGCGGGCAGCGGCCGACACCGCACCAGGGGCAGCAGCAGAACGACCAGCAGTGCGGCCGGCAGCAGACGCATGCCGGTCAGTTCCCGGCCGGTGTTCAGCACGACGACGTGGAGCAGGACGACGTATGCGATACCTGAGCACCAGGCCAGGACCTCGGCAAGGAACGACCGCGGAACATCCAGCGGGACTTTCATGCGCCGATGATAGGCAGGCAGCCCACACCGCGGCATTGGCCCACGGGCCTACTCCCAGGGGCTACTTGGAACGCCCCTGTTGCGGCCCGTGGTCCGATGCCGAGCCGAATCCGCCCCGCCATCGTGGACACCGTGATCGAAGCAACCGAACTCACCAAGCGCTACGGCAAGACCACCGCCGTCGACCGGCTGTCCTTCACCGTACGCCCGGGCGTCGTCACCGGGTTCCTGGGCCCGAACGGTGCGGGGAAGACCACCACGCTGCGCATGGTCCTCGGGTTGAACCAGCCCACGGGTGGCACCATCACCGTCGACGGGCAACCGTTCGGCGACCGCCCCCGCGGCCTGCGACACGTCGGCGCCCTGCTCAACGCCCACGACGTACACGGCGGCCGCACCGCCCACGCCCATCTGACGACGCTGGCGGTCAGCAACGGCCTGCCGCGCAGGCGGGTCTCGGAGGTGTTGGCAGAGGTAGGCATGGCAGACGCGGCCGGCCGCAGGATCGACGGATTCTCCCTGGGGATGAAACAACGGCTCGGTATCGCCGCCACCCTGCTCGGTGATCCGCCCGCACTGCTCTTCGACGAACCGCTCAACGGCCTCGACCCCGAGGGGGTGCGATGGGCGCGCGGCCTCTTCAAGCAGCTGGCGGGCGAGGGCCGCACCGTGCTCGTCTCCAGCCATCTGATGCGGGAGATGGAGCAGACCGCCGAGGAGCTGATCGTCATAGGCCGCGGCAGGCTGATCGCGGCACAGAGCCTGCGCGACTTCGCGGCCCGCAGCACACAGCTGCGGGTGAGCGTCCGTACCCCCGACACGGAACTCCTCCCCGCACTGCTGTCGGGCGAGGGCGCGGTGGTTCGGCCGGAGGACGACGGGTCGTACACCGTGACTGGTCTGCCCGCGGAGCGCATCGGCGAACTCGCCTTCACGCACAGGGTGCGGCTGCACGAGCTCAGCCCGCAGTCGGCCTCCCTGGAGGAGGCGTTCATGGAACTCACCCAGGAGAGCGTCGAATACTCCGCAGGAGCCGCCCGATGACCGCCGTACTCGACAATGCCCCCGCTCGCCTCCCGGTCGGGGCACCTGCACGGTTCCGTCATCTCCTCGCCGCCGAGTGGATCAAACTCTGGTCACTGCGCTCCACCTACTGGGTGCTCGGTACCGGCGCGCTGACCGTGATCGGCATCAATGTGAACTCCGCCCTGTCGAACGCGGACCGGTTGGCGCATCAGCAACTGCCGTCGGAGCCGCCGCCGGGGGTTCCGGCCCGCCCTGATCTGTTGTTCGATCCGCTGTACACGGCGTTCGTCGATCCCGCCTGGCAGCTGCTCATGGTCATCACCGCAACGGTGGGAGGGATCGCGGTCTTCGGCGAGTACACCAGTGGGCTGATCCGTACGACCTTCACCGCCGTGCCTGACCGGCAGGCGGTGATCGCCGCCAAAGTGACCGTGGTGTCGGCGGTCATGCTGACGCTCGGCACGCTCGTCGCCGGCGCCTCCTTCGGTGTCACCCAAATGCTGCTGAGGGAGTACGGCGGCCTGTCGCTGGGCGACCCAGGCGCACTGCGCGCTGTCACCGCGGCCGCCCTACTGGCACCCCTGTGTGCGCTGGTCGGTATGGCGGTGGGTGCGGTCATCCGGCACGCCGCGGGCTCCATCGTCGCCGTCATCGCCCTGCTGTTGCTGGTACCGGCGCTGTTCCAGGGCGAGCGCTACCGCTGGGTCAAGGAGATCGGCAACGCCATGCCGCTCAGTGCCTGGGAGCGGCTGGTGACGAACCCGGAGCGAGCGCGCGACCTGGGCAAGTATCCGCTGACCATCACCGAGTCGTGGATCGTCTACGGCGCGTGGGCCACCGCGGCGGTGGCCATCGCGGTGCTCGTGGTGCGACGCCGGGATGTATGACCGAAGAGCCTGCCACCCTGGGGTCTGCCCGTTACTTGCCAGCACCCCGAGTTGGTGCCCTCTGTCAGCCTCGCGGGTGCACTTCGGTGAGACGAAACGCTCTCGCCAACCGAGACAAGCCGAGCTGACCCAGTGAGCGGTGTGCATCGTAAAGGTGCTGGCTGTGGGTCTGGCGTAAGTTGTCTTCGGCGTACTCGTGCTGGTCGTGGGCGGCAGTCTGAGGTGTGGATCGATCGTCTGGCAGGTGCGGGTTCTGCGATTTCTCGCCCGCCGTCTTGAGTTGCGCTCGTACGCTCCGGCGCATGGTGGACCCGGAGGTGCATGAGCGGATCACCGCCCGCCGCGCGGAACGGGGGGGGCCGAAGCCACTGGGCCACTGCGGGAGCAGAAGCTCTTGGTCGGGCCGCTGCGGGAGCAGCGGTCGGCCGGCTAATCGGTTGCGGACCTTCGGGATGGAGTGTCTGATCCCGGCTATGACGATTGTGCTGGGTACGCCAACTGTCGACGGGGTACGCGAGGCCATGGCCGCGCTGCGGGAGTGGCAGTACGACGAAGCGCCGATGCAGTTGCATTCCGGGGACATCGGCTGGAACTACCGGTTCGGAACGGCCGAGACGGCCGTGGTGGTCCGGACCTGGAGTCGGGACGGGCGGATTCTCGCGGTCGGGATGCTCGACTCGCCGACGCTGGTGCGGATGACGGTCGCTCCGGACGCTTTCCAGGATGAGGACTTGGCGCGGCGGCTTGTCGAGGACTTCTCGCTGCCTGAACGCGGCGTGCTGCCGGAAGGAGCGGTGTCCATCGAGGCGCCGCTGGGCCTGCTGCTCCACGACCTGCTGAGCAAGGAGTGCTGGGGCGTCGGCGAGCCGTGGACGCCGCTCTACCGCGACCTCACCGAGCCGGTGGAGGACCCCGGCGTGCGGATCAAGTCGATCGCCCAGGTCGGCGAGTGTGTAGGCGCGGGGGCAGGCTGTGCAGACCACGGCGACGTAGCGGTACTGACGGCCAGCCGACTCATAGGGACGGCGCAAGGAGTGCAGCGGTTTGTCGCTGTGGGGCAGGAGCGGGAGACTTGCTCCTGGTAGGACCACCCCGGCTCCCGGAACCGCGCCAGGAGGTCTTCCTCATCGAGGACGGTCCCCCAGCGCTGTTGGACGAGCTCAGCAACCGTGGTCTGGGCTGTTTCTTCTTCCGCAGCGTGCACAGGGGTAACTGTGCCATCGGCTGCCACTGTTGGCGGAGGAAACCAGCCGAGCCGGACGGATGCCCAGGCCCAGGGCCGCGCCTCTGGGGCCTTGTGGGGACTGTAAGACGTTCGGCGTAACTCGCGATCATGGAGGATGCATCGATGGCCGGTGAGAACGTGTCCGAGTCCGAGACCGCCCAGCCCAGCCCAGGAAGGCTGCGTCGGTGAAGGCTGCGGATGACCAGTTGATCGACGAGCCGGTGGGACGGGCCCGGGCCGAGGGCCTGTAGCTGACCGGCGAGGGCGGGCTGCTGCAGCAGTTGACCGAGCGGCTGCTGAAGTCCGCCCTGGAAGGCGAGATCACCGACCGTCTCGGCTATGACCAGCACGATCCGGCGGGCAAGGACGGCGGCAACTCGCGTAACGACAAACGCTCCAGGACGGTGCTGACCGATGTCGGCCCGGTGGAGATGGCGGTGCCCCGCGACCGCCACGGCTCCTTCGAGCCGAAGATCGTGAAGAAGTGGCAGAAGAGTCTGACCGGCGTCGACAAGATGGTCGTATCGCCGGCCGCGAAGGGTCTGACCCACCGGCGAGGGTCGGCGGGAGATTCTGGGGCTGTGGGCCGGCGACGGCGGCGAGGGCGCCAAGCACTGGCCGCACAGCCTCACCAAGATCAAGAACCGTGGCGTCAGCGACGTGTCTCATGGAGGAGTTCACCCCGTTCCTCCATTTC
Source organism: Streptomyces sp. NPDC088124 (assembly GCF_040685895.1). Lineage (NCBI taxonomy): Bacteria > Bacillati > Actinomycetota > Actinomycetes > Kitasatosporales > Streptomycetaceae > Streptomyces > Streptomyces sp. NPDC088124. Next base: position 95,358 of record NZ_JBFBJB010000035.1, on the reverse strand, counting down.
GACACCGAGATCCGCCGCATCGCCTGCATCACGAATGCGATCGGGTCGGCCAACGCCCGCACCCGGCCAGCGGTCAAGGCCCGCGGGCACTTCCCGAACGAGACCGCCGCCCTGAAGCGCGTCTACATGGCGATCATGTCACTCGATCCCACAGGCAAGGGCCAGGTCCGCTGGACCATGCGCTGGAAAACCGCGCTGAACGCTTTCGACATCACCTTCGACGGCCGGCTCCCCGCAGCCCGGCAGTAACCATCAACCTCAGCTACACCGCTCGTTTGACAGGCCCGGCACTCGCCGCCCGGGGCCGCTCCAGCATCTCGGCGACCTCCCCGTGAGGCATGCCGGGCTCTCGCCAGCCACGGGCCCAGTCCAGCGCACTGCCCCCAGCGCCGTCGCGCTCCTTCAGCTCAGGGTCGGCGCCGTGAGCCAGCAGCAACCCCACCATGGCGGTATCGGCATGGGCCGCCGCCGCCGCCAGCGGGAGCCCGTCGCGAGGGCCATGGGACTCCAGATTCGGCGAGGCTCCAGCCGCCAGCAGAAGCTCCGCACAGCGGACCTCGCCCTGCGCCGCGGAAAGATACAGGGCGGTCCCACCGTCCGGGCGCCGATCGTCCGGCGCGGCGCCCAGGCGCAGCAGACGGGTCAGCTCCCCCACTCGGCCTTGCTCTGCCGCCCCGCACAGGCGTCGGGCGAGCTTCTTGTACTGCCTGTTGTTCACCATGCTCCTCACCTGAAGCTGGGGTCGGTCGCCCGTGCACCGCGCTGCGGCCGCCCCCGTCTCTCACCTGAACACACTACGGAATGTGCAGTGATGGGCCCGGTACCCTTTACCGTACTTCTGGCTGATCTGCGCCTGGACATCACTCTGGGCCGCGTTCTCGGCAGCCTTCTTGCTCTTGCCCGTACCGTTCCCCTTGAGTTGCTTGTTGCCGTGATCCCCCGACCCGATCTTCTCGACCGCACAGGTCGCCGAGGAGTGCCACTTCTTCTTCAACGCAACGGCATCCGCGCTGGTCGCCCCGGTCAGCGGCACCAGAACCAGCAGAGCCGAAACCATCGCCGCACGGATCTTGTGACTCATCAGATCTCACCCTCCTGGCAGGTCGTCGTGGGCGCCGGCTGCCCCTCACAACGAGAACTCGCACACAGCGTAACGAGATCGCTACCGATTGTATTCTTGTGGAAGTCTTGGCTTCCACTGGAACTTCAGTACGCACGGTAATCACGCCGACATGCTCGGGTGTTCGCGTAGCGCTCTGCACAATGCCCTGGCCGGGGGCGGCGCTGCCCGGCCAGGAACTGCCGGCGGCCTTCGCCACGGCGCCGACGCCGGTACTCCGGACGAACAGCCACCCGGGCAGGCCCCCTTGGCGCACAGCACGCCGTACGTCACGCAGCCCGACGCTCGCACAGATGGCAAGAGCAGCATGCCTGCCGCCAGGACGGCCGGGACGATAAGCCCGGCCGACAGACCGGCCACGAGGCGGGAGCGGTCCCTTCCCGTGGCCATCGCCTGGTCCGGGGGGCGTCATAGAAGGAGCGGTGGTTGCCATTCATGCCCTGATCAGGCGCGGTCTGCAGGTCCGGCACAGCTGCCCGACCACGCACCTGCAGATGCGCACCGCACGCAGAGGGCGTTGTCTCGGCGCCCGCCGGAACGCCGGGAGAGCGACCCGCGCTTGAGCGATCTGCCCGGCCACGCGAAGATCACCGCACTGCGGCGGATCGCATCAGCGGCCCTCGGCTGATGGCACGGCACCTCTTCCCACGATTACCGCACGGAAAGAGGTGTCGGTGACGGAATGACCGGTTGATTCACGGCGTGGATGGCCACAGAGACTCACTGGCCGGATCCGTCGCATCGATCCCCTGGACGCGCGACGGGTCGGCTGCCCGTCGTCGGTCGCGCACAGAAAACCGGCTGCCCGTGAGCACCACCATCGCCACCCCGGCTCCGACTGCCGGGGTGGCGTTCAGCCGGCGAGCAGGGTGTCGAGCCAGTCGAAGGTGCGCTGGTGGAACAGGGAAATCGCACCCTCATGGCAGTGCTCTCCGGCGCCTTCGTCCTCACGGAAGAGGATCAGTTCCTTCCGGCAGGTCAGCTCGCCGAACAGACGCCGCGGCTGTCCCTTGAAGAACACATCGTTCTCCGCGTCGAGCACAAGCGTCGGACAGGTGATACGGCCGGCGATTCCCGCCATGGTGTACGCCTCGGTTGCCTCGACCAACTCATCGAAGTCACACCGAAGGTCCACCGGCCGTTGCGCACCACTCATCTCCATGCCGCCGGGCGTCGCGGCGGCGCGGCCGGCGGTTGCGGCGGCGACTTCGTGGAAGTCGTCGACACCGTCGTGCAGCACGCACGCGGCGATGCGGTGCTCGAAGGCGGCCGCCCTCGCGGCGAGGTAACCGCCGAGACTCGTGCCGACCAGCACGAGTTGTTCGGCGTCCGCCTCGGGCACGGTGAGCGCGAAGTCGACGACCGGGGTGGCCACGGCCTCCCAGTCCGGCCGGAAGTGCAGGCCCTGCTCGCGGACGGTGCTGCCCTGGCCCAGGCCGTCGAACGTTTGCGGCCCACTGGGCCGACCAGGCTTCCTCGTAGCCTTCCGGGATCTGCCGGCAGGTGACCAGGGCCTCGCCGAGGTCGGCGCCGCTGTCGGCGGCGTAGCCCGCGGCGCGCAGTGCCTCGAAGGAGAAGGACTCGTCGTCGTAGAGGAACTTCATCATCGGCTCCTTTCACGAATGGAACGGAATCGATGGCCGGCCCACCGTGGCTCTGGTCAGTTGCGAACAGAGCCACCGGCAAGTCCCGTGCTTGATGTGGGGTTGAAAATCCCCACCGCTCTTGCCCCCACCTGCCTTCGACGGCCGGCCGGCCTTGGCGCTCAGTCGTTCCATTGTTTGCGTGCGAACGCGGCCGATCCGGTTACCAGAGTGTTGGGGGGAACGTCCTTCGTGACGACGGCTCCGGCGCCGACCACGGCACCACGTCCGATCGTGACACCGGGAAGAACCGTCACTGCGGCGCCGAGCCATGCGTTGGCTTCGATCGTGATGGGTGCGCGGGTGATGAATTCGCTGCGCTCGGAGGCCGGGAGTGGGTGGTCGGAGGAGATGAGGTTGGTCTTCGGGCCGATCAGGACGCCGTCGCCCAGGTGGATGCCGCCCTGGTCCAGGAAAGTGCAACCTTGGTTGACGAATACGTGCTTGCCGAACGCGATGCGGAGTCCGTGGTCGGTGTAGAAGGGCGGATAGACGGTGACGGAGTCGTGGACAGGCTTGCCGACGATCTCCGACAGCAGGGTCGCGCGGGCAGCCTTGTCGTCGAAGGGCAGGACGTTGAGCCGTGACGTCAGCGCGGTCACGTACTCGATCCGCTCGGCCACCCGCGCGAATTCGGCAGTGCGGACGTAGAGACGGTTTTGATCAGGCATGAGGATCCTCACGATCGGGGCGTCCGGACCGTAGCCGTTGGATGACACCCGTTGGATACGACGCTCGATCAACCAGAGGTTGACCTGAGCCATCAAAGCGATCCGAGCACGCAGGAATCAAACAACAATCACGACAGCCTCGATCAACCCATGGTTGTCTGCATAGGATGCGTGGATGGACGTCATGGCCATGCGCACCTTTGTCGCCGTCGCGGATGCAGGGCAGTTCCAGGAAGCCGCCGCCGGTCTGTCGATCACGCCTCAGGCCGTGTCCAAACGCGTCGCCGCGCTGGAGAAGGAGCTCGGTGTCCAGCTCTTCACCCGCGATGCCCGCGGGGCCCGGCTGACCATCGACGGGCAAGCGTTCCTGCCCCACGCCCGAACCTTCCTCCACTCCGCCGAGCGCGCCGTCGCATCCGTGCGGCCAGGCCATCGGGCGCTGCGGGTCGACGTGATCGGCCGTCAGCTCTCCCTGGCCGGACTGCTGCGCGGCTTCCATCGCGCCCACCCCGAGATCGAGCTGGACGTGGTGACGTTGTTCGACTCCGACACCGCCATCGTCGCCGTCCGGGACGGGACCATCGACGCGACGTTCCGTGCCGTGACCATGCCTGGCCGGCAACTGCCCCGCGGTGTGGAGGCCACTTCCGTCTTCGACGAACCACTGCACCTGTTCACCGGACCACGCCACGACTTCGCGAACGCCCCGGCGCTCACTCCCGCCCAGCTCGCCGGACGACGGATCTGGATGCCCGGCAACCTGCCCGGCACCGAGTGGGCCGCCTACTACGACGAACTCGCCACCGCCTTCGGCATCACCATCGACTCGGTCGGCCCGGACTTCGGCATCGAGCCCTTGCTCGACACCATCGCCGGCTCCGCGACACTGGCCAACTTCGTCAGCGAAATGACCCCACTGGTGTGGCCCGCCGGCCACGACCTGCGCCGCATCCCCCTCAAGGACCCGATGCCGCTCTACCCCCACTCGCTGATCTGGCGCACCCACAACCCCCACCCCTCTCTGGCTTCTCTACGCCGCCATCTCACCGCCGCGTATCCCGGCCGCCCCACCGGCGGCATCTGGACACCGGAGTGGAGCCGGCCCAGGCAGCCGGAACCTTCCTGAGGGGGAAAACCAGGAAACCCACTCCCCCGGGCGTGGGCGTGGCCGGGTGTGTCAACGAGTCGGCAGGTCCTGCTCTTGCTCAGGGTGCGTTACGGGCATGGGTGTCGGCGGTTTCCTCAGAGCCCTGAAGGAGGTCAGGCCGGCCTCGATGAGCTTGGCTGCGCGACGGACGTCGACGGTCACCGCCTGGTGCACCTGCTCAGGTGTGCGAGCGCTCTGCAGGCGCTTTCCCAGGCTCCGGAACTGGATGGGCCACAGCACGATCAGAGCCGTTGCCGCGATCTGCGGCTCGGGATCATCCGGGCTCATCGCGGCACGCTGGGCCGGCGCCTCGGCTGCGACGCCGATGAGTCGGTCGGTCGGTCATGTCGCGGTGACAGGCACGCAATGAGGGCGTGGACCGGATCAGTTCGCGGAAGCGCCTGATCGTGGCGGCGGCTTGGGCCGGGTCGTCCTGGGCGGCGATCCAGGACGTCATGCTGTGCAATTCGTCGGACAGGACCCGCAGCACCGCGTGGACCGGGCAGCGGCCATCGATTGAGCCGGGGCGTTGGGCATCGCGGTATCGCGATGCCCAACGCCTGCCAATTGTTCCGCCCCGTTGTCACGCGGTCACCCGACGGTGACGGCCTCCGTGGTCTCCGACTCGTCCGCGGTGGCGAGACCGGAGCCCTTCGGCCCGCGAAGAGCGACGTAGACGAGCAGCGCGCCCATGACGGCGACGCCTGCCCACATGGCCTGCTGCCAGCCGTCGACGAAGGACCGCTGCGCGGTGTGGATCAGGGCCTGGGCGTTGCTGCCAGTGCTCGGGGCCACCTCGATGGCGTTGGCGATGCCTTCGCGTGCGGTGTCCGCGGCCCCCTGGGGGATGCCGCCGAGCCTGTCGTCGATGGCACTGCGGTAGCCGTTGGCCAGGAGCGCGCCGAGCATCGCTACGCCGAGGGCGGTGCCGAATTCGCGGGTGACGTCGTTGAGGGCCGAGGCAACGCCCTGCTCGGCGCGGGGCAGTGAGCTGGTGATGGCCTCGGTGGAGGGTGTCATCGACAGGCCCATGCCGGTGCCCATGGCGAGCATGCCGGCGAGGATGGACAGGTAGCCGCCGTCGACGGAGACGAACAGCGCCATCAGCGCGAGGCCGAGGGTGGACAGGGCGATGCCCACGGTCATGGTGGAGCGGGCGCCGGTCCTGGCGGCCATCCTGGGGGCCAGGCCGGACGTCGTCATCATCATGATGGCCATGGGCATCATCGCCACGGTGGACAGCAGGCCCGACCAGCCCAGCACTGCCTGGAAGAACGGGAAGAGCACCACGGCGATACCGGCCTGGACACCGAAGACGACAAGCAGCGTGACGGAGCCGCCGGCCAGGCCCCGCTCACGGAAGAGGCGTACGTCCAGCAGGGACGCGTCGCGGCGGTGCAGCTCCCAGGCGACGAAGGCGATGGCGGCGACGACGCCGACGGCCAGGCTGATCACGGAGACGGGGTCGGTCCAGCCGCGCTCGGGGCCTTCCTGCAGGACGAAGATGAGTCCGATCACGGCGATGGTGGACACCACTGCGCCGATGGTGTCGAAGGAATGGGCGGAGTGTTCGCGGGAGTTGGGCACCGACTTCAGGGTCATGGCCAGCGCGACGACGGCCAGTACCACGGGCAGCACGAACAGCCACCGCCAGTCCGCGATGTCCACGAGGAACGCGGAGAGGAACATGCCCAGGATGCCGCCGCCTCCGGCGACGCCGGTCCATACGCCGATGGCCTTGCCGCGTTCCTCCTCGGGGAACGTGGAGGTGATGACTGCCAGTGTGATCGGCATGATCATCGCGGCGCTGATGCCCGCGGCCACACGGGCACCGATCATCACTGCGGCCGACGGGGCGAGCCCGGCGACGACACTGGCCGCGCCGAAGATGATCAGTCCGGTGATCAGCATCGGTTTGCGGCCCCATCGGTCACCGATCGCACCGAGCGGCAGCAGCAGGGCGGCCAGGGCAAGGGTGTAAATATTGATGATCCACAGGACAGTGGTCTGCGAGGCGCCCCACTCGACGGCCATGTGGGTCTGGGCGACGTTCAGGCCGGACACCGACGCGATGACGGCCATCAGCGCGATCGACACGGTGATCAGGATCGCGCGCAGCTGACGCGCGTCCGGCGTACCCCCGCCGCTTACCGGCGTGCCCGCCGCCCGGGGAGGCTGGTTGCTTCTCATGTTTTCCTCTCGAAAAGGGCATGCAGAATCAGCGCCGGGACAGGGCCGGTCGCCGAAAGAGGGGTGGAACAGGGGGCTCGTCGCGCGGACCGCCCGCTGCGGTCCGCGCGGATCAGGCCGAGGGTCAGGCGGAGGTGCCGGAGGTGTTCGCGGCCTGGGCGGCGGCGAGGGCCACGTCGGTATCGGCGGTGGCCAGCAGGGCGTTGATGTGGGAGCCGGCCAGGGCGCCGGCCGCTGCGGAGGCGCCGAGCTGGGCGGTGAGGTCGGTGGCGTTGCCCGCCACCCACACGCCGGGAACGTCGGTGGTGCCGGCCATGGCTGAGGCGAAGCGGCGGCCCATGTTGTGGGGCAGGTCCTCCATCGGCAGCTTCAGCCCGTCCAGGCCCTCGGCGCGGGCCTGCAACCGCGTGGCCACCGCGATCACGCGCCGGGCGACGAAGGTCCCGTCCACCAGGCGCAGACCGGCCAGGGCACCGTCCTTCTCGACGACTTCCTGCACCCCGGTCTCGACGATGCGGATGTTACGGGCGGCGAACCGGGCGCGCGTGTCCTCGTCCAGGTCGGTGCCATGGGTGAAGTACACGAGGTCGTCGGTCAGCTGACGGAACAGTAGTGCGTGGTGGAGGGAGGCGGGGCTGGTGGCGAGGATGCCGATGGGCTCGTCGCGCACTTCCCAGCCGTGGCAGTAGGGGCCGTGCACAACGCTGCAGCCCCAGTGCTCGGCCAGTCCCGGCACCTCGGGCAGGACGTCGCGCAGGCCGGTGGCCACCAGGACGCGGCGCGCGCTCACGCCACGGCCGTCGGCGAGGGTGATGGTGAACCGCAGATCACCCCCGACGGGTTCAGCGGGCTCGGCGGAGGCGACTTCACCGAAGACGATCTGCCCGCCGTATGCGCGGACCTGCCGGCGTCCGCGCTTGAGGATCTCGGGCGGCGGGGTGCCGTCCAGGACGATGAAGCCATGCATCGTGGCGGCCGGTGCGTTGCGCGGGGTGCCGCTGTCGATCACGACGACCGACCGGCGCGAGCGTGCGAGCATGAGCGCGCCGTTCAGGCCCGCGGCACCGCCGCCGATCACCACCACGTCCACCGTCTCGGCGGGCAGGGTGTCGCTCTCGTCGCGGGAAGTCTGCGTAGACATGTCGCGTCCTTTCGTCGTACGTGCTCCCTCGTGCTGGACCAGCCGTATTCGACGTTAAGCTCGTTTTGCAGCAGGGACATAACAGGTTGCCTATGACGCAAGAAGAGGGGGCGTTGGACAGCCTCGTACGCAATCGAGGGCGGTCAGCGCCGCCTCACCCTGGACCACCTCGTGGAGAAACGCGTACGGAAATCCGCCCCCACATGGGGGATGATCTTGCGCGGCGGGCAGCACATCAAGCCAACCGCTTGCACATCCCGCAAGGAGTCGCCCGGTAGGCGCATGGGGTGCTTACGGTGATGTCATGCCCCCAGCGCACGAGCACACTTCCACAGCGCACGAGCACACCTCCACCACTCCGAACACGTCCCGCACCGAGCGCACCGTCCGGGCCGCCCGCCGCACCTGGCCCCTGGGCTGACCCGATTGCCTGCCGGGCAGCAGCAACCGCACCCAACACCCCTTGCCGCGCGCCGCCGTGCGCGTCGTCGGGCTGGACAACCATGCCCGCCCACCCCTCGCGCGGGCGCCAACTACCGCGCCCCCACGACGCTGTGAAGAGAAAAGGAACTCCCCTATGACTGCATCGCAGATTCCCGCCGGCTACGACGCCTGGCGCCAGGGCCGGTGGGGGGAGATCGCCGGAGAGAACGGGAAGGGCACAGTTATCGCAAAGGCCAGGATCAACTGCCGAGACCCGCACACCCTGGCCGGACTGCCCGGCACATGGACCACCACCGAAACCGGCACGCTGACCGTGACGGCCAGGGCCGAGGACGGCGTGCGCGTCAACGGCGAGACGGTCGACGGCACCACCGACGTCCCCTCCGGCGCCACGCTGGACTTCCCCGGCGGCCTCAACGGGATGGCCGGCGGCGCCAACGGTTCCTATGGCGTCATCGTCATGGACCGGGCCCGCGTCGAAGGCTCCGGCCTCAGCGGCATCGACCGCTTCCCCTACGACCCCACCTGGGTGTTCGAGGGCCGCTACCGGGCCGCGGCAGAGGGGCGCCGGATCGAGGTGGAACGACTGACCTCCCCGCGCACGACGGAAGCCATCCTGGCCCCCGTCGACCTGGTCGTGACCGTCCACGGCACCGAATACGTCCTCTCCGTGCTGGAGGAGTCGCCCGGGCAGCGCCTGGTGATCTTCACCGACGAGACCAACGGGAACACGACCCCGCAGATCGGCCGCTGGCTGGTCCTGCCGCTGCTGGAGCCCGGCAGCGCGGTGACCGTGGACTTCAACAAGGCCACACTCTCGCACCACCACCTGAACGCGGACGTGTTCGTCTGTCCGCTCTCGCCGCCCGGCAACCACCTGCCCCTGCGCATCGAGGTCGGCGAACGCGCCCTCATCCACGCCGCCACCGGCCAGAGCTGAACCGCCCCACCCTTACCGGACCCCATCCACCCGTACCGAAGGAAGACCCACGTGAGCCAGGACCTGAAGGACAAGGCCGTCACCTACCTCCGCACGCTGGAGAACCACGACTGGAAGGCCGCCCGCGCCCTGTGCGCCGAGACGACCACTGTCTGGCACAACGACGGCAAGGGCGAGCAGTCCATCGAGGAGAACATCGCCGGGATGGAGGGACAGATCGAATCCATCGAGTCGATGCGCTACACCGTCACCCGCCAGCTCTCACAGCCCGGCGAAGTCCTCCAGCAGCACGTGGTGCACGTCGCCACCACCAACGGCATGCGCGGCGAGGTCCACGCCGCGGTGTACTTCCGCTTCGACGACAAGGGTCTGATCACCCGCATCGAGGAATACGCGAACTTCATCCCCGCAGGCCAAAACACCTAGAACGGCGAAGGCGACGTTCCGCAGTCGGCTCGCTCGCAGCACGAGGTGTGTGTCTTCCGGGGGCCGGCCGGTCATCGGCCGGCGACAGGGACAGCCCGGGTCAGGGGAGGCGGCGGGGTCCGGGCCGGCCGGTAGCCGTGGCGGACACCGGAAGCACCCTGGTAGCGGGCGCGTACGGGTGGCGTCCAGTCGGCGAGCAGGCCGTCGTCGAGGTCGTAGACCTGGACGAGGATCGGGTGGCAGGTCGGCGCGGCTCCGGCGTCCGGTCCCCACAAGGGGACGCTCAGATCCCCGCCCGGGCATGTGGAGGCCGCGATCAGCAGGCCCACCTCCGCGAACAGTTCGAAGTAGTCCCCCGGTTCGGCGGGGCACGGCTTCATGAAGTAGCGCTCGTCATCCGCCGCGAGCCCGGTCACCTGGAAGGTGACGTTGATGACGTCGCGGACATCCGGTTCCGTCAGCCCGAAGGAGGCAACGGCGCGGGTGAGGTTGGAGTGGCAGTGGTAGTCATATACCGTGCCGGCGAGGAGCTGGTTGACGTACGGGTCGCACCGCCATGACCGCCGAGGCCGCGCTCATGCGGCGAGGCGGCGGGGCGATCGTCAATACCTCCAGCATCGGCAGCCGCCGCGCGAACCCCGCCCTGCCCGCGTACGGGGCCATGAAGCGCGCGCTCAACAGCCTCACCGAGACCGCCGCGGTGAACTGGGCCCGCGACAACATCCGGGTGAACGGCATCACGCCCGGCGGCACCGCCACGGAAATGATCGACGCCTGGGAAGCGGCCACGCCCGGCATGTCGAGCGGATGACCGCCATGATCCCGCTCGGAAGGATGGCCGAGCCCGAGCAGATCGCCGAGGCTGCCGCGTGGCTGCTCAGCGACCGGGCGTCGTACGTGACCGGTGCGATCATCCCGGTCGACGGCGGGGCCGGCGCCTGAGAAGACCGCCCCCGCCAGGTGGGCTCCCCGCTCCGCCTCGGAGCGACGCGCCCGTACCGCGGCGATCTTCCGCTTCACCCAGGGACCGGGACGGCGGCATGGGTCAACGGGCTGGAAGCCGAGGCCGTGGTGGGGATGGAATAACCGTGAAGCGCGGGTTCGGAGCAGCCGCTCGGACGGCTGCTCCGAACCCGCCGGCCGGTCAGTTGACGGCCAGGACCGCCCTGTTGTTCGTGAGATCGGGGTCGAATTCGAAGGGGTACTGGCCGAACTCGCCGTACGCGGGGTGGATGCTCACGGCACCCGTCACGCCGGGCACCACGGTGTCGACCCGCACGGAGAACGCGAACGTGCGCTGCGTGTCCTCCAGCACCCAGTACTGCAGCTCGCAGTCGTAGCGCGGGGCACCCGTCCGCTTCGGGTAGTAGCCGCCGTCGAGGGTGCGCGGGTAGCAGTCGGACGGCACGCCGGTGACCGTGGTGCCCTCGGGCACGATCAGCCGGACCTGGGCGACCGGGTCGCCAGAGCCGAGGTAGCCGAGCCAGGCCGGGCCGTTGTTCGTGAACGTGAGCTCAGCCGTGGCCGTCTCCCCCGCCGCGCCGGAGATGGCGTCGCCGGTCACGGAGAAGTCCGCGGTGTTCTCCGCGCCGATCTGGAAGGCCACGTAGTCGTTCTGGGAGTCGATGTCCTGGGCGCCGTCGCCCGGTTCGACACCGATGTCCAGCCGCTCGTTCAGCGCGTGCGAGGCGAGTCGCACCGTCAGCGGCTCGGGCAGCTCGAAGGAGTCGCCCGGCGCCAGCACCTGGTCGAACGTGCAGACCGCCTTGGTCGACGGTGCGAAGTCGTTGCCGTCCGTCGTGGTGTAGGTGCAGGCGTCGTACCGGGTCAGATCCGTCAGGCCGTACGAGGCGTACAGCTGGGCGGTGAACCCGTTCGCGCTCCGGTTGCCGTTGTTGGTGACCTTGAACGGGATCTCCCGCTCGTCGCCGGGCCGACCGTCCTCGATGTCGGCGACGGGCTCGATGGCGAGATCGGGCCCGGCACCGACGGTGAGCGTGGTGTCGAAGCTGTCGTGCGGCGCGGTGAGCGTGCCGTCGGGCCCGCCGGTGGCCGTCGCCTCGTAGGTGATCCTGCCCTGCGCGTCGGCCTCGGCACCGTCGGCCGCGCGCACCGTCAGGAACACCTGGTCCTCGTAGTCGCCCCCGATCACGGGCACCACGGGGACGTCGCACACCGCGCTCGCTCCGCTCGGCGTGCAGTTGTCGGGCCAGGTCACCTCGGCGACCCCGGCGAGTTCGGAGACATCGACGCTGAGCCTGCCGTCGGTCACCGTGAAGTTGTCGTTGTCGTGGGAGAGGCCGACGCCGAGGGTGCGGGACTGCGGCTGACCGCCGTCGATGCCGAGCAGCAGCGTCTGGTCGTACGGATCGTTGATCCACAACTGGTCGGTCTGCGGTGAGTCGTCGTCAGCGAACGCGGGCGCGGCGAGGCCGGCAGTCAGCAGACCGGCCGCCACCGTCACGGCGGCGCCGAATCTGAGACGTACCGGGCGTCCAGCAGAGAACAGTCTCATTGCTACCCCCCAAGGGTGTCGTCACGCGACTGACGCACCGGCGGCCCCGGCACATCTGAAGGATCATCACACGGAAGGGATCCCACCGCTCCCCGGTTTTTCGGCCCTGTTGGAGAGGAACGATTGCCGGCCCGTCAGCTCATGGCGCAGGGAGCGGAAGGGCGCCACTTCAACCTGTTCATGAGCGAATGAAGCAATCGCCGCGCCGGGCGTGATGTCGTGCGCGTCAACGGGCTGCCGCCCGGAGACGAAGGACAACAGAGCCCGCACGGCCAGGTGCTTGGTGCTGGAGAGGCCGGTGCGACACGGCGGGCACGTGGTGCTCGCGGTCACCGCCGATTGACGGCGACTCCCCTGTCGGTCCGCGCGCCCTGATGGTGTGCTGAGGGCAGGAGACTCCGAAGGGGATGGGGATGCTTGTCGAGACGGTGTTCCATACCGACGACGTACCGCCGGGCAAGCGGGTGGACACGTTCGTCGAACGGTTGTCACGGCGCATGCGCCGGTGACCGTGGGCGGCGCACAGAGCGAGGAATTCAGCGCGTACCAGCGGTTCTTCGGTTTGGGCAAGGTGTCGGTGTACGCGTCGAAGTCCGACTCCTTGACGGTGCTCAGGACGCCGGGGCTGATCCGGCGGTCGGCCCCGGAGAGCTACCATCTGTCGCTGATCACCAAGGGCACGGTAGGTCTGACCATCGATGGGCGTGACAGTCTGTACGAACCGTTGGGGATGCGCACCAACGAGTCCTCGCGGCCGTTCGAGATTCGGCTGGGCACCCGTGGCGAGCGTATCGAGGCCATCAGTGTGGATGTGCCGAAGGCCGTGCTGCCACTGCCCCCGGCCCGGGCCGACCGGGTCATCGGGCGGCCGCTCGACGGGCGTGGCGGTGTCGGAGCCCTGTTCGCCGGATTCCTCACCACCCTGGCGACGAGCACCCGTTCCTACAGCGCCGCCGACGTGCCGCGGCTGGAGACGGTCCTGACCGACCTGCTCGCCACGCTCTTCGCCCACGAACTGGACACGCTCGACGCCCTCCCCCCGGAAACCCGCCACCGCACCCTCACCCTGCGCGTGCGCTCGTTCATCCACCAGCACCTCGGCGACTCCGGACTCACCCCGCACACCGTCGCCGCCCACCACATCTCCGTCAGCCACCTGCACCGGATCTTCCGGGAAAGGGACCGGAGCGAAGGCGGACCGAACACCGTCATGGGCTACATCCACGAGCAGCGCCTGGAACGCGCCCGGCGCGACCTCGCCGACCCGGCGCTGCGCACCCGTCCGGTCCAGGAGATCGCCCACCCCTGGGGCTTCACCCACCACGCCGTCTTCACGCGCGCCTTCCGCGCAGCCCATGGCCTCCCGCCCCGCGAGTACCGCAGCCGACAGCTGCAGCCTGACCTCAGGGCTGGGCAGCACCGGCACGGCAAGGGCCACTCCGGGGAGGGGCACAGAAGCCCTGAGTGGCCAAGGAACCGGGCCAGGCCGTACGAGTGCCTCGGCGCGGTGCGCGACGGCAACCGCTCCGGCCGGCCTCTTCTGCCGCTACAATCCACAGGTAATTGAACAGGTTCAAAAAAGGGGAACAGGTCATGCCCGAGCCGACCATGCCCGTCCGGACGGATACTCCCGCCGATGCCCTGGGGCCCACCGCACTTGTTCTCGGCGCCCTCTCCGCGGCGGGCGTCTGCGTGCCCGCACTCTTCCTGTTCCCCTGGGCGGTCATCGCCGGAGCCCTCGCCGTCACTCTCGGCGCGGCGGGTATCCGCTACGCCCTCCGGGGAACCGGCCGCCTATGGACCGCCGTTACGGGGACCGTCCTCGGCGCCGTCGGATTCCTCGGCACCGTGGCTCTCATCTGGGCGCTCGGCGCTTCCTGAAGCGGGGCGCGGAAGGGTACCGGCCGGCAGGTTGAGGCTGGTCCGGTGCGGGGCACGCGCCTTCGACGGCCGAACCTGCTTCCAGGGCGACTCGTCCGGTGGATAATCCCCCCTGTGGATCAGGGACTTGCGGCGTTGCTGGGTGCAACGGTAGGCGTTCTCGGCACGGTTGCCGCGTCGGCGATCTCCAGTAGATCGACTTGGCGACAGTTGGAGAGGCAGGCCGAGGTCGAGCACTCCCATTGGCGCAGACAACTGCGGCGAGACGCGTACAGCGCTTTCCTCGCCCCGGCCAACGAGACGCGCAGCACGCTGAAGATGGCTGCACGAGCACTGATCGGCGATGCCCCGGACGTAGCGGAGGCTGACCGGCGGCTCCAGCTGGCGCAGGATCAGTTGGTTCTGACACAGGCCGCTTGGGCCGGCCTCGCAGTCGAGGGGCCCGAGTCCGTGGAGCAGGCCGCCCACGGCGTTCACCTGGGGCTCCACTCGATGCATACGACTCTTCTCGCCTGGCGCGACTCCTCGGGTGCCCCGGATCGCAACGTCAAGTTCGTCGAGCGTCACGCCGTCGAGGTGACCATGGTCTCCGAGCGCCTCGGCAGCTTCACTTCGGCGGCGCGGGCCGCCTTGGACGACACAAACCTTCCGTCAGGCAGGCGCAGTTGAAGGCCCGGCGCGGCCCCGCGGCCCGGTTGGTCAGGTCGGGGCGAGGGGCCCGGTTTCCGTACTCGCGACAGTCCTTGTGCCGGGCCGGGACGGCCGGAGCGCCTTGGCCGCTGTCGAGGGGCCGGCAAGAGAGCAAGGAGTCCGCTGTACCCGGAGGGGCGGCGGTGACGCGGCCAGGGCATAGCCCTGACCGCACCGCACGGTCACGCCGTGGTCAAGGGCGGCTCACTCGGCCGGCCCGGTTCAGCGGCGCGGATGACGCCGCGGCTGGCGCCGTGTTCGCGGGCCGGCGCGAAGAGCGGTTCCGGCGGCACTGACCAGTCTCAGCGGAACGCGGCGGCATTGCGGGCGGCCCAGTCCGCGAAGGGGCGCGGAGCGCGGCCGAGTACCCGTTGGACGTCCGGGCTGACGCGCAGCTCGGCCGGGTTCGGGGAACCGAGGATGTCCAGAGTGTCGTCGGCGAGCTCCGCCGGCATGCTCCGGGTCATGGCGGCCTTGGCCTCGTCACGGGTGAGCTCGTGGAACCTCACCGGCGAGCCCAGCGCGGCGGCGATGGCCTCCGCCTGCCGACGCGGAGTGATCACTTCCGGGCCGGTCAGCTCGAACACGCCACTGGTGTGCCGGTCGTCCAGCAGGCAGGCCGCCGCGACCGCGGCGATGTCCTCCGGGTCGATGATCGGCACCCCGACGTCACCGAAGGGCGCGGCGACGACCCGTTGCGTACGGACGGACTCGGCCCACCACAGGGCGTTGGAGGCGAAGCCGCCCGGCCGCAGGATGGCCCACTCCAGGCCGGACTCCCGCAACATGTCCTCCAGCGCGCGCATCGCGATCCGCGTGGTACCGAAAGGCCTGGTCACCACGCCCAGCGTGGAGAGCAGGACGACCCGGCGAACCCCGCTGTCCGCGGCTTCGCGGATGATGTCGGCCGGGTGGGCTCCCGTGGCGTGCAGGTCGCCGGACAGCAGGAGGAACAGCGCCTTCGCCCCGGCCAGCGCGGGCTTGAGGGCGGCCGGCTCGGCCAGGTCGGCCACCACATGACGGACGCCGTTCGGCACCACGGCCGTGTGCCGTGACACCGCAGTCACCTGCCGGCCCCCCTCGGCCAGCGCCTGCGTCAACGGCCGGCCGATATTCCCGGTAGCCCCGGTCACCACGATCATGATCAGCTCCTTGTCGGATGTCTTCTGTGGCCTTCACGCTAGGAGCGTTGGCTAACTCTTGGTAAGGACATACCTAGGGGTAAGCTGATGATGTGACAGGAAGCGTGCAGCACAGACCGGCCGAGGCGACCGAGCGGTATGACGTGTTTCACACCGACTGCCCCGCGCGCGATGTGGTCGACCATGTGACCAGCAGGTGGGGCATCTGGGTGCTGATCTCCTTGCGGGGCAACGACCTCCGGTTCTACGAGCTGCGTAAGAGCATCCAGGGCATCAGCGAGAAGATGCTCGCTCAGACCCTGCGCGCACTGGTTCAGGACGGCCTGGTCTGGCGGGAGGTCGAGCCGACGACACCGCCTCAGGTCACCTACGGGCTGACCGAGTTCGGCCGGGACGTCAGCGAGCCGCTGACGGATCTGTTCGACCGGATCACCCGGCGACTGCCGCCGCGCAACGCGGAATAGCACGGTGGTGGCTGGGTGCGCGTCCACGACGCGGTGGACACGTTACCGAGCCAGATCCTCGCCCTGATCCCGTAGCGCTCTCCGGCCGCCCCGAACGAGCTGCACGGCCTCCGGCCTGGAGGGTGCAGCTGCACAGGACTTGGTTCAGCCTGTGAGGAGGTGTGCGAGATGGAGCAGATCTGCCAGGTGCAGCACCCGTCCGTCGAAGCCTGGGAGGGGGACATGGAGCGGCTGGGTCCAGTGGGCGGGGATTGCGTCCACCCCGTAGTACGCGCCCGCGAGGCCTCCGGTCACCGCGGCGACGGTGTCCGTGTCACCGCCGAGGTCGATCGCCGCGCGTATCGCGTCTTCGAAGCCGGTGGTGGAACGCAGGGCCCAGACGGCGGAGCCCAGGCAGGGCCAGACGGCACCGTTGAACTCGGTCGCCTGATCGGGGTGCCAGCCGGGCGCGAGGACGGTGGCGTAGCGGTCGCGGTGGTCGGGGTGGACGAGAGCCAGGATGTCGGGGAGCGCGGTGAGGGGGTCGGTGTCCTCGAACGTGACGCGGACGAGTTCGTGGAAAATTGCGGTGCCCTCCCAGGCCGCGCGGTCACCGTGGGTGAGGGCAGCGATGCGGCGGGCCGCGTCCATGGTGGCCTTCTGACCGGCGGCCGCGAAATGGACCGCGGAGGTCGATGCCCGCATCAAAAAGCCGTTTCCCGCTGCTCGCTGGTTGGCCCGGACATGTGTCACGGCGGCGAGGTGCCAGGGCATGCCGTTGGTCAGGACGTCCTCGGTCTGCAAACCGATGTCCTTCGGCTCTGACGCCGCCCACCGCTGGAAGCGGGCGAAGATGTCCGGCAGATCCAGTCCGCCCCCCTCCAGCAGCGACTCCGCTACCAGGACGGCCATCTGCGTGTCGTCAGTGGCCTCACCGGGGTCCCAGCCGCCGCCTCCGCGCATCTCGCCACCGGCACCAGGCACGGGAAACCGCGCGGAGAACGCTCCCTGCGGACCGAACTCGAAGGGGCCGCCCAGGGCGTCACCCACCGCTGAGCCGACGATCACGCCGGCGGCCCGCTGAATCCGCTTCATCCGCGCAGGTTATCCGCGCCGCGCCGGCTGCCGCGCGGCGCGATTCGGCTCCGTCCGGCGGATGCCGCCGCTCTCCTCCGCCTCCTACCGGGCCACACCAGGGCCTGGCGCGCGAGGTCGCCCCCGATCAGTCGGTCCCCAGGGTGTGGTCGGATGAGGTCCGACCGGCGAACCGGGCCGGATCCCGGACCGCTCCGAATGGCACAGCGGTTCCCCTCCCGGCCGCATGAGCGCCGACCTGTACGGGTTCCGGTTACAGGCCGAAGGCGCCGCCCTCGATGAGGATGACCAGGCCGATGGCTATCAGCACCAGCGGGAGCAGGATGTGGCCCCATCGGCTGAGTGCCTGGGCGATGACCGGGCGGGTGGCGAGGAATCGTCCCGCGAAGCACCACACCGCCACCAGAACAAGGAAGACGATGGCGTAGACGGTCATGCCGCCGACGCCGGCGGTGGCGAACACGGGAACGTAGACGCCGATGTTGTCGCCGCCGTTGGCGAAGGTGACCGCGGCGACCGCCAGCATGCCCGGGCCGCCGCCCGACGGGGTCTTCTCCTCGTCGTTCTCCTCGCTCCGCTGCTTCCAGGCCTGCCAAGCCGCCTTGAGACCAAGAGCGAGAGGCAGAAGTCCGAGGTAGGGAATGGCGGCCTCGGGCAGGAAGGTCGCACCGAACGCCGCGGCGGCCGCTACGGCGAGGATGGCGGCGAAGCCGAGGTACTGGCCGAGCACGATCCGGCGGGCCGATCCGCGGTGTCCGGCGCCTTGGGCGAAGAACAGGGACAGGATCAGGATGTCGTCGATGTTGGTGACGGCGAACAGGCCGGCCGCCTGTCCGATGATGCCCGGGTCCACGGATGGACGGCCTCTCTGTGCTCAGGAGTTGACGTGCGGTCCGCCGGAAGGCCGTGCCATCACCGTCGGGCTCTCCAGCAGGCCCAGGCGAGGCAGGCCAGGAGCCCGGTGATCACCAGGTCGCCGCCGCGGATCGGCACACCGGGGTCTTTGGATGCGATGCTGCCGACGGCCAGCGCCGCGAAGCCCACGGCCAGCCCGGCCCAGATGCGTGCCACGTCCACCCCCACCGCAGATCTGACAGCCACCGTACCGCCGCTCGGAACATCGCGTCGGCCGCCCCCGGATCCCGGGAGCCGGCCCGTCAACTTTGCGCACGGCCCGTGAACAGAGTCCCGGCGAGCGGGTCAACGGCTGGAGGGATGGACGCGCCCGCGGGCTGTGCGTGCCTGCCGTTGGGGCCGGCACAGCCCGGTCGCGGCTCCTCGGCGGCACGCCCGCCGCATCCGCGCGGCGGGCGTGTACCGTCCTGAGTGATGAACTTCCGCTCCCGCAGTACGCCTTCGGGGGCGCAGGCGTCCGTCAGTTCAGGACCTGGAGGGCTTCGGCACCGAAGGGAACGAGCTCGGACTCCTTGCCTTCGAGGATCTTGTTCGCCCACTGCGGGTCCGCCAGCATCGCCCGGCCGACGGCCACGAGGTCGAATTCGTCGCGCTCCAGGCGTTCCAGGAGACGCTCGACGCTGTCGACCCCGACGTGCGAGGCCCCGAGGGTGCTGGGGTCGAAGACGGCGT
Source organism: Streptomyces sp. NPDC088124 (assembly GCF_040685895.1). Taxonomy (NCBI): domain Bacteria; kingdom Bacillati; phylum Actinomycetota; class Actinomycetes; order Kitasatosporales; family Streptomycetaceae; genus Streptomyces; species Streptomyces sp. NPDC088124. Next base: position 76,283 of record NZ_JBFBJB010000035.1, on the reverse strand, counting down.
CCAGCCCCACCGAGCCGACCGTGATGACGGGCTTGCCGGTGAGCTTCCTCGTCCAGCCCGCCAGGTTCAGGTCGAGCCCGCTCTCGGGGAACTCGGGTTCCCAGTAGCGGCGGCCCGAGGCGTGGAAGGCGTCGACTCCGGCCTGGGCCAACGGGTCCAGCAGTTCCTGGAGTTCGTCCGGACCCGCGGCCAGCCGGGCGTCGTAGTTGAACGCCTTCCACTGGGAGAAACGCAGGATCACGGGGAAGTCGGGCGAGACCCGTTCACGGACGGCGGCGACGATGTCGGCGGCGAACTTCACCCGCGAAAGGACGTTGCCGCCGTAGGCATCGGTGCGCCGATTGGTCCGCTGCCACAGGAACTCGTCGATGAGGTAGCCGTGCGCGCCGTGCAGTTCCACGCCGTCGAACCCGATGCGTTCGGCTTCCCGCGCGGCATCGCCGAAGGCCCCGATGATGTCGTCGATGTCGGAAAGGGACAGCGTCTTTCCGGCTCCGGGGGTGCCGTCGAGCGCGATGCCGGACGGACCGACCGACGGGGCGTCGGCGAACGGCGGGTTGCCGGCCTTCCGCGTGATGCCGACGTGCCACAACTGGGGCACGATCCGGCCGCCTTCGGCGTGCACGGCGTCGACGACACCGCGCCAGCCGGCGAGCTGCTCCACACCGTGGAATCGCGGCACGCTCTCCACATCGCCCGCGCTCGGGTGATCGACGTAGGTGCCTTCGGTGACGATGAGCCCGGTTCCTCCCGCGGCCCGCCGCGCGTAGTAGGCGGCGACGTTCTCCCCCGGCACACCGCCCGGGGACTGGGCCCGGGTCATCGGAGCCATCACGATCCGGTTCCGCAATTCCATGGAACCCAGCGTGAAGGGCCTGGCCAGGTGCTGAGCTGCGAGCGAAGGCATGAAGACATACTCCCGGGACGATTTATGTGTACTTTTCAAACGTACATATCTCATCCTCAAAGTGCAACTGTGACGAGTACGTTTTAAGGCCAGGGGAGGGATGTCCGTTAGGCTGCACTTGAGGAGAAAGGGTGGTACCCCGTGTTGGACGTCCGGTTCTCCAGCGCCCTGACGACGTTGGTGCTCCTCGGCGTCGCGGCCGAGGAGGGCGTTGCGGTGGTGAGTTCCAGCCAGCTCGCCGAGCGCCTGAACACCAACCCGAGCCTGGTCCGCAAACTCCTGACCCCCCTCGTCAGGGACGGCCTGGTGGACTCGGTGAAGGGGCGCACCGGCGGCGCGAGACTGGCCCGCTCCCCGCAGGACATCCCGCTCGCCGAGGTCTACGTCAGCGTCATCGGCGACAAGCCACTGTGGACATGCCGCCCCGAGGGCCGGCACACCTGCCAGGTGTCGGCACACACCGCCGGGTTCTTCGCCCGGCTGACCGAGCGCGCCGAGCAGGCCGTACTCACCACGCTCGGCGACCAGACGCTCGCCGACGCCATGCATGAGCTGCGCTGCGCGGACCACCACATCCGTCCGACCGTTCCGGCCACCGGCCGGACCCACACCGGCGGTACGCGGGCTCAGGCGTGATCCGCCGACGTCGCCTCGCAATCCGTCAGGTGCTGTGCTCAGCGATCGGCGTCCCGGCCGTTGCCGACAACTCGTTCGGCGTGACAGCACGGGCACCGGCACGGGCACGGGCACGGGCACCGAGCCGGGCTACCAGGTAATGCGCAATGCGTGAAATACCGTGTTTCCATGGTGCGTGCCAGTGGTCCCCATGCCCATGGACCGGTTGGGTCCCCGCCTTCGGGCCGGTCCCTCGCTCCGCTGCTCGCGGTCTGCGCGGGTTACTTCATGGTCATCCTGGACGTGACCGTCATCAACGTCGCCGTTCCGGAGGTGGGACGGGAGCTGTCGGCGTCCCTGACCGGAATCCAGTGGATCACCAACGGTTACACCCTGATCTTCGCGGGCCTGCTGCTCACCGGCGGGGCGCTGGGTGACCGGCTGGGCAACCGCCGGATCTTCTGCACCGGGGTGGCGGTGTTCACCGTCGCCTCGGCCTGCTGCGGACTGGCCTGGAGCACCGCCACCCTGGTCGCCGCCCGGCTGTTGGAGGGAGTGGGCGCGGCGCTGATCGTGCCCGCCTCGCTCGCCCTCCTCCAACACGCCTTCCCTTCGCCCGCCGAGCGCTCCCGGGCCTTCGGCCTGTGGGGCTCCATGGCGGGTATCGCCGCCTCCGCAGGTCCCCTCCTGGGCGGGCTCCTGGTCACCACCGTGGGCTGGCGCTGGGTGTTCTTCATCAATCTGCCCGTCGGGTGTGCCTGCCTGCTGCTCACACTGCGCCGCGTGCCCGCCTCGGCCCGGCGCACGGACCGCCCCGTGGACTGGCCGGCCCAGTGCGCGGTCATCGCGGTGGTGGCCCTGCTCACCGCTGTTCTCAACGAGGCCGGACGACGCGGCTGGACGGACCCGCTGATTCTGACCGGGGCGGGCCTGTGCCTGCTCGCGGCCGCCGTGTTCGTCCTGCGCGAGCATCTGGCCCGTACTCCCATACTGCCCCTGCCGCTGCTGTGCTCCCGCCCGATGAGCGGCGGAGCGGCCATCGGCCTGCTCTTCAACTTCGCTTTCTACGGCATGATCTTCACCGCCAGCCTGTACTTCCAGCACGAGCGGGGACTGACCGCGCTGCGTACCGGGTTCGCCCTCTTCCCGGCCGTGGCCATGACCATGTTCGCCTCTGTCCTGTCCGGGCGACTCGCGCGCCGCACCGGACACCGCCCGCTCGTGGTCACCGGCATGCTCCTGGGTGCGGCGGGCCTGGCGGGCTGGGCCGTGGCCGGACCCGACCCGGACTATGCGCTGCTCGTGGTGCCGATGATGGCGGCGGGCTTCGGAACGTCCTTCGCCCTCACCGGATCGACCACCACCGTGATGTCGGCCGCCCCGGACCAGTACTCCGGCACCGCCTCCGCCCTGTTCAACACCACCCGTCAGGTGGGCAGTGCCGCGGGCGTCGCGCTGGGAGGCTCCCTGCTGGCCGCCGCGGCCAGCTTCACCGCCGGGCTGCGGACCGGCATGGCCGTCGGCGCGGCCGCGTACCTGGCGGCCGCCGCCCTCGCGCTCTTCTGCATCCCGCGGAAGACTCCCCGCCACTCCCCCGGCTGAACGGGTGGCGCGCGGCGGCGGACATGTTCTTCTCAGCCGACCGTGAGGACCATCCGGAAGCGGGCCTTGCCGGCGAGCATCTTCTGGAATGCCTCCTCCGCGCGGTCCAGCGGCATGAGCTCGGTCATGGGCCGGATGTCGTGCAGAGTGCTGAACGCCATGGTGTCCTCGACGTCCTGTGCGGTGCCGGAGGGGTGGCCCCTGATGACGTAGGCGTCCGTGAGCAGTTGGGACGGGTTGATGCCCAGGGGCGTGGTGTCGGCTCCGATGACGACGAGTTCGCCCCGGGGCGCCATGCCGTTCACGACGGAGGTGATGGCTGCGGAGTTCGCGGCGGTCGCCAGGAGGACCTTGGCACCGCCGAGGGACCGCAGTCTCTCGGCCGCCGGGGTGCCTGCCGTGCTGTCCACGTAGTGATGAGCGCCGAGTCGCCCGGCGAAGTCGGCCTTCTCGGGACCGCGGGCGATCGCCACGGTCTCGAACCCCATCGCGACCGCGTACCGCACGGCGAGGTGCCCCAGGCCGCCGAGCCCGAGCACCGCGACCAGGTCTCCGGGCCGGGCGGAGCTGCGCCGCAGCCCGTTGAAGACCGTCACACCGGCACACGCGAGGGGCCCGGCGTCGGAGGCCGTCAGCCCGTCGGGGATGCGGGCCAGTGCGTCGACGGGGGCGATCACCTTCTCGGCGAATCCCCCGTCGTACGTCCACCCGGGAACCTTCAGGTTCCGGCAGACGATGAAGTCGCCCTGCCTGCAGGGCTCGCAGTGCCCGCAACTCCCGCCGAACCAGCCGACGGCGACCCGGTCACCGATCTGCAAGCCCTGCTCCCCGGCGCCTTCGCCCAGTTCCTCGACGCGCCCGGCGATCTCGTGCCCGGGCACGACGGGAAAGGACGCTCCAGGTAGTCCGCCGCTCACGAAGAAGGCATCGCTATGGCAGATCCCGCATGCCTCCACGGCAATCCTGACCTGCCCCGCGTCCGTCTGCCGCAGCGTCCGCTCGGTGAGTTCGAGCGTGCCGTTCGGAGCGGTCACCTCCGCGGCTCGGTAGGTATCCTTCATCAGCGCTCCTCGGAAGTCGTACCCGTGGACCGGCGGGCCCGCCCGGGGGCTGCTTTCGGGAGGCTCCTCCTCGGTCAGGTCGCGTGCGTCCCACGGTGTTCCGCCAGAGTTCCATTCTCAAGGCGGAAGAGGCCGACGGCAATCCACGACGCCGGCCGACCGCCCCTGAGCTGCGGGAAGGGACTGCGCGGTCAGTGTCCTCCCGCGACCACGCCGGACAGTTCGTTGGTGCTCTCCGGCAGGGTGACGGAGGCCGTCTTCCTGCCGGTCGCCAGATCGATGGCGTGCAGGGCCTTCTCACCGGGGTCGGAGACATACGCGGTGCCGTCCCGGACGAACAGGGTGGGCCGGGCCCGCTGCCAGTCCAGCGGCTCCTGCCACGCACCCACGGCGGGGATCCTCTTCTCGACCTCACCGCTGTTCTGGTCGATGACGTGGAGGGCGCCGTCGGTACCGAGGACAAGGGCCTCGCCCCGCGGGCCGCGGGCCAGCGAGCGGAAGGAGTAGCTGGTGCCCAGGTCGACCAGGCGCAGCTTCTTCTTCTCCGTGTCGATGAGGGAGACGCGGGTCGGCCGCTCCAACTCGGCCTCCGGGTCGGTCTTGTAGTCACCCAGGAGGACCGGGGAGGCGTCGCTGCCGGCCTGATTGCCGATGCGGCCGTAGTCGTCGGGAGCGTCGACCTTGGTGAAGTTCCCGTCCTGGTAGATCAGGACGCCGTCCTCGCAGCCGACGGCGATCGCCTCGTTGCGGGCGGCGGCCTCACCGTGCACACCGGGGCACTTCTCGTTGCGGGTGATCTCCTTGTTGTTCTCGTCCAGCACCAGCGCGCCGGTCCGCTTCTCCTCGGTGCCCAGGGTGCTGAGAAGTTCGCCGTTGGCCAGTGCGACGGCGACACCGTGGTGCGCCTCGGCGGAGGAGTAGGTGCGTCCTTCCGGCTTCCCGCCGCCGCTCAGATCGGCGGGGTCGAAGACGTTGACCTCTCCGGTGCCGTCGGTGAAGAGCGCCGTCCTGCCGGCGTGCCGTACGACGTGGCCGGGCTTGGAACCCTGGTACTCGATGTCGGTGAGGGCCTGCCGGGTGGCGTCCAGCACGCGGAAGCCCGTGCCGGTGGAGACGATGACGTGGTCCTCGTCACCGGCGGGGTTGACCCGGTTGAAACCGGACATCCCTATGGTCCTGATCAGCTTGAGGTTCTCACCGTCCAGGATGTACAGACCGCCGTCGAAGGTGGCGACCAGCGGGTCCTTGACCGCGGCGGCGGGCGTGGCCTTCGCGGTGCCCTCGGCCTTGGCGTCGGAGGTGGCCTCGTTCCCCGCACAGGCCGTCAGGACCGTGGACACCGCCAGGGCGAGTGCCGTCCCGGTGAGGACTCTGTCGCGTAGGGGCCTGTTCATCGGTGTGTTCCTTTCCGCGCCGCTCGGTGGCGGCGAGTGGTGTGCCGCGTACGGCATGGGGTGTGTGACAGTCCGGTCCGGTCCGCTCGCCCGGTGTCCGTACGGGAGTTGAGCCGGTGTCCGTACGGAGGGAAGTGAGCCTGTGTCCGTCCGAGGGGGGGCGTAAGAGGGGGTCAGTCGCCGTTCGTCGCGGCGGTCAGGCCGTCGGTCATGGCGGTGGTGTTGGCGCGCATCATCCGCAGGTAGGTGTCCGCGCCCTCGCCCTGGGCGGTCAGCGACTCCGAGTGGAGTTCCACGACCTGGACCCGGCCACCCGACTCCGCGCGCAGGACCTCGGCGAGGCGGGTGGGCCGGGAGGAGTCGGCGAACACGGTGCGTACGCCGGCCTCCGCCATCGCCTCGGTGAGCGAACGCAGGTCGGAGGAGCTGGGTGAGGCCAGTGTGGTGCCGCTGGGGATCACCGCGCCGATCACCTCGAAGCCGAAGCGGTCGGCGAGGTAGCCGAAGACGTGGTGGTTGGTCACCAGGGCGCGCCTGTCCTCGGGAATGCGGTCGAAGGATTTCTCCATCCAGGCGGTGAGGACCGCGAGTTCCTCGTCGTAGCGGTCGGCGTGTGCGCGTATCGCGCTCTCGTCCACGCCGTCGACATGCTTGATCACCTGGTCGGCTATCAGGCCGGTGACCTTGCGCACCCGGCCGGGGTCGGTCCAGAAGTGCGGGTCGGGTTGACCTTCCGTTTCGTCGGGGCTCATCCCCGAGGTCGTGCCACCGTCGTCGGCCGGCGTCCGGAAGGTGAGCGGGTCGGCCGCCTCGCCGGCCGCGAAAATGGCGACGCCGGACTCGCGGGCGGCGTCCACGTGCCGCAGGACGTTCTCCTCCAGCCCCAGGCCGTTGTGGACCACGAGGTCGGCGCGCTCCAGCTCGGCGGCCTGCACCGCCGACAGCCCGAAGGAGTGCGGATCGGCGCCGGGCTTCATCAGGACGGTGACGTCGGCTTCCGTACCGACGATCTCCCGGGTGATGTCGCCGAGGATGTTGGTCGTGACGACGATACGGGGCCGGTCCTCACCGGTGGTGCAGGCGGCGGCAGCAGCCACCGTGGCGAGGGCGAGCAGGCCCACGATCAGGCGGCGCAGCCGTGCCACGCTCACCCGTACGCGCTGCTTCGCCGCGCTCCGGCTCATCGGCCGGTCTCCGCCATGAGGACCGGCTCGATGTCCAGGTCGAAGGAGCGCGCGAGGCGCAGACCGTCGTTGTAGTCGATCTCGAACACCCGCTTGCCCCCGGGGTCGTTGACGTAGGCGCGGCTGCGGTCGACCTCGATCACAGGGGCGCTGTGGTCGGCGTCGGCCCGCTCTTCTCCGGTGAGGAGCGGTCCGGTCCGCGCGGTCTGCCGTCCGGTGGCGATGTCGTAGCCGTGCAGGGAGCCGTCGGTCTCCAGGACGAGCAGCGGGGAGCCCTCTCCGGCGGTGTTGGCGGCGACGACGGGCCCGGTGTCCACCCGGGTCCAGGTCCGTGCGGTGACGTCCAGGACCCATACGGCGTGGTCTCCGGCCGGTGCGGTGAGGGTGTCGCTGCCGGGTCGCCGGCGGAAGGAGGTGGCCCGTTCCTTCGCCGGGACGAACTCGCCGTAGGGAATCTCCTCGGCGGTGAAGGCGCCGTTCTCGTCACGGACGAGCAGGGCTCCGCCGGCGCAGCCGAGGACCACGCCACGCCGGGTGACGGCGTCTCCTCGTGGTTCCTCGCACCGCGCGTCCGGGGAGGCGATGCGCCTGCCCTTCCGGTCGAGCACGACGAGCCGCGTGGTGCCCGCCTCGTCGGCGAAGGCCAGCAGGTGTTCCCCGTACGGCAGGACGGCGCCGGTGTACGTACCGGCAAGCGTCCGGGACAAGGCGATCTCGCCCTTCTCCAGCTTGCTCCGGTCGTACAGGACAGTCCGCCCGTCCCCGTCGGTCACCGCGGTCACGACCGCGTCGCTGCGCACCTGCGCCCGGCGCCCCACGGCCAGCCTGCCGACGTCACGTGCCGCCGCGCTGTAGTAGTGGGCGTGGTCCCCGTGGTCCACCATCCAGGCGCCGCTGTCGAGCACGTGCGTGCCGCCGGAGGCGTGGAGATACCCGAATCGTCCGTCCGTGCCCAGCCGGACGGCGCCCTGCACCCGGGCTGTCGTGTGCACCCTGCCGGTGGTGAGGTCGAGAACCCTGCTGTCGCCGCTGTGGGGGTCGTTGAGGAGCAGACGGGACTGCTGTTCGGCGGCCTCGTCCGCCCCTTCGACGTATCCGTGCGGAGTGGCGGACGAGGAACTCGCCGGGGGGCGTGGGGCGTGCTCCTTCTCCCCCGCGCAACTCGTGGCGAGCAGCGCGGTGAGCACCAGTGTGGCCGAAGCCCACGGAGTGACGTTTCTGTGGACGGTCATGCGTTCGCCTCAGGCTTCTTTCAGTTGGCTTCGGGGGCGGGGGCAGGGCCAGGGCGCGTACGACGGTGGCGGAGGCCGGATGCCAGGTGGGAGAGGAAGAACAGGCTCACCGCGAGGGCCGATACGGTCGCGCCGGCGGCGGTGCCCAGGTGCCAGGACAGCAGGAGGCCGCCGAACGTGGCGGCGATGCCGAGGAGGGCGGCGAGCGCCATGACCCCAGGGACGCTGCGCGCCCACGGCAGAGCCGCTGCCGGCGGAGCGATGAGCAGGCCGAGGACCAGCAGTGTTCCCACGATGTGGAACGAGGCGACGATCGCCAGGCCGAGCAGGCCGAGCAGTACGGCGTTGGCCAGGCGGGGACGCAGCCCCAGCGTCCGGGCCTTGCCCGGGTCGAACGCCAGGGCCAGGAAGGGGCGGTGGCCGAGGACCGACACCACCAGCGCCACGGACAGCGCTCCCGCGAGCAGAAAGAGGTCCTGCTGCCGGACGGCCAGGACGTCGCCGAACAGGAAGCCGGTCAGGTCCACCGCGAAGGACTGCGACCGCGAGACGATGATCACGCCGAGCGAGAGCATGCCGACGAAGAGCAGTCCGATGCCGGTGTCCTGGGACAGCCTCGGGGTACGCCCGAGTACCGTGACGCCGGCCGTCATGACGGCGGCGCTGACCACAGCGCCCACCAGCAGGTTCGTGCCGAACAGCGCGGCCAGCGCGACTCCCGGCAGCAGACCGTGGGACATCGCGTCACCGAGGAAGGCCATCCCCCGCAGTACCACCCAGGTGCCCGCCGGCGCACAGATCGCGGACACCAGGATGCCGCCCCACAGGGCTCGCTGCACAAAGGCCACCTCGAACGGGGCCGTCAACCATTCCATGGCGAGGACACTACAATGAAAACCATGTTCAACAAACCGCCTTCCTCGCCCGCCTCGCCCCGGGACCTGACTTCTCGTGTCCACTTCACCGACCTGTGCGCCGGCTACCCCGGTCGCCCCGTGCTGCGACAACTCACCGCGGACATAGCGCGGTTGACCACGACAGCGCTCGTCGGACCGAACGGCAGCGGCAAGTCGACCCTGCTCGGCGTTCTCGCCGGTGTGATCCCTCCGACATCCGGCGACATCCGGCACAGCGGAGAACGGTCACCGGCGTTCGTACCGCAGCGCGGAGCCGCCGGTGAGGCCCTCCCGCTCACCGTCCGGCAGACCGTGGAGATGGGGCGCTGGGGCGAGCGCGGCCCATGGCGCCGGCTGACCCGCCGGGACCGCTCAGCCGTGGACGCCGCACTGGAGCGGCTCGGCATCGGTGACCTCGCCCCACGCCAACTGGGGGAACTGTCGGGCGGACAGCGTCAACGCGCCCTCATCGCACAGGGGCTGGCACAGGAATCGGACCTGCTGCTCCTCGACGAACCGACCACGGGTCTGGACCCGGAGGCGAGGGAACGGATCAGCGCCCTGCTGACGGCACTCGTCGCGGACGGTGTGACGGTCGTCCAGGCCACGCACGACCTGACGGCCGCACGCGCGGCGGACGCCTGCCTCCTGCTCCGGAACGGCCGCCTCGCAGCGCAAGGGCACCCCGACCAGGTGCTCACCGCGTCGACGCCGACCCGCATCCGGCACCTGCTCTGACGTCCTGCTCCGCTGTTACGACGGCACGACGGCGGGCTGTTCCGCCGCTACGGCAGGTACCGCACCTCGGGAAATGCCCGCGACGGTCCCTCCAGCAGATGGACCCGGCGGTGGCGGAGGTGCTGGTCGAAGAAGGCGAGCGGATAGGCCTGCTGGATCCGCACGGCCCTGGCCGGGCGGAGGGTGCCGATCCATGCCGCCAGCTGTTCGTCACTCATGCCGACCAGCTTCGCCACCTGCGGCATGAGCACCTGGATGTCGCCGGAGGACCGGTGGGTCGCGCCCGCGGCCCCGACATTGAGCCGCCAGCCCTTCAGATGGGACCAGAACTCGGCCACGTGCGGATCGTCGGGGCGGGTGAACACGGCGGTCATCATCATGAACGGCCGGTCCAGGTCGGTGGTGATCGTGGGCTGCGCCGGTCCGGGCTGCATCGGTCCGTCCAGGCTCAGGCCGGCCCGCACGCGCCGGTCCGTCAGCATGACGCACGCGGTGGCCGTGCCGCCCTTCGACCAGCCGAACATGCCGATGCGCGACGTGTCGAGCGCCCCCCGCAAGCCGTCCGGCAGCGGGCGGCGCCCGGCGTCGGGGTTGTGCCCGGCCGCGAGCTCCTCGACGCGGTCGAGGACGAAGCGGAGGTCCTTCGCGTAGTCCAGCGCGTACATCGTGTGCCGGCCATCCCTGATCGGGGTGACCACCCGGCCGTCGGGCAGCCGGCTGAACGCGTCGCCGATGTGGTCCACCGTCACCACGACGTAGCCGTGACTGGCGAGTTCCTGTACGACGACGGTGTGGTCGGCGCGGTGGCTGCCCGCACCGTGCGAGTACACGACGACCGGCAGGCCGTGGCGCGTGCGGTGCACCGGGGCGCCCTCGTGTCCGGCCGTCAGGGGTGCCGGAGCGACGTCGGGCGGGAGGCCCGCGGAGGCGAGCAGCGCCCGCAGTACGCCGCTGGGCAGCCACGGCACCCGCGGGTACCGATCGGTGTCGCCATGGGCGGGGTACCAGACACCGGCCATCAACTGACGATGGTGGCCGGCGTCGGGATCGGGGCGGGAGGTGTCGACGAGGTGCAGTTCCACCGTCCCCACCGGGTACGGTCCGGTGGGGACGGGCAAGGTGAGCCGCGCCGGGGCCGGTGGGGTGGCGTCCCGGCGGGCCTGGGCCGGGACGGCCCGGGCGGGACTCGCGGCGGCGAGCGGCACGGCGGTGGCACCGGACGCGAGCACGGCGCCCAGGACGCGGCGGCGTGTCATTGCGTGCCGGTTGGTGAACGGTGCGACGGTCACGGGCCCTCCCCGGAGTGTTCCTGAACATCGGATGCGTCACGAAGCCCGGTCTGACGGCCCGTAAGCACGGACGTCACCCTGTCAGGCACCCCACTCGGGCCGCATCGGCCCACGGGTTTACCTCCACAGGATGACGAGCCCGGCGGCGTGGTCCCTCATGGGAGACGTCGCGCACCGGCGGGCGTGCGGTCCGGGAGACTGCCGTCGACCGGCCCTTCCCGATCCGCACCCATGCTTCCGCGGCGGTGCGGTTTCCGGCTGCTCGCGGCCGCCCTTCCACTCCGCGTCCCCCGTGCCCCCGTACTTCTTCACGCGGAGCGGAAGGGCGTTCCTTCATTCCACCGGGTCTCCCGGGCGAACACCGGTCGCCGACCGGTCATGTCCCGGCCGGGATCCGCTCGACCAGCGCCGCCGCCTCCGCACCGCGCACCACGAAATGCACGTCCCACGGTGCCTCACGCGCCAACTCGGCTTCGACGGCGGCCCATACGGCGGCCAGACTGACGCGGTACGGCAGCCCGCCGCGCCCCGAGCCGAGCAGGGGAAAGCACACCGAGCGCAGCGGCGGCGTGTAGCGGTCGTGCTCCTCGGCCAGTAGCGTGAGGGCCCGGGACACGGCCCGGGTGACATCGGCGGGGAGCACGTCGTAGTCGTTGGTCCCCGCCCGGGGAACGGCGATCGCGGCGTGGTAGATCCGCCGCACCCCCTGTCTGGCCAGGGCTCCCGAGCCCGTGGCGGCCACCGTGCCGGGCAGCACCGGGCGTCCCGCGGTCCCCTGCCGGGCGGCCCAGGTGCGCAGCTCGTCGTGGAGCGGGTCGTCCCGCACGTCACCGGTCACGCCACGCACGGCGGCCGCGCGGCGGAGCGACGCGGCGACCGACGACTTGTACCGCTCGGGGAGCGCGAGGTGGACGTTGGCGGGAGAGACGATCACGTCCACGTCCCGCAGCAGGTCCACGGGGTGCATATGGAGGGTGAGCCTCGCCCGCCGGCCGCCGGCCCGGACCTGGACGAACCGGTGGGTGCCGGCCCCCCACTCGCCCTCTTCCGCGCTGCCCGCCTCCGTCCCCTGCGACACCAGCCGCAGGATGTGCTCGGCGACTTGTCCGAGGACCATCACCTCGTGGTCCTTGCGGAAGCGCTCGACGCTCACGCCGTACACCGAGGCCGCCCGGGCGCGGCGTGAGGACGCCGGCCAGTCCCGGGTGCCCTGAGCCAGCCCCAGGGTGTATTCGGCGGCGGTGCGCAGCGTGCCCGCGTCCAGACGCGAGGCGGCGAGCCGCAGCAGCGCCTCCACGGCCGCGCCGGGACTGCGGGCGGCAGTCGCGGTCAACGCTTTCTCCGCGGCCGACTCCAGGGCCGGCAGGGCGCGCCCGCGCAGCCGGACCAGCCCCGCGCGCCTGACTTCTCTGAGTTCAGCCAGAAGTGACGCGGACTCAGAAAGGGGGGATGCCATGCGTTCACCATGGCATCGCGCTTCGCCCGCGGACAAGCGGGTCCGGGACGTGGGCCGGTGCCTTCGTCAGTCCCGCAGGCACCAGTCGACGAACCGGACGATGCTGGCGTCCACCTGGCTGTCCTCGTCGGCGACCGCGGCGGTGCAGAAGTAGCGGACCTCCTGGAAGTCCAGTTCCATCGCCTGGACGAGGCTGCGCAGGCCGAGGCCGTCGCTGAGCCAGGCGCGGGCGCGGGCGCTGTCGTCGAGCCGGTCGGGCACCAGGCCATGCTCGACGAGCAGGTCCGTCTTGCTGATGGCGACGGCCAGACGGGAGCGCTTGAGCGGCGCGTCCATCGCGGCCACCGCCTGGACGGATCGGCCGAAGACCTCCTCCGGGTCGACCGTCGAGGCGAGGGTACGGTCCAGCAGTGGGCCCGGCGCCGGCTCCAGTGAGGTCCAGAACGCCTTCACCGACATCGGATCCAGGACGAAGACGAAGGTGCGGGCCTCCCGGGCGTAGCGCAGGGCGTCCGTCCCGTCTCGGTCGACGAACCGCTCGCCGGCCGTGTCGAAGAGATGGACCAACCGCTGGGAGCGGCCCGTGCCGAGGACGAAGGAGTGCGCGCGGGGCAGCGCCGTCTGGGTGGCGAGGGTGTGGCCCCGTATCCGCAGTACCTCGCGCAGCACCTGGTAGTTGGCGTTCGAGTCGTCGTCGGCGAGGGTGAATGCCGGGCCGCCTCCGGACGCCGCGTTCTCCAGGGCCAGGAGCATCGCAGCCATCAGCTGGGTCTTGCCGGCGGCCCGTCCGCCGATCAGCGGGAGGACCAGTTCGGGCATGTGCCCGGCGTCCGTGTTCATCGGCTTCCCGCAGTGCGGATGTACGCAGTACGCCTGGAGGCGGGCGTCCCTGCTCATCAGCATCAGCAGGGTGGGCATGCCCTGGCCGCACGCACAGCGGCGCCGGAAGAGGCCGTAGGTGCCCGGCCGGATGTCCGCGTGCCGGCGCCGGCAGGTGGTACGGGGGCAGTCGTAGGCCGGGTAGGGGACGCGTTCGAAACAGTGCGGGCAGAGCATCCCGTCGCGCAGCCGCCGGACCCACAACACGGCCCGGTCGACGGCTCGCAGGGTACCGGCGATCAGCCGCGCCCCGGCCGACAGCAGGAGGAGGACGAGTCCGTGCAGCGACAGCAGTGCGGCGAGCGCGGGCAGCGCCAGGACGGCGCCCAGGCACAGGCCCAGGTAGAGCGTCAGCCCGTACGGCACGGTGAGCGCTCGGTGCCGTGCCGGGGCGACGAACTGCCCGGTGGTCACGGTACGGAAGGAGTCACCGGTCGTCCGGGCGTACGCCCGCCGTTCCAGTGTGAGGAGCTGGCGCAGGTCGCGGAAGCCCGGCCCGAAGAAGTAGTTGCGGTACGCCTTCACCTCCTCGTCCTGCGGACGGTGGGGCGGCAGGGTCCGGAACTCGGCGGTGCGCCGGTACACCACGCCGATCAGCAGCCGGACGTGGCCCCACAGGAGTTCCGTCGCCAGCGCGAGTCCGCGCAGCAGCACGACGGCCGGGACGACCACCAGGTAGGCGCTGAGCGCGACGAGGTAGAGCGCCGGTACGAGAACCCAGGCGATGATCTCGGCCACCGGATGTCACCGTCCCTTCTTCTCGCCCGGGGTGCCGTCGCTGCCGCGGCGGCGCGGCAGCCGCACCTTGCGGGCCAGCTTCTGTGTGCCGCTCAGGCGGGCCTCGGCGCACTCCCGGTAGAAGTCGGCGAGCGACGTGAGGTGGGGGCGTACCGCGGCTTCCAGCCGCTTCAGGTCGGCGGTCCGCCAGTACCTGCCGGTGTGGCCGCGGATCTCGAGGACGAGTTCCTGCTGGGCCTGCGGGAGTCGGCCGGTGGACGTGGGCAGCGTGGCCACGGCGGCGACGTGGCCGAGCAGGACGTCGTCGATCCGTCCGCCGCCGGTCGCCGCCCGGCGTACGGCCGTCAGGTACTGCTCCGCGAGGGAGTGGCCGAAGTCCGGGAACTCGCCGCGGAGCCGGCCGATGTCGACGGGCAGGGCGAGCATGGCCGGCACGAGACGGTACCGCCTCAGTGCCAGCGGTGCCGTCCACAGAGCGGTGCCCGGTGCCCTGAACACGCGAGCCAGTTCGGTGGCCTCGCGCTCCGCCCGCAGGGCCCGGTCCAGTTCGAGGATGATCCGCACGCGTTCCTGTGCGGTCGGCGGCAGCCAGGCGAAGCATCCGGGTGAGGAGAGCGCTTCGCACAGTTCCAGACAGGCCGTCAGGTCCGGCTCGTGGTCGATCCGCTGGTTGACCGCGCGGTCGAACCACTCGCCGACCGCCTCGTCCACGTGTCCCGAGCCGGTCAGCCCGCGGGCGATCCGCAGGGCCTCCCGGTGGGTCCAGGTCCGTGAGGAGTGCCGCCACAGGCCGCCCAGCAGTTCGGCGTCGGGCGAGGTCCTGCCGCGGACCTCCAGGATCGCGAACATGATCTCGACCGTGCGCGCGGGTTCCCGTTCGGCCCGGGCCCGCCAGTGGTACTCCAGGAGCAGCGGACGGTTCCGCAGGTCCCGTTCACCGAGCAGGTCGGCGGGGAACTGCGTGAAGAGCTGCTCCTGCCCGTCCCGCCTCTCCAGGGTCTCCCGCACCGCCTCGGCCAGGGCCTCCCGCATCCGCGGCATGCCGCGGACGAGTTCCGTCACCTCGCGCCGCAGACCGGGGCCGGGGGTGGCGGAGCCGAGCAGAGTGCGGGCCAGGGCGAGCGTCTCGTGTGCGACGACGTCCGGTGCCGGTGCGAGGCGGGCGCCCTGTGCCCACAGCAGCAGCCGCACCCGCTGCCGGGCCGTGGTGGCCTCGGTCCGCAGCAGCCGTTCCCACAGGGCGGTGGCCCGCTCGCGCTCCGCCGGGCCGGTGAGCGGGACGGGCTCGGTGGCGTCCTCGGCGCCGGTCATGTGGGCACGCATCCGGGACGCGTGCAGTTTCCCCTCGATCTCCTGATGCGTGGACAGGTCTCCGCCGGCCTTCGCGGCGGCGCTGAGCGTGGCCAACTGGTCGCCGTCCAGGTCCCGGTGCTTGCGGTGCAGGTCGGCGGCGACGGCGGCTCGCCGCGCCCCCAGGTGGCCGGCGTCGGGCAGCCAGCCGATCACCGCGCGTACGTCGGCGCCGGTGAGGGCGATGCCGCCCGATGCCGCCGCCGCGGCGACGGGAGCGTGCCAGTCGTCCGGTGTCTCCTCCCGGCCGTGGACGTAGTCCGCCGCCCAGGACCAGACGGGCCGGACGGAGCCCACGCCGATCCGGGTGAGCAGTGGCACCAGACGGGGAACGGCGACCTCGGGGAAGCGGCCCCGGGAGAAATCGAAGACGGTGTAGGCGGCCTCGTCGTCGGTGCCGAAGTCGAGCTGTGCCTCGGGCACCGTGCCGATCAGGTGCAGCCTGCTGCGGGCGGGCCGGAAGACATAGGTGGCGAAGGAGAGACGGCGGGCGAGCGGGGGCGGCAGCAGGTACGAGACGGCGGCGAACCAGTGCGCGATCCGGTCGGTCGAATCGTCGACCAGTACGACCGAGCCGTGTTCGGTGAGCGCGGCGAACGCGGCGGCCAGCAGCTCCGGCAGCCGCTCCGCGTGCGGGTGGGCGCGGACGAAGTCGCGCACCGCCCCGGCGCCGAGCGTGCCGCGCGGGGGCGTGGCGGCGAGCGCCGGGATCTCGGTGCTCGGGGACGCGGCGCCGGCCCACACCGGCGAGTCCCACAGCTCGATCCCCAGCATGCCGCCGCAGGCCGCGGGGAAGTTCTCGCTGTGCAGGGCGTGGGCGAAGTAGTTGCCGAAGCGACGGGCGGAGTCCCGGCCCACGTACCGCACGGACAGCGCGGTGGCGGTCCGGCCCTGGGGGTCGTAGGGCCGGTAGCAGAGGTTGACCGGGCAGCGTTCGAGGAGCTCTGGGGTCTCCGACTCCACCATGGAGCGCGGCGGTTCATACCCTGCGAGGGCCTCCACGGCGTTGCGGGTCTCGACGCTGACGTTCGGGCTGACGGCGTTGAACTGGAATCCGGAGAAGCCGGTGAGCCCGTGCTCGCACGAGGTGTAGTACAGCTGCTGGAAGTGGGCCGCGAGGCCGCCCGGCGGCCCGGGCGCGGCCTCGCCGGTCATCCGCGCCCCGCCTTCGGCACCGAACCGAACTCGGAGAGCACCCACAGCAGCGGGTCGGCCACCCGGTAGGGCTGGATGCCGGTGGGGGCGACCCGGGCGTCGGGGGTGGGGTTACGGCCGAGGGCGGAGACCCCGAAGTAGCGGTAGCGCGTGTAGTGGTTCTCCAGGAGCTGGTCGATCTGAACGCCGTCCCAGTCCTTGAGAAGCCTGCGTACCTCCTCGTGGACGCTGAGGCTGTCGCCCACGTCGAAGCGGGCGCCGAGCGGCGCGTGGTCGCGCAGCGGGCTGCTGGATCCCAGGAGGTGCCAGAAGGCGTCCATCTTCGAGAAGACCACCGCGATCGGCGTGTCGATCTTCTGCGCGGACCGGCCGCCGCGGGGTGCGAGCAGGAGGCCGGTGACGCGGGAGAGGAGGTTCATGGGCGCGTCGAGTCCCTCGGTGCCCGGCATCGGCGTGCCCGGCAGGGCGCCGTCGCGGGCGTCGGGCATCTGCAGCGGGTCCAGCAGCAGGATGATGCCGTCGGCGCCGGTGAGGTAGCGGGTGTTGAGCTCCACGCTCTCCCGGGAGCTGAAGTCCTCGCCCGCGGTGTCGAAGAACGACAGCACGGTGTGCTGCGGGCGTTCGCCGAGGAGGGTGCGCCGGCCCATGCTGAAGCGGAAGACCAGCGGGTCCACGCGGTTGAGGTTGGTGGAGGCGGTCTGGGTGCCGGGGAACATCTGGTTGTCGCGGTAGAGGCGGTCCTCGTAGTCGGTGCTGTAGCGGCGCATCGTCGCATCGTCGAGGCCCATCAGGGCGGCCCCGAACGCCTCGCCGACCCTGTTCCGCATCTCGTGCAGCAGCACCGTCATGTACACGGTCTTGCCGGACGCCTTCGCGCCGACCATGGCGATCAGGCGGTTGTCGACCCTGCCGAACTGGACGGGCAGCTCCGAGTGACACACCGGGCAGATCCGGTAGGTGGTCTCGCCCTCGCACACCGGGCACGGGGCCGTCGGTCTGCGGCCGTCCGCGGCGAAGTCCGGGCCGAGCTCGTGACTCGGGCGCGGGCCCCTGCGCTCGTCCAGCACCTGGTCGCGCACGCGCGGGCACTGCTTCCCGGTACGGCTGAGGCGGCTGTTGCAGCGGAAGCGGATCTCGCGCGGGGCGAAGCTCTCGTAGCAGTACGGGCAGGTGAGCTGTCTGGCCATCACGTCACTCGCAGTCTGTGCAGCGCCGTCGGCCGAATGTCGACGGCGGCATCGGTGGCGGCGTTGCCGTCCGCCGGGAAGCAGACCAGCCAGGAGGGACCCCGGGTGGCGGGCAGCGGGAACTCCACGGTCAGCGGGGTGCCGCCGGGCAGTCGCTGCGCGGGCACCTCGTACAGCACGGTCCCCTCGGCGGTGCTCGTGGGGCGGAACCGGCCGAGGCTGTGGACGATGCGCAGGGCGGGCAGGTCGCAGCCGGTCGCGGAGATGAAGGCGACCGACGCGACCCGGCCCTTGAGGCGTCTGCGCACGCTCGGCTCGTACTCCACCACGGGCGCCTCCGCGGGCACGACCAGCGACGAGGCGCCCTCGCAGTCCGCGCCGGGGGCCGCGACGAGGGCCTCGACGGTGAGAGTGACCGCGCCCCGGCCGACGGCCAGTTCGAGGCCGCCGTCGTGCTCGTAGACACGGCGCCGGCACAGCATGTCGCCGTCCCTCGGCATGCCGTCCGGCCCCGCGGTGCCTCCCTCGCGGCGCCATCGGACGCGGGAGCTGAGGGCGCCGTCGGGCCAGGCCCACAGGACGAGGAGGTGGTCGCCGCGCCGCAGTGCCTGAAGCTGCCCGACCGGCACGGCGAGAAGTGCCTGCGGATCCGTGGCGCGGTCGGTGGCCGGGTCCTTGAGCGGATCGGCGGGGTCGGGGGAGGAAGGGCCGGGGGTACGGGAGCCGTACGGGTCCGGCGGGGGCTCGTGGCCGTGCG
Organism: Streptomyces sp. NPDC088124; assembly: GCF_040685895.1. Lineage (NCBI taxonomy): Bacteria > Bacillati > Actinomycetota > Actinomycetes > Kitasatosporales > Streptomycetaceae > Streptomyces > Streptomyces sp. NPDC088124. Next base: position 57,843 of record NZ_JBFBJB010000035.1, on the reverse strand, counting down.
GTGGCAGGCGAGAGTCCCCCGGCGCCTGGCGGGGGCCGGGGACAGTGGAAGTGGAAGTGGAGGTGGAGGAGGCCGTGGGGACCGCGGACCGGGGGCCGGTGTCCGGGGCCGACGGACGCGGGTCGGCGGCCGGGCCCGGGGGCGAGTGCGGGGCCGGGCCCGGGGGCGAGTGGGGGGTCGAACTCGCGGGCGGATTCGAGCGGTCGGGGCTCCGGGGGCTGCCGACCGGGTCGGTCCGCAGGGGCGTGGGCGGGGCGGGGCGCCCGTCGGCGCGGTCGGCGGGCGAGTCGTCCCCGTGCGCGGGCTCGGGGTCCTCCGGCAGTGGGTGCCACGGGCGGGGGTCCGGGTCCGGCCCAGGGTCCGGTACGGGAGCCGTGGCGGTGGCGGCGTCCGGCAACAGGTACCGGTCGTCCGCCCGGGCCGGGCCGGGCACGGCTCCGTCGACGATGCGCAGGACACCGAAGTCGCGCAGCGTCAGCAGCCCCCGTACGACGGCGAGTTCGGGCAGGTGGCAGCGGACCGTCAGGCCCTGGGCCGCCGGCAGCTCCTCGATCTCCATCCGCCGGCCGGGCGTCGCGCACAGGCCGCCGGCCAGCAGGACGGTGTCCACGACCGTTCCCGGCGTGGTCAGTTGCTCCGTCACGGCGGCCAGGGCCCGTTCCCGCAGCGGCACCACGGCCCGCTCGAAGCCGGCGCGGTCCAGGGTCAGCCGGTGCCGGCCCCCTGCCTGGTCCACGACGGTCTCCGTGACGGCGTCCGACCTGCCCAGCGCGCGCCGCAGAGCCTCCGCCGCCCGGCGCGCGTCCACCCCGTCCGGCAGTCGGCCGGCGAGACCGGCGGCGAGTGCCGCGTCCCAGTCGTCGCCGCCCAGCGGATGGCTGCGAGTCCGGACGACACGCACCGTGAGGTCGGGTGTGATGGCGAGGGTGGTCAGGTCCAGCGTCGTCGCCCCCTGATCACACACCAGCACCGTACGGTCCACGCCCTCGGAGACCGCGCCGTAGTGCAGCGCCACGGCCACCGGGTCCGGCACCACGCGGAGGACGTCCAGCCCGGCGCTCTCGGCCGCGCGCCGCAGTTCGTCTTCCCGCCCGCCGGACGCGGGAAGCCCGAGGACCGCCTCCCGGTCGGGTTCGGCCCCGGTGGCGGCCGTGCCGTCCGGGCGGTCCGGGGCGGGGCCGAACAGCAGAGGCAGCGCCCTCCGCGGATCAAGGACGCCGTCCGTGCCGTCGAGCCCGGTCGCGGTCACGACCGGGCCGCCGTCGGGGCCGATCCGTCCGATCCGTCCGAATCGGTGCCCGAGATCGATGCCGATCATGCTTCCCCGCCCCTCTCCCGCGCGGTCGGCGCGGTCCCTTCGGCCGTGACCCACGCCGTGCCGTCGGCCGTGACGCCGGCCCGGATCCGGGTGCCCGGGACCGGCCGGTGCTCCAGCAGGTGGCGTACGACGGCCGCGCGCACCCGTTCGAGTTCGTTGCGGATCTGCCGTCCGCCGTACGCCTGGTGCTCGGGGTCCGACATCCGCTCGGTGATCCACGGGTGGAGGGTGTCCGTGTCGTGGACCAGCTCGACCCGGTGCCGTTCCCGCACCGACTCGCTGAGCTGGCCCAGCAGCCGGTCGGCGATCCGGACGATGTGCTCGCGGCGCAGCATGTCGAAGACGACCACGCCGGGCTTGAGCCGTCCGTAGATCTCCGGCCTGCCGATCTGCCGGAATTTCTCCTCCACCGCCCTGGTGAAGTGTGCCTCCAGCGCGGCGTAGGGGAACTCGTCGTCGTGCTCGCTCAGCAGGTCCTGTACCGCTTCGGCGCCCGTGTTGGAGGTGAAGATGATCAGGCACTGGGAGAAGTACGCGGTCTGACCGCGTCCGTCGGTGAGCCGCCCGTCCTCCAGGATCTGCAGGAACTTGTCCAGGACCTTGGGGTGCGCCTTCTCGATCTCGTCGAAGAGCAGCACGCTGAACGGCCGTTCCTGCACCCTGCGCGTCAGCTCGCCGCCCTGCTCGTAGCCGATGTAGCCCGGTGGCGCGCCCGCGAGGCGCTCGGCAGCGTGCTCCTGCTGGTACTCACTCATGTCGAACCGGGCGTAGGCGCCCTGATCACCGAACATCAACTCGGCTACGGACTTTGCGAGTTCGGTCTTGCCGACGCCGGTGGGTCCGACGAAGAAGAACGCGCCCCGGGGCCGGGCGGTGCCCGAGTTGCCGAAGTCGACGCCGACGAAGGCGGCCTGGAGGGCCGACGCCACGGCGTCCACGGCCGTGGACTGGCCGACCACCCGGGCCCCGAGCACACCGGCGGCGCCCGCGACGGTCTCCCGGTCGAGCTGGGTCCAGGGGTCGACGCTCACGTTGAGCCGGTGCTGCTCCAGCAGCTTGTCCGGCTTGCCCAGGGGCACCTTGCGCAGCCACGAGGTCCGGGCGAGGGCCTCGATGTCCCAGCCCGCCATACCGTCGGTCGCGCCGACCAGGCCCTCCAGATCCGCACGCGACGCGTCCTGGTCACCGTTGAAGTGCCGTCGCAACCAGGTCAGCCAGAGGCGCCGCTCGCTGGGGTCCGGCGGGCCGATGTGCAGGGCGGCGATCCGCGGGTCCTCCAGGTGGAACCAGCCGGGCAGCCGTCCGACGTCACCCACCGCGCAGAGAACGGCGTTGCGGGCGTGCGGGGCCGGTCCGGTGGCGGTGTGCGGGGACACGGCGTCCGTCATCGCGGCGCGCAGCCGCAGATAGCCCAGGTCCGCGTCGGGCCGGCCGGGCGGGAAGTGGTGGTCGACGTCCTCGAAGACGAAGGCCGTGGCCGCGTCGGGCGAGGCGACGAGGCGGTGCACGGTGGCGACGACGTCGTCGAAGGTACGGGGCCGCCCCGGTGTCCGCGGGGCCAGCAGGCGGTCCCGGCCACGCTGCCGCTCGTCACCGCGCCGGGAATGGGCCGTACGGGGCGCTTGGTCACCCGGCGCTTCCGCCGGGTCGGGTGTCACCCCGCGGTGTCCCCCGGACAGGCCGGACGGGCCGTCGGGCGGAGTGGCCGGCGCGGTGGTACCGCGGGAGCCGTCGGGTGGGGTGACCGGCGGCGTGGTGGCGCCGCGCGTGCCATCGGCGGCGGGAGGACCGGAGTTCAGGCGGTCGAAGCGTTCGGCATGGCCGGGCAGCGGGAAGGTGAGCCCGCCGACCGGGTCCCACCAGCCGACCACGTCCGCGCCGCGCGTCTCCAGCGTTCCGGCGACGACCTGGCGGAAGGACGCGGGCCGGTCCTCGAACCACCAGCGGTCCCTGATCTGCCCGTTCAGGATCACCTGGCGCCCGCGCCGCAGCTCCCAGCCGAGGGAAACGGCCCACAGCGGCATCATGCCGTCCGCGGCGGCCGGCTCGCCGTCCCGGGCCGTGTCACCCGAGTGTGCCGGGCGTGCGGCCGGCCCCGCGGCCGTGCCGCCGACGCCGTTCGCCCGCTTCCCCCAGTCGACCGTGCTCACCGCGTCCACCGCCACTCCTCCGTGCCCGGCACCTTCTTGGCCTCCCGGGACGGGGGCTTGCCCTGCCAGGTGAGTTCACCGGGGACGAAACCGTCCTGCCCGCCGACCACCTCGTGCACCCGGTCCAGGAGGTCCTCCGTGCGGTCGCAGACCGCGCCCTCGGGCGCGGGCTCCAGGGTCACGTCGGGCTCGCCGTCCACGTGGTAGACGAGTACGGGTGTGCCGCCGGTGTCCGTGGCGATGGTCGTCTCGTAGCTCGCGCCGCTGGGCCGCTCGAAGCGCAGGACGAGTCGCTCGCCGTGGTCCTCGCCGCCGAGGAAGGCGAACCCCTCGCCGAACATGGCGTCCTGCAGTGCCTGCCCGAGATCCATCCGGCGGGTATGGGCCAATTGCAGTTCGTCCAGCCGGGCCTCCGCCTCCGGGAGCAGTTCCTCCAGGGCCGCGACCGCGGTGAGGGCCTCGTCCGCCGCGCCCGCTCCGAGCCGCGCGGTGACGGTGCGCAGAGCCTCCTCGATGCGTCCGGCGAGTTCCGGGTCGGCGAGTTCGCGGGCCTCGTCCGCCGCGTCGCCCGCGGACCGCCGGACGATGTCGAGCCGGTCGGCCGCCTCGCCGAGCGCCGCCGCCCGGCGTTCTTCCTCGGCCGCCAGGCGCTCGCGCTCCGCCTCCTCGGCCACGGCACGTTCGTCGTCACGTGCCTCGTCCGCGGCCCGCGCCTCGCGCACCTCCCGGTCACGGCGCAGTCCGTCCTCGACGCGCTGCGCGGCGGTCGCCGCATGCCGGGTCAGCGCGTGCTCCACCGTGCCGAGCAGCGCCTCGAAACGGGTTCGGTCGTCCGGTCCGGACAGGGCGCGCAGCCGGTCGAGCAGTTCCACGCACCGCTGCCGGCCCTCCGGGTCCTGCGTCGCCGCGTCCGGCCCCAGCTCCGCGAGCCGTCGCTCGCAGCCGGCCAGGACGGTGCCGGGGCCGGTGTCCCGCTCGCGGTCGTCTCCTCGCCTGCTCAACAGGACGACGCGCCCGCGCAGTTCCTCGATCGGCCCGCCGAGCTGCTCCGCGCCTCCGACCCTGCCCCGCAGCTGCTCCTCCAGCATGTTCAGTTCGCCGACGAGTGCACCGTCATCGGACGCCCGAACCCGGCCGAGCAGGTCGCGTACCTCGTCGAGGCGGCGCGCGTCGGCACCGGCCTGCTCCCGGCCCAGGCCCGTGGCGTGGGCCTGCCGTTCGGTGGCCCGGCGGGCCTCCCGCCCGGCCTTCGCGCGCTCGGCCACGGCCCTGGCCCGCTCCCGGCGGGCGGCCGCCTCCCGAGCCCGTCTGGCGGCGAGTTCGGCGCGCGCCCTGGCCCGCTGCTCCTCCCGTCGGCGGCGTGCCTCCCGCTGCTCGCGGCGCCGTTGCTCCTCGCGCCGCCGGTAGGCGGGGGCGACCGTGACGGTGCTGTACTTCGGTGATCCGCTCATGTGTCCCTCCGTGCCTGGGTGCGCAGCACGAAGCCCCGCCCCGCGAGTTGTTCCTCGAAGCCCTTCCGGAACCCGGGGGTCGGCGGCACCCCGGCCCAGGAGAGCGATCCATCGGCCTCCAGCGAGAGTTCGACACCCGCGCTGAGGTCGGGCTCGGACGCCAGGTGCGCGTAGCGGCCGGTGAGGGCGACGATGCGCTGGTTGGCCGAGCCGCGCCAGCGCAGACTGCCGTGGCGTGCGGCCACGTAGGGTCCGTCGACGAGGAGGTCGAGGCGCCGCAGCAGGGCGCGCCGGTCCGGGCCGCCCTCGCGCAGGGCCTCGTACCGGTGTCCGGAGTACGCCATGGCGCTGAGGCCGGGCCGGCGCGCGCGCACGGCGTCGAGCAGCGCCACCAGGGCCGCGGCCTGGCTGAAGGGTTCGCCGCCGGAGAGAGTGACGCCCTCCACACCGGGAAGCCCGCAGAGCCAGTCGGCGAGTTCGTCCACGGCGGAGGCAGTGCCGCCCTCGAAGGGCAGCGTCTCGGCCGCCACGCAGCCGCGGCAGCGCAGCGGGCAACCCTGGACCCAGATCACGGCACGGGTCCCCGGGCCGAGGACGGTGCAGTGGTCGAGCCTGCGGGCCACGGAGAGCAACGGCGCCTCGGACACCTCCGTCGCCCCGGCCTCTCCCGTCCCCTCCGGCTCGTCCATCGCTCCGGTTATCCCCGTCCCCTCCGGCTCCCCCATCGCTCCGGTTATCTCCGTCACCCCGGCCTCCTCCATCGCCCCGGTCACCCGCGTCACTCCGGCCTCCCCCATCTCCCCGGCCGCCTCGGTCCTGCCGCGTTCGCCTCCGCCGTCGCCGACCGGGCCGCGGTCTTCGTCCCGCCGGACCGTTCGGCCAGATCGCACCAGGGGCACCAGGGCCGCTCCACCGTGTGCACGTGCAGCGCGTTCGCCGCACAGGTCCGCAGCCGTCCCGGGGCCGTCTCGGAGGCCAGTGCCTCTACCCAGGCCTCCGCCGTGGGACGGGTTCCGCCGAAGGCGGCGCGCAGGAGATCCATGAGCCGCCGGGGCAGCAGGTCGAGAGGTGGTACAGCACGGGGCAGCAGCACGGACGTACGGTCGAGGAGGCGGCACCGCCCGTGCAGGACGTTGTCGTCGTAGGAGAGGTAGGCGCCGCCCTCCGCGGGGTGCCCGGCGAAGGGGTGGAGTCCGCCCATCAGTAACTGGTGGACGAGGACGGCGAGCACGAAGTCGTCGGAACTCCGGTCCGGTGGGGTGCCGGCGGGCGCGCCGATCCGTTCGGGTGCGGTGTAGCCGGCGGTGCTCATCCGCCCGGGGAACAGCTCACCGCCGTCCGTGAACTGCCAGGAGTCCACGTCCGCCATGCCGATCTCACCCCGGCCGTCCACCCAGAGGTTGTCGGGCTTGAGGTCGCCCACCACATAGCCCTCGGTGTGCAGATCGGCGAGGAGGCGGGCGAGGGAGCGGGCGACGGACAGCGCGGTCGCCCAGGTCGCGCGGGGCAGCGGGGCCTGGCGGGCGAACGGAGTGAGCAGGTGGGCGAACGGCCGGTGGGCGTGGCGCATGTCGGTCATCACATAGCCGTCGATCCCGTCGGCGCCCGGGCTTGCGGTGCGTACTCCGACCATCGGCCAGGCGACTCTCGGCGGCGTCACGGAGAGCAGCCGCACCGTGCGCGGCTCGCGGCGCTGCCGGACCAGCCGGGCTACACGGCGACGGTAGGCCGCGGGGTCGGGCGGGTCGAGGACGAGCTTGGCCACCAGCGGGCGGGTGTCGTCGACGCCGTACACAACGCCTTCCGAGCCGCTGCCGATCCGCTCGGTCAGGCGCCACTCGCGTCCGGTGCCGGACACCACCGTGAGAGCCATCGTCACTCCCCGTCGACCAGGGCGCACAGCACGGTCAGGTCGTCGCCGGTGCGTGCGGCCCCCGGTCCGGAGAGCAGGGCACGCAGGGGCTCGGCGTCGCCCCCGTTGGCGCGGAGGGTGGCGGCGAGCCCGCAGAAGAACCGTGCGGACGGCAACGGTCCCGCCTCCGGGGGAAGTCCGCGCACCGAGGGATGGTCGAGGGTCAGCGCGGCGCAGCCGTCGGTGGCCAGGACGACTCCGCTGAGCTCCGGCTCCCACACCACGAACGAGCGCACGCGCAGCGCGGCGCCGGGCGAGGAGAGGAAGACGGGCCCGGGGCTCCCGGACCCGGGCGGCGGCAGGACGAGATGGCACTGCTCGGTCCCGGAATCGCGACCGGTGTCCGCACCGGCAGGGGCTCGGCGCCCGGGACCGTCACCGGCACCCGCGCCGTCGGTCTCGCGGGTGAGCACCGTGCCGAAGCAGTCACCGACCGAGACGAACGCCACCCACGGGAACCGGACGACCGCCGCGGCCAGGGTGGCGGCGAGGGCGCCGACGTCGGCGTGCGGCGCGTGCGGGGCGTCCGCCGGGTGTGCCGGAACCGTCGTCTCCAGCAGGGCCGTCACCGTCCGCAGGTACTCCGCGACCACCCGGGCGCCGGCCGCGGCGGTCCATCGTGTCCATGTCTCCGGGGAGTCCCCGGAGACCGGCACGTCTTCGGCCAGGACGCGGCAGGCCGTGTCGACGGCGATGTGCGCGCCGAGCGCGCTGCGCTCCCGGCCACCGGCGCCGTCCGCGACGGCGAGCACCGTCGCGGCTCCCGGTCCGACCGCCTTCAGGGCGCCCGGGCCGACCGCCTTGAAGGCATCCTGGCAGCCCTGCCCCGCCGCCAGGTGCCCGGTGCCCTGCACGGCCGCCCCCGCGACGATCATTGGTACTTCTCCTCAAGCTGTCGCAACCTCCGCTGCCGTTCCGCCAGGTCGGCCACCTGGCCATGGATCTCGTCGGCGGCCTGGACCGCGCCGATCCGGTCCGAGCTCTGGAACAGCAGGTCGAGGATCTGTCCGAAGTCCAGGCCCTCCAGCATCAGTGCGGCCTTCGGCGCGAGGACGCGGAGCAGTTCCAGGTCGGCGCCGCGCACCCCGATGGCCTGGAGGACGCACTCGCCCCGCTCCTCACCACGGCGCACCTTCTCGGCCGTACCGGCCAGGGCGGCGGGCTCCATCCGCCGTCCGTCGGCGTCGCTCGGAGCGCCGTCCGTCAGCACCCACAGGAACGGCCGCCGCACCTGGACACGCCGGGCCTGCAGCGCCCGGTAGCGCTCCCCGGCGAGGGTGAGCGCGGTCTCCACGGCCTCCGTCATACGGGTGAGCCCGGCGGCCTCAAGCCGAGGCGGGCGCATCCGGTCCACCGGTACGAAGAGCCGGTCGGCCGTGGCCTCCCCGACCGGCACCAGCACCTCCCGTACGGGGTCGAAGACCCGCACCTGTGAGTCGAAGCCGATCAGGCAGACCTCCACCCGCGCGCGCAGCCTCGGCTCCGCCCTGACCCCGTCGAACCAGCGCTCGAGCGCGTCGTTGAGCTCGTCGATGCGCGGACTGTGGGCGGGGCGCCCCATGGAGGCGGAGGTATCGAGGAGCAGGACGACGGGCTGCCGTTCGTCGTAGCCCTCCGCAAGCCCCAAGCCGTACTCACTCATCGCCGGGCCCCCCGTCCTCACGGATCGCCGGCCCACCCGTCCTCGGGCGTCCCCGGTCCACCCGTCCTCGCTCCCCCGGGGTGGTCCCGTGCGCGACGAGAGTCCGCCCCTCGGCGTCCAGGCCCACGACGACCTCCGTTCCCGGTGCCATCCCCGGGATGTCCGTGCCCATGCGCAGCAGCACGCCCTCGACCAGTACGTAGGCGTCGGGCGCCGGCCAGGTGACGATCCGGCCCCGCGCCCCGAGAGCCCACTCCCGCATCCCGGGCCTCGTCACGGGCGGACCGGCCGGGAAATCTCCGACCGGAGCGGTTCGAGAAGCTCGTTCGCCCGGTCCACTCCGGCGTCGGAGCCGAGATCCGCGATCCCGCCGTCCAGCAGTACTTCCAGCGGCTTGCCGTCGCAGCCACCGCAGTCACCGAACCGGTCGTGGAAGAGCACCAGGGCGTGCTGGGGCCGGTTGCGCCGGGACTGCCAGACGAGGCCCACGATGTCGGGCGTCTGTGCGCGGATCTCGCTCGCCCACCGCCTGGCCTGCGGATAGTTGCGCTCGTCCTCCAGGAGCGTGGAGTCCTGGCAGACGGCGGCCAGGTCCCGTTCCCCGATGAGCGAGACCAGGCTCAGGTCACACCTGGTCCGCAGGGCGCTCAACGACCGCCCCCGTACGGTGATCCAGGGGATGTAGCGCATGCTGTACCGGGGGTCGAAGGGCCGCGACCGCAGCACGCTCTCGGCGAGGGCCGTGGTCGGGTCGGCCGCCAGGTACAGGGAGTGGTACGGATCCAGCGCCGTGCCGTCGAAGCGGCTGCCCGCGCGGTGGTCGTGGACGTCCGCGAGGGTCGGGTTGAACTGGTCCGGCGCGTACGTGGACTTGTGCACCCGCCACAGTTCCGTGCCCGCCGGGACCACTTGCCGGTTGGGGGACAGCTCCAGCGGTGTCATGGGGAAGAAGCTGTTCATCAGTCTCCCTCCGCCAGTGCCGTGGCCGCGCCCACCAGTTCCCGGTCGGGCAGCCTGCCGAGGAGCGACGCGGGGGTTCCGCCCAGCCAGCTGTTCCCGCTGAGCCACCAGGCGGCGGCGCCCCAGGGGTCGATGTCGGCGAGGAGTACGCGGTTGACCTCGAGGACCACCGCGCAGGGGCTGCCGTCTCCCGTACCGAACTGGAACTCCGGGTAGCGGTCGCCGCCCCCGGCGTCCGTCAGTCTGATCAGCTCGGGGGGTGGTGCCGTGTCGCCGCACCGTGCCCGCGCTTCGTCGCCGGAGAGGGCCGGCGCCCTCAGGAGCTGGTCCTGCGCGCTGTCGCCGTCGGCACCTCCGGCCACGGTGCCGGGAGACGGCTCCGGGATCACCAGACGCGCCATCAGTTCCCGTGCTCCCGCCACGGCGGACGGGCCGGGCGGCGCCGCGACCAGGCGTACGGAGTCCAGCGCGGCGCGCACCGGATGGTCCAGCGGCAGCGGCAGCAGCGCCAGGCGTACACCCTGCAGTGCCCGGCGGACCGCCCTCGTGTCGTCGGGCGCCGCGTCGGCGAGGGCGGCCAGTCTGGCGAGCAGCAGCGCGTACTGCTCGTCGTCGAGCGCGTCCCTGACGGTGTCCCGGTACTCGCCGATCAGGGCGAGCAGCCGTTCCGTTCCACCGCGGCTCGCGCCCGTACCGTCGTCGTTCACGTGTTCCCCCCTTCTGTCGGGCCGTGTGTCGTACCGTCCGTCATGGTCCGTGTCCTCGCTTCCTTCGGGCCCGGATGTCCCTGGTGGACGAAGGCCGCCCACAGCGGGACGCGGTCGAGTCCGGGGCGTTCCATCTCCCGCAGCAGCTCGCCGCCGAGCGAGCCCGGGTTCTCGCGGTGCGGGTCGAGCATCCACAGCTGCGCCGCCCGGAGCGCGTCGACGGGGCTGAGCCCGTCAACGGTCAGGTGGTGGTGGAAGACCGCCATCAGCAGCGCCGAGGCGCTGTCCACCGTCGTCCAGCGCGATCCGACCACATCCCGCGCTCCGGCGGAGACGAAGGCCGTGGTGAGCGTCAGTGCCTCGTCGTGGTCACGGTTGCTCAGGTCTGTCTCGCAGGCACTCAGCACGACCAGCGGGCCGTCCGGCGCACCGTCCGCCGGGCCGTGCCGCGGGTCCGTGCGGTCGAGCAACCGGGTCACCGTCAGCGAGCCGGGACCCGGTGCGGCGTCCGTCACGGCCTCGGCGGCGGAGGCGCCCCCGGCGCCGTCGGGGGCGGCGAGACTCAGGGCCGAGACCGTGGGCCGCGTGCCCGCCGATCCGTGCGTGGCCACGTGGAGCAGCGAGGCTCCGCCCGCGAGCCGCGCGAGGATCTCGTCGGGCGTCGCGGCGGTCAGCCTCTCCTTGGGCTCGTCGAAGACCTCCCCGCACAGCAGTGCCCGCGGGTAGAAGGCGTCCCGCAAGGCTCTGACCTCGACGTCGGCGTGGACCAGGTCCATGGTCGGGTCGGCCACCAGGACGGGGGCGGCCGCCGGGTCGCGCGGCGCGCGCCGCACCGTGCGCAGGAACTGGCCGCCGGACGCGGCGTAGCTGATGACCGCCGTCTCACACAGATGACGGGGCGCGTCGCCCGGGGAGCGCGCGGCGTGCCAGGGAACGATACCGAGGCGTCCGCAGGGCACCAGGACGGCCCGCAGCGGCCGGCCGTCGATGCCTCCGGCGGCCAGGAGCCGCTCCTCCAGACCGGCGAGGACCGGGCCGAGCGCCTGGAACGCCCAGTCGCACAGTGTCCCGAGGGCGTCCTCCCAGGCCCGCTCGGCGGCCGGGTCGCGGTCCGGGCCGTGGCCGCGGGCGTCCGCCGCGTCGATGTAGCGTTCCAGCGGACCGCTCCCGGCCTCGGACAGCAGAGGCAGCGCGCCCACTCCGGCGCCGAGGTCGCGCCCGACCGCGAGCACCATCCCGGGCATCTCGCCCTCGCCGGGGATCAGATAGACGAGGACGTCCGCGCCGGACTCGGCGACGGCGTCCGCGAGTTCGGCGAGCGTGGGGGTGGCGAGCGGGCCGCCGTCCCCCTGCCGCCGACCGAGGGCTTCGAGGGCCCGGCGGCGCAGCGAACTGGGCAGTTCGCGGGGCACGCCCGCTTCCTCGGCAGGCCCGGCGCCACGCGAGCCGGCCGCCCGCCAGGCCTCGGCGAGTTCGTGGTGTCCGGCCGCGGCGAGCAGTTCGGGCACGGCCGACGAGGTGGCGGCCGCCTGCAGCACCAGGGCCCGGCCCAGTTCCAGAGCGGCCAAGGCCTCGTGCACCCGCCCGAGCGTGAGCGCCCAGCGGGCGGCCCGCAGGCTGCGGCTCGCCCCGGAGCGGGCCGCCAGCAGTCCGTGCTCCGCCCCGGCCTGCAGGAGGACGTCGGCGGCGAGCGCGGCCAGGGCCTCCTGGGCGGCGTCCACGCAGGCGGTGTCCTCCGTGTCCTCCCTCTGCACCCGGCGCAGGTGGTACGCCTCGGCCAGGCGCCACAGCGCGTCGGCGGCGATCCGCTGTCCCCTGCCCTGCCGGACCTCTGCGCGGATCCGCTCCAGCACATGGATCAGGGCGCCGAGGGTGGCCGGGTCCCGGCTGTGGGAGAGGCGCATGCCCAGGGAGGCCGCGTGGGCGTCGAGTTCCTCCGCCGAGGCGCCCTCGGGAGGCTCGGGCGGGAGATCCCCGGACACCGCCACCCGTTCGCCGGCGAGGCCCGCGCGGAGCAGGCCGAGGTCCGGCATCGACACATCGGGCAGGGACGGTCCGCCGGCGAACGGCAGCCCGCTGTCCTTGGCACCGGTGATGCCCTGCTCGGTGTACGGCAGGGAGCGCAGGACCATCTCCGTGTCGCCGGTGACGGCGCCGAGCCGGCCGTAGGCGGCGCCGAGGCAGGAGAGCACCGCGAAGCGGTACGGGTGGTCCTCGGACACGCTCCGCTCCAGCGCCTCGGCCTCCTCGACCAGTTCGCGGAGCCGTTCGGCGTCCTCCGTCTCCCCGGCTTCGAGAACCCGGCTGAACGTGGCGAACGCGCGGCCCAGCACGGATGGGTCGCCCGTCCCCGGGGGCGGCGACTCGGCGATTCCCTCCATGTGCGCCACGACCGTGTCGAGGTGGGCCCGGCCCGCCGCCCGGTCCTGGAAGGTGCCGCCGACGGCGGGGCTGACGGCGAGCAGCAGCGCTCTCAGGCTCTCCGTCGCGGACGTCGCGTCCAGGCCGGGCAGCGGCGTGTCCTGGACCGAACCCAGCCGGGCGAGCAGTCGGTCGAGCCCTTCGGGGCCGCCTTGCCTCAGCACGTGGTCGAGCCCGGCGGTGGTTTCGGCGACACCCCCCAGCGCGGCGGCGAGCCGGCGCATGTCATCGAGGCCGAGCGGGGGCCGCGGGGGCGGGGATTCACCGGTGCCGGGCTCTCCTCCTCGCCCGTCCGCCCCATCCGCCCCGTTCCCCCCGGCCGCCGGCCCGCCCGGTTCGCCCACGCCGGAGGTGCGCGCACCGGAGGTGCCCGCGGGTGGCGTCGAAGGAGTGCCGTGGGAGCCGAACAGGTGCTTCGTCAGGTGCCGTATCCGGTCGGCCGCCGGTGTTCCGGCGGGCGCCATGCCCGTCAGCAGGCCGGCGAGCCCGGCACCGGCGGGCAGGTCGAGCAGGCCCCGTATCCGGCGCAACTCGTCGAGGAACGCGGGCGGCAGCGGCAGTTCCGTCACCTCGGCCGTCAGCGCCTCGGCCTCCGCCGCCGCGGCCGCCGTCCCGGCGGGGCCCATCCGTACGACCCACTCCAGGAGGGCGGAGAGGTCGGGGAGCGCCCCGGGCGCGACCTGCCCCGGCCACAGCGGCACCACATGCGGCAGCAGGAACAGCGCCGCCCACCGCCGGTCCTCGTCGCTCACCGCCGCGCCCAGCGGCGTCCGCCGGTCCCGTGCCTCCCGCAGCAGCCGCTCCGCGCGCTCCCGGTCGGCCGGCGCACCGCCCCCCACGGTGTGTCGCAGCGTCAGCGCCCCTGCCAGCCACACGCTCACCGCAGCGCGCGGGCCGGGATCGTCGTGCAGGAGACGGACCAGGCCGTCGAGTTCGGCGACGGCCGCGTCGTGGTCCGGCGGCGGCAACGCACCGGTCACCACGCCCGGCACCAACCGCCTCGCCCGCCCCATCGCGTCCGCCGCCCACGCACGCAGGCCCAGCACACCGCCGGTCTCCTCGTCGCCCATCGGCACCTGCCTCCCCCGCTCGCTCACCTCGATCACGTACGGGCATCGGCCCACCCCACCGGCCACCGCACCGCCGATCCGTACTATGCCGACCCGTCTCGCCCCCGGTGGCCGTTCCGCCCGTATTCCGTGCTCAACGCCCGGAATCCGCCCGGGACACGCCCAGATCGGCTCGCATCTCCCGCCGCATCTCCCGCAACCGCTCCCACAGCGCGTCGATCCCCGCCTGCACGGCTGCGGGCCCGTCCCCCTGTCTCGGGGCTCCGTCGTCCAGCCGCCGGACCATGCCGTACACCGTGCCCAGGCCGTGGCTGACGCGGCCCGCGTGCTCCAGCACCCGCTGCGGCAACCGCATCTGGGCCTCCGCGTACACGTCCCGGTACCGGTCCCGCGCCTCGGTCAGCCGCTGCCGTACGGAACCCAGCTCCTCGGCACGTCCCAGTGCGTGCAACTGGTCGGTGAGCGCGGCCAGATACTGCCGGCCCGCGGTGTTGAGCGCCACGTAGCAGGCCCACCGTTCCTGGACCTCACCGCGCTGTTCCCGCAGCCGCTCCACGCGCTCCTGCTCGCGCCGCCGACCGCGGTCCGCCGCGCGCTGGGTCAGCAACGCGGACAGCAGCGTTCCGACGACTCCGACGACCGCGGCCACCGGAGCGGTCACGCCACCGAGGTCCACCTCTCCTCCAGCCTTCGGCCACTTCAGCCGATGCTCCGCGCGCTCCGCCCTTCCCGCACACCACCATCGAAGCAGCGGGGCCCCTCCGGGGTGAACACCCGGCCCGGACGACGCCCTGTGTTCGCCCCGCCTCCGACCACCCTGGCATCGGGACGCCCAGGACTCCACACCGCGCCCCGGGGCGTCGCCTGGCCGATTTCCGGTCGTCTCACGGAAGTCGGCGCGTGCGCCGTACCGGAGAACCGGCCGACGAGCCATCATGAGCCCACGGGAGCCGGCGGGTACGGAACCACCCGCGGGGAACAGGGGGACACACGAGCATGGTGAGCGACGAGGCAGGCGGAGGCGTCCGGGGACTGCGGCTCTGGGCCGCCGACGCGATCAGGCGGGCGGCCCCATTGATCTCCGGGACGCACGACGGGACGGTGTCCGCGGGGGACTTCGACGGCCCGGTGGCCGAACTGACGGGCCTGCGGGACCTCCTGGATCACGACCGCGAACTGCTGGGCGTGGTCACCCTGCGCCTCGGCGCCCTGCTCGCCGTCCGGTACACCACCGGGAACGGCACCCTGGAGGACCGCGAGCGCGCGCAACGCCTGCTGAACGAGGCGCGGGACCCCTCGACGCCGTCCGGCGAGGCGGTGACGGAGCAGGACAGGCAGTGGGCGGCGATGCTCCTGCTCACGGTGACGGACCTGTCTGTACCGCTCGGCACGCCGAGTGCCGCCCCGGACTTCTGGCCCATCTTCGACCAGGCGATCAAACCGGGCGCGGGCGTGCCGAAGGAAGAGGCGGCAAGGCTGGCCGCGCTGGCCGAGGAGGCCGCCCGGCTGCCGGTGCCACCGGAGGTGCGGAAGAAGCTCGGGCAGACCGGGGAACTGCTGTCGTACGTGTCACGCTCGGGCCTCTCCGACCCGCGGACGCTGCTGGACATGCTGCCCGCGGACCTTCCGTTCACCGACCACCTCCGGTTGCTTCTGGAACTGTCGAAGGACATGCCCGAAAACCCGGAGACCGCTGGAAACCCCGCTCCCCCCGCCTCTCCTGGAAGCCCCGCGGCCCCCGCCTCTCCGGAACCCGCCGCGGCCCCCACGCCTCCGGAGCCCCCCGCGGTCTCGTCGGCGACCACCCCCGCCCCGGAGTCGGACACCACCGCGCTCGGCTCCTGGCTGACCGCGCTGCTCGGGCCCATGGACGCCCTGCGCACCGGCGACCCGGAGCAGGTCAGCCAGGCGCTGCGGCGGCTCGGCACGAACCTGGACCGGCTGCCGGAAGGCCACGACGAAGCCCCCGAGATCGAGAACCTGATGCGGCTCATGCTGCAGGTGGGTCGGCCACTGGGCGGCAGCCACCAGGACACGGACGTGGCCCGCGGCCACGCGCGGCGGGTCACCGAGCACTTCGAGCAGCAGGCGGCCGCCGACCCCGGCGCCTCCGGACTCCTCATCGGAAACCAGGCACTGAACCTGCTCGCCCGGGTGACCGAGGCGGAGGAGGCGGAGTCCGGGGAGGACCTCGCGGCGCTGGTGGACGAACTGGAATCCTTGGAGCGGTCCGTCCCGGCAGACCACCCGTTCCTCCCGGTGGTGCGGCTCGCGCTCGGCAACGCGCTGACCAGCCTCGGCGCGCACACTCGGGACACCGGAACGCTCCTGCGCGGCTTCGCCCACCAGGAAGAGACCCTGGCCTCCATGACCGCCGCCTCCTACGGCGTCCCCGACACGCTGTTCACGGCGCTCAGGGACGGGCTGCTCACCGCACGGGCCGTCGTGGGCGGGACACCGGAAACATTGCCCGGGTACACATCTCCCCCCGCGGACGCCTCCGCGGAGACCCGCTTTCTCTCCGCTCTGGCGGCGACGCTGCGGCACTCCGTCACCAAGGATCCGGCCGATCTGGACGCAGCCATCGGGGAACTGGAGCGGGTCCGCGACCACGTCCGCCAGGGACGTTCCCCGCAGATCGCCGCCCCCGCGCTCTGGCAGCTCGCGGAGAACCACCGCCTCCGTCTGGACCGCACCCGGGACCCGGCGGACCGGGACGCCGCCACGGACGCGGCGCTGGAGTCCCTCCAGGCTCTCGCTGGTGACGTCGTACTCCAGGCCGGCCCCGACCACGGTCTGCTGACCGCCCGGTCCGGAGCCGACCGCGGCATCCGGGCCGCCGTGTGGGCCGCCTCCCAGGGCCGCGCCGAGGAGGCGGTGACCGCGCTGGAGCTGGGCCGGGCGCTGGTGCTGCAAGCGGCGTCCACCTCGCGGGCCGTTCCGGACCTGCTGGAGTCCGGGGGCCACCACGACCTCGCCCGGGAGTGGCGGGCCACGGGCGCCGCCGGTGACGGGGAGCCCGGTGTGCTCCCGCGCGAACTGCCCAGTTCCCTGCGGCGCCGCGCCTTGGTGGCGCTCGGTCACAGGGATCCGGGCGGCGCGCTGTTCCGGACGCCCACGGTGGAGGAGCTCAAGGCCGGGGTCGCGGCGGGCGAGGCGGACGCGCTGGTCTATCTGCTGGCCGGCGAGGACACCACGCCGGGCATGGCGATCGTGGTGGGCCCGGACACCGGCACAGGTGTACGGGCGCTGCCCCTGCTCTCCGGCGAGCACAGCGGCCCTCTGGAGCGCTATGTCGACGCGGCCGCCCGGCACCAGTCCCTGCCCCGCGACGCAACCGCCGAGCAGGAGTGGGAGGAAGCCCTCGCCGAGCTGTGCGACTGGGCGACCGGAGCGGTGATCGTGCCCGTCATGAGCGGCGTCGCCGAACGGCTCGCCGCCAATGGGGAGCGGCGCAGGGACCGTTCGGGCCCGCCGAGGATCGTGCTGGTGCCGTGCGGGCGTCTCGGCATCGTCCCGTGGCACGCGGCACGATTGCCCGCCGGGGCACCGCACACGTACGCGTGCCAGGCGATGGTGTTCAGCTACGCGGCATCCGGCCGGCAGTTCCTCGACACGGTCCACCGCGCCCGGCGCGCCCCCGCCGCCGATCCGGTGCTGGTGGCGGATCCCAGCATGAGTCTGCCGCACGTCGAGCTGGAGGTCGCGGCGCTCCACCGGTCGCTGTATCCGGGAGCACGGCTGTACGGGGACCTGTACGACCTCCCCGTCGAACCGGAGGCCCCCGGAACCCCGGACGACCTGCTCGACGTGCTCGCCGGTACACCCTCCGTGCTCCATGTCGCCTGCCACGGCTCCGCCGGTACGAGCCCGACGGCGTCGGCGCTGCAACTGGCGTACCCGGAGGACGGTTCCGAAGCGGCACCGGACGGGGCCGGGCCCGGCACGGGACCGGACGCCGGCCTGCTCACCGTCTCCCGGCTCCTCGGCCGCCAGCCGGCCGGAGCGGACGCCGACGACGGACCGTTGGTCGTGCTCAGTGCCTGCCAGACGGACCTGAGCACCCGCGATCACGACGAGGCGCTCACCCTGACGACCGCCTTCGTGACGAGCGGCGCGCGCGACGTGGTGGGTTCCCGGTGGGCCACCCGTGACTCCGCCTCGGCTCTCATGATGGCCGTGTTCCACCATTACGTGTCCGTCGAGAACCGCAGCCCGGTCGACGCGCTCAGAGCGGCGCAGATGTGGATGCTCGACCCGCACCGCGAGAACCCGGGATCGCTCGGCAGCGACCTGCTCGACGAACTGAACAAGGGCCCGCGACTGAACCACCCGGCCGACTGGGCGCCCTTCATCCACCAGGGCCACCCGGGTCCCGCCACGACCGGCGCCTTCTCGGACAGCGGCGAAGGTCGGCAGCCCGTTTGAGATGGCCCAGAAGGAGATCTCCGCCCGGCCGGGGAACCAACCCCGCTGATTCTCCACGCAGTTGGCGGCATCTCGGCCCACCGCGCTGCCCGGGGCTCGCGGGCGCGCCCGACCGTGCCCCCTCGGCCGTCAGCTGCCGAGCGCGGTACGCGGGATTCGCCCGACAGCTGTCGGATACCGGGCCTGAGGTGACCGCCGGCTGCCCCGGCGGTCCTCAGCCCTGACTCGGCCGGCCGTACTCCTGTGCCATCGGGCCCGCGAAGTCGTACAGGATGACCTGTTCATCGCCGACCACCCAGGCATCGTGACCGGGCGGGCAGACGAAGACGTCCCCGGGCCCGATCTCACACTCGGCGCCGTCGTTCATCCGGAGGCCCATCCTGCCCTGGACCACGAAGCCGTTGTGCTGGACCTCGCAGCTCTCCGTGCCGGCGAGCGGCCCCAGGGACTCGGTCCAGTGCCAGCCGGGCTCGAAGGTGGCCACGGCGAAGTCCAGCCCCGTCAGGTGGAGAACTTCGAGGTGACCCCGCGGAAAGTCGCGCCTCTCATCTGCCTTGTCGATCGTCTTGACTTCCATCATTGCCGTCATGAGGGATCCCTCCAACCGCCCCCCTTGTCCTTCCATGGTGCTGCCGCCGGAGGGCCGGTCGCCACCCGTGGCGGCAAAGGTCCCGGAAAGCGGCCGGGCGCACGGGAAGCACCGCCCGCGTCACCGTGGTACCGGCCGTCCCCCACCACCGGCCATGAACCTTCAACTCCCGGGCAGTGTTTCCGTCCCGGGACGGGAACGGGTCTTGCCCCTTTCGCGTTCCGTGTGCGATCTTTGAGGCATTCCCGCCATGGAAACGTTTCCACGAGGAGGTGGAGCCGGTGACCACGATCAAGGACGTCGCGGCACGGGCCGGGGTATCGCTGGGTACCGCGTCCCGGGTGCTCAGCGGCAGCAGCCAGACCTCGCCCGACTCCCGGTCCCGCGTTCTTGCCGCCGCGACCGAGCTGGGCTACATCGCCAACGGACCCGCCCGGTCCCTGCGGCGTTCCCGTACCGACGTACTGGGGCTGCTCGTCTCGGACATCCGCAACCCGTTCTTCTCCGAACTCGCGCACGCCGCGGAACAGGAGGCGCGGCACCACGGCTACACCGTGCTGCTGGCCAACGCGAACGAGGACGCCGGACAGGCCGACGCGTACCTGCGGACCTTCGCCTCGC
Organism: Streptomyces sp. NPDC088124; assembly: GCF_040685895.1. NCBI lineage: Bacteria > Bacillati > Actinomycetota > Actinomycetes > Kitasatosporales > Streptomycetaceae > Streptomyces > Streptomyces sp. NPDC088124. The sequence goes on along the minus strand of NZ_JBFBJB010000035.1, from coordinate 38,574 downwards.
AGCGCATCGACGGCCTGCTGTTCTCCCCGCAGGGCACGGTCTCGCCACAGCTCGCGGCCACCCTTGCCTCCGGGCTGCCGCTCGTCTTCCTCAACCGTACGGTCGAGGGCGTCGACGCCCCGCTGTACGGCACCGACAACGCGGAGGGCGTCGGCCATGTCCTGGCCTGGCTGCGGCAGCGCGGACATCACGACGTGGCGTTCATCGGCGGCCCCGACACGATCTCCACGGGCGCGGAACGCCGCGCCGCCTACCTCGCCGGGCGTGAGAAGCACGGGATCAGCACCGACGACAGGCTGCTCGACGCCGGTGACTTCCTGGCCGAGGGCGCGGCCGAGGCCATGTGCCGGGTCATCGACCGGGGCGTCCCCTTCACGGCCGTCTTCGGCGCGAACGGCCTGACCACCCTCGGGGCCGTGCGCGCGCTGCGCGAGCGGCTCGGTGCGGAGCAGGCCGCCCGCGTCGAGGTCGTCTCCTTCGACGACCTCGACTGGTTCGAGTTCGCGTCACCGCCCATCAGCGCGGTCCGCAACGACGCGTCGTCGATCGGCCGCCTCGGCGTGCGCGGGCTGGTCGACCTCCTCGCCGGCCGACCGGCATCCGGGCAGCGCATCGCCACCTCCTTCGCCGACCGGTCACGGGGAGGCGTCCGATGAGCACGCGCGTCGTCGTGGACGGCGCCGGCAGAGACGAAACCCCCTTCGAAAGGATCAGCCGATGAGAGTAGCCCTCGGAGCGGACCACGCCGGGTACCCGCTCAAGGCGGCCGTGCGCCGGGCGATCGAGGACCTCGGCCACGAGATCGTCGACTGCGGCACCGACAGCTCCGACCCGGTCGACTTTCCCGACATCACCCGGGCCACCTGCGACCCGGTGCTCGCCGGAACCGCGGACCGGGCCGTGCTCGTGTGCGGCACCGGTCAGGGCGCCGTCATGGCCGCGAACAAACTGCCCGGCATCCGCTGCGGTCTGGCTCACGAGCCCTACTCCGCCCACCAGGCCGTCGAGCACGACGACGCCAACGCCATCGCCATGGGCGCCTGGCTCGTACCGCACGCGCTCGTGCCGGACATCGTCCGCGAGTTCCTCGCCGCCACCTTCGACGACGACGAGGACACCCGCCGCAGAGTCACCAAGCTCAACGCGCTCGACACACTGACACCGCCGGCCTGACACCGCCCGCGGGCGAGGTCCCGCGCGTCCCCCTCCGTACGACGGCTCCGAACGCCGCCGTGCGTCGCCCCGGCATACCCGGAACCACCGGAGAGGAAGCCCGGCGCTGCCCCGCCGGCCCGGGACTCCCGCATCACGCACCCGCGGTCCGGAGACCACCTGCAAGGAGAATCCCCATGTCCACCAGCACCGTTGCCGGACGGCCAAGCGCGCTCGGCACGAAGGACCGCGTCAAGACCGCGGTCGCCGCGGCCGTCGGCACCAGCGTCGAGAACTACGACTTCATCGCCTACGGAACCGCGTCCGCGCTCTACTTCGGAGCCGTCTTCTTCCCCGAGAGCGACCGGTTCGTCGGCACACTCCTGTCGTTCGCCACCCTCGCGGTCGGCTTCGTCATGCGCCCGCTCGGCGGCGCGATCGGCGGCTACTTCGCCGACCGGCTCGGCCGCAAACCCGTCCTGGTCGCCGCCATGATCGTCATGGGCGCCGCGACCTTCCTCATCGGTGTGCTGCCGACCTACGAGCAGGCCGGTGTGGTCGCGCCGATCCTGCTCGTGGCGATCCGCATGATCCAGGGCCTGGCGTTCGGCGCCGAATGGGGCGGGGCGATCACCATGGCCTACGAACACGCCCCGTGGCACCGCCGCGGGATGTTCGCCGCCATCCCTCAGTCGGGCAACCCGCTCGGCATCGCGCTCGCCAGCGGCGTGTTCGCCTGGAGTGCCACACTCGACGGCGACTGGCAGTGGCGAACTCCCTTCCTGCTCAGCGCCGTTCTCGTCATCGTCGCGCTGATCGTGCGCTCCCGGCTCTCCGAATCCCCCGAGTTCCAGGAGGCCCGGGCCAGCGGCAAGACCGAGAAGAATCCCCTTCTCGCGACCCTCCGCGACGACTGGCGGAGCATCCTGCGGGTGATCGCCCTGCGCGTCGTCGAATCCTTCGCCTACTACTCCACCGCAACCTACCTGCTCAACTACATCACCGAGCGCAACCCCGATCTGCGCCCCGTCGCTCTCGGCGCCATCACGGCCGCCAGTATCCTGGCCATCGCGGTCACCTTCCTGGCCGGCGCGCTCACCGACCGCATCGGACGGCGTCCCCTCTACATCGCGGGCTGCACGGCGGCGATCCTCTTCGCGTTCCCGATGTACCTGCTCACCAACACCGGCCATCCGATACCGGTCGTGGCCGTGTTCATCATCGGAATCGGGCTCATCCACGCCTCGCTCACGGGGACACAGGGATCCCTGCTGACCGAGCAGTTCCGCACCGCCACCCGCACCTCGGGAGCCTCGCTCGGCTACCAACTCGCCGCGGCCATCGGCGGCTTCGCACCTCTGCTCGCCGCCGCCCTGGTGGGCGCCTTCGGCTGGCCGGGCGCCGCCCTGCTCTACCTCGGCGCCGCCGTGATCGGCCTCGTCGGAATTCTCGCCACCAAGGAGACCTGGGGCCGCGACGAGCGCGAGCGCGTACTCGCCCTCGTCGCCGAGGAACGCCGCACCTGACCTCACATCGCTCGGCAAGGTGCCGGTCGGGGGCCTGCCCCCGCGGCGATCTCGGCGGGCGGGGGACCGTGTTCCGGGCGGAGCCGTACCGTGTGGTCCATGAAGTCTGTCACCGTGTCGATCGACGTACCGCAGACACCCGAGCAGGTCCCCGACTTCCTCGACGTCATGGCTCATCACGAGCGGTTCACCGACCACTACCTCACCAACTGGCGCTACAGCGGCCCCGGTCGCGGCATCGGATCGTGCGCCACGGTCACCGCCGCGCTGGGCGGTACGACGACCGACGTCACCATCGAGGTCGTCGAGGCCGATCCGCCGCGGCGCATCGCCGAACGCAACGTCAGTGCGGGCGGCCGGCGCCTGGCGCACGGCACGTACACCATCGAGCCGCTGCGGACCGGCGGGAGCCATGTGTCGTTCACGTACGCCTGGACGCGCGCCCCTCTCGCCGACCGTCTGCTGGCGCCCGTCGTCCGGGCCGCGATGCGGCGCGCCAACCGTACGGTCGTGCAACGCCTGGCCGCCGAGCTGGCCCGCCACGCGTCCGCGTAGGACGACGACGGCCTGCATTCCCCTGTGATGCAGGCCGTCGTCGCGCCGGACCCGTCGCTCCCGGCGTTCCCCCCGGCCGACCGGTGACTGGCGGCGTTGAACCGCGGCGTGGGTAACGCTAGAAGCGTCATATCCCTGCGGCAACGGTGCACGGTGCGCAGAGGCCGGCCCAGGGGTGTGCACGGTGCTCAATCAGTCCACGGGGTGGGCCCGGGTGATGTGAAGGGCGTGGACGACGTCAGGGATGCCCGAACCGGTGGTGAGCAGGTCGCGGCCGAGCAGGCCCTCGGCGGCCCGCAGATGGGCCCTGACCGTGTTGCGGCTGACACCGAGGCGCCCGGCGGCGCGCTGGGCGTCGGTGTTCGCGTCGATCCAGGTCCACAGGGTGGTACGCAGGTCCCGGCGAGAGGTGTCCTGAAGGGGGTGCAGAAATGCCCGCGCCCAGGTGCGCGCCGGGTGAGTGCCGAGCACGTCGTCCAGCGCCGGGGCCGGCAGCGGCTCCCGGTCGGCGATCTCACCGGCGGACCGCGTGGCGGTCAGGGCGAAGGCCAGGTCGAGTACGGCACGGGTGCGGACATCTCCCAGGTCCAGCCCGAGAGTTGTCTCCACCCGCTTGAGATGGCTGGCGACCGTGTTGCGGCTGATGTCCAGCAGTCGGGCCACGGCGGAGCGCGGGAACGTCACGGCGAGGCGTGTGATGTCGAGAGTCGGCTTCGGCACGGAGTCCAGTGGCAGCAGGAAGGTACTCGCCCAGGCGAGGGCGGCCCGGCGGGGCAGCAGCCGCACCAGGTGCGCCTGGCCGAGGTAGGCGGCCACCCGGTCGGGCGTGGTGCGCGCGGCGGCCAGGGCATGCAGGGCCTGGCCGTACGCCTCGGCCGTCGAGTCGAGCGGGTACGGGCCGCTGATGCCCAGCGCGTACGCGGAGTTCTCGCGCACCAGCCGGCGCAGCACGGTGCCCTGATCGTGTGGACCGCCGGTCTCCGCGTCCTCGGTGACCAGGCAGATGAGGTGCTCCTTGAACGCCGGGCAGTGTGCCATCAGGCCCGTACCGTGATAGCCCGAGCGGTCCTGATGGAGCTGGACGAGCCGGTCCCGGTCCTCTGTCGGACAGTGCAGCAGATAGACGCGCAGCCGGTCGGCGTCCAGGAGTGCCGGGACCGCACCCGTCGTCATGCGGCGGGCCAGGGTGAGGTCTCCCGCCAACAGGGCGCTCAGCACCGCGAATCGCAGCTGCCGCGCCTTGTACTGGTAGCCGTGGAACGTCGTGTCGGCGTCCCGCGCCTGGCCCAGCAGGGCTATGACGCTCGCCGCGTGCGAGATCAGCGACGCCGCGTCCCGCGTCGGCGTGGAGGTGCCGGCCACCACCAGCACGGGGCGCGGGCTCCGCGTCCCGAGTGCTTCGAGACGTACGTGAAGCGATCCGCTCTCGGTGGCGGCCGCCGCCGCCCGCCCGCCGGAGAGCCGTGCGAGCAGCGGCTCGATCGAGCCCGGCAGCCCGTGGGGGAAGCCCTCGGTGGAGGCCTGCACCACGCCCGTACCCGCCACCAGAGCGACCTCCGTGCGGGTCTGCCGGCCGAGCCAGTCCACGACCGCTCGCGGCTCCAGCCCGGTTCCCCGGGTCATCTGGCGTCGCACCTCACGCAACAGCTCGTCGAGCCGTCCCGCGCTCCCCTGACCATCCACCGCCGTACTCCATCCTGCCCCGTCACGCGTCACCACCGCACCTGACGCCGATGCGTGGCCCGTACAGGATCTCGCGGCGGAGGTGACGGTAGGGCAGCGGGCGGCGGCAGCTGTGTACTGCCGCCCGGCCGCGCGGCAGTACACACAGGTGGTGTGGATCAGTGTCCGGCCCGGCCGGCCTCCTCCTCCGCGACGTGGGCGATCACCTGGGCGATCTCCGCCTCGTCCAGCACCAGCCGGAACCGGTTCGCCAGGGTGTCGAATACGTTCACGAACGAACGTCGGCACTCCTGCAGCAGCCCGTCGGCCGTCTCCGCGTCGACATCGAGACGGCCGGCCAGCAGACCGGCCACGGCCCGGCGCGCGACCGGATTGCCGAGGGCGGCGGCGGGAGCGGTGTCGCGGCGCAGCGGCTTCCACCGGGGCACGTCGGTGTGGGCCACCACGGTGACGGTGTGCGGCAGGTCCCGCGAGGACGTACCGACGAGGAGGCGCACGGGGCCGTCGGACAGCACTCGGCGGGCCCGGGTGACGTCCCAGTGGGCGAGGTCGTCGGCGGCGACGGGGATCGTGACCGTACGTTCTTCGCCCGGGGAGAGTTCGACGCGGGCGAACCCGACGAGCTCCCGCGGGCCCGACCGCACCCGGGGGTGCTCGGCCCGGGCGTAGATCTGCACCACCTCGGCGCCGGTGCGGGATCCGGTGTTGCGCACCCGCACGGACACGGCGACGGTATCCTCGTCCGAGAGCGTGGCCCGGTCGGCGGTGACGTCCGACAGCGCGAACGTCGTGTACGACAGCCCGAAGCCGAAGGGGAACAGCGGGGCGATGTCCCGCTCGTCGTAGCCCCGGTAGCCGACGAGGGAGCCTTCGACGTAGACGTGCCGGCCGCCTTCGCCGGGATAGCCGAGGAACGCGGGGATGTCGGCGACCCGCCGCGGGAAGGTCGTCGTGAGCTTGCCGGCGGGCGCGTGTTCGCCGTAGAGCAGCGACGCCACCGCCGAGCCCATCCCCTGTCCGGCGTAGAAGGGGACGAGGACCGCGTCGACATCGGGGAGCCAGGGCATGGTGACGGCGTCCGGGACGGTGAGGACGACGACGGTGCGCGGCGCGACCGCCGCCACCGCCGCGATGAGTTCGTCGTAGCCCTCCTCCAGCGCGAGGTCGGCGCGGTCCGCGTTCTCGCCGTCGGAGTTCTGCGGGGTGTGGGCGAACACGATGGCGACACCGCACGTCGCCGCCGCCGCGGTGGCCTCGTCCAGCGCGGCCTGTCGCTCGGTCCCGGTGTGCTCGCCGGCCGGGACTCCGGCGAGGTGGCGGACGGGGCCGCCGGTCCGCCGTCCGATCTCCGTCAGCGGGATGTCCACCCGGGTCGGCGTCATACGGGCGCTGCCGAAGCCCTGGATCACGGGCTCGGTCGCTCCCGTACCGAGGACGAGTACGTCCGTGGTGGCGTCCGCGTCAAGAGGTAGCACGCCGTTGTTGGCCAGCAGCACGGTGCCGGCGCGTGCGATACGGGTGGCGAGCGCGTGGTGGGCGTCGGTGTCGAACGGGGCCGGCTCGCCGGCGTGGGCGGTGACCCGGTCGACCAGTCGCAGGACCCGGCCCGCGGAGCGGTCGAGGGCGGCGCCGGGCACCGCCCCGGACTCCACGGCCGCGCGGAGGCGGGCGGTGCGCTGGGCGCTCTCCGGCATGTCGAGGTCGTTGCCGGCGAGCACGGACGCGGGCCGGTCGGTGATGCCGTGCCAGTCCGACACGACCAGTCCTTCGTAGCCCCACTCGTCCCGCAGCACCTGGGTGAGCAGCCACGGATGCTGGGCCGCCTGCAGGCCGTTCAGCCGGTTGTAGGAACTCATCACCATCCACGGCTCGGCGTCCCGTACCACCCGTTCGAACGCCCGCAGGTAGATGTCGCGCAGGGCGCGCTCGTCGATCACGGAGTCCATCGAGGTGCGCTCGATCTCGGAGTTGTTGGCGGCGAAGTGCTTGATGCACGCTCCGACACCGCGCTCCTGCAGTCCCCGCGTCACAGCGGTGACCATGACGCCGGTGAGCAGCGGATCCTCCGAGTAGTACTCGGAGGTCCGGCCCGCCAGCGGCGTCCTGCGGATGTTCATGCCGGGTCCGAGCAGGACTCCGACCCCGAACGAGCGGCACTCGGCGGCGAACGCGTTGCCGAGTTCCCGCGCCAGCCGCGGGTCCCAGGACGTGCCCACCGTGGACGCGGTCGGGAAGCACGTGGCGGGCTCGGGGCCGCGCTGGACGGGAGCCGCTTCGCCGCGGCGCGTGACCAGACTGATGAAGTCGGCGAAGTCGGCTGCCGCGCCGGGTCCGTCCGCCGCCTGTTCCCGGGAGAACCGCAGCCCGTTGGGGCCGTCGGCCAGGACGATCGAGGCCACGTCGAGTCGCGGGACGGAGTTCGTACGCCACATGCCGTTGCCCGAAACAAGCTGGATCTTCTCGTCCTCGGTGAGCGCGGCGAGCCGCTCGTCGGTCGGCGGCACGGGCTGGTTCTCGGGCTGCACTGCGGGGTCTCCTACAGGTCGTGCGCCGGCCGGGGAACCGGCCGGAGGGGAAGGGGTCACCGGCCCGGCGTGGCGAGGGGGAACTCGGCCCGGTAGGCGGCGCGGCGCTCGCCCTGCCGTTGCGGGTGGGCGACCGGGGCGGCCATGAGCAGACGGCGGGTATAGGGATCGCGTGGTGCGCCGGTCACGTCGCGCACATCGCCGAATTCGAGCAGGCGACCGCGGAAGAGCACGGCCACCCTGTGCGAGATGGCGCGGATCACGCCGAGGTCGTGCGAGGTGAACAGCAGCGCGACACCGGTCTGTTCCTGGATCTCCACCAGCAGGTCGAGGATGCGGGCCTGGGTCGAGAGATCCAGTGCGCTGACGATCTCGTCGCAGACGATCAGCTTCGGCCGCCGGACCAGCGCGCGGGCGATCGCGATGCGCTGGCGCTGTCCGCCGCTGAACTCCGCGGGATAGCGGTCGAGGGCGTCCGCGGGCAGCTTCACCTGGTCCAGGAGGGTACGGAGATCCCGTTCGGCCTCGGCCGGCCGTGCGCCCGCGGCGAGGACCGGCTCCAGCACGATGTCGCGGACCGTCATCGCGGGGTTGAGCGAACCCTGCGGGTCCTGGAACACCACCTGAAGGTCACCGGCGAGCCGGCGCCGGGCGGCGCCGGTCAGGCCGCTGATCACGCGGCCGTCGAGCCGGACCTCGCCCGCGGCGAGCGGCGCGAGCCCCAGAATGGCACGCCCCAGCGTGGACTTGCCGGAACCGGACTCGCCCACCAGCCCGACGGTCTCGCCGGGGCGGACCGTGAGGGACACGTCGTCCAGCACGCGCGTGTGACGGCGTCCGCCGCCGCGGACCCGGTACTCGACGGTCGCCCCGCGTACCTCCAGGAGCAGCCCGTCATCCACCGCGCCGTCCCGCTGTGTCTCGTTCACGAGCGCACTCCTTCCGCCTGCGTCACCGGGCTGGTGTACCGGCGCGGCTCGGCCTCGTCGAGGGAGGCGTCGAGCAGCTCCCGTGTGTAGTCGTGCTGCGGATCGGCGAACAGGGTCCGTGTGTCTCCGTCCTCGACGACGGTTCCGCCGCGCATGACGACGACCCGGTCGCAGATGTCGGCGACGACCCCGAAGTTGTGGGTGACGAGCAGCAGACCCATGTCGCGCTCGCGCTGCAGGTCGCGCAGCAGGTCCAGGATGTCGGCCTGCACGGTGACGTCGAGCGCCGTCGTCGGCTCGTCGGCGACGATCAGATCCGGGTCGGTGGACACCGCGCCCGCGATGAGCACGCGCTGTGCCATCCCTCCCGATATCTGGTGCGGATACAGGGTGAACACCCGCTCCGGCGCCGGGATGCCGACCCGCGCCAGCAGTTCCAGCGCCCGCTCGCGGGCCTGCGCCCGGTTCAGGCCCAGTACCCGCCGCATGGGTAGGGTCAGCTGGGAACCGACGGTGCACAACGGGTCGAGGTTGCTCATCGGCTCCTGCGGCACATAGGCGATGCGCCGTCCTCGCAGCCCGACGAGGGTGTCCGGTGTCGTCCGCTCCCCGTCGAACGCGATCCGGTCGGCGCTGACGACCGCCTGCGGCGGCAGCAGCCCCAGCACGGAGAACACGCACTGGCTCTTTCCCGATCCGGACTCCCCCACGAGACCGAGCACCTCGCCGCGCCGGACCGCGAACGAGACACCGTCGACGACGGTGCGCATCCCGTCACCGCTCGGATAGGCGACGGTGAGCCCGGAGACATCGAGGAGGGCGTCGGCGACCGGCTCGGCGGCGGATTCGCCGCCGGTCGCGGCGGTCGGTGCGGACACGGCGCGGGCGCGCTTCCTCCGGGACACCGTGGCGCTCGGTACGAGGGCGTCGCGCACGGCGTTGCCCAGCAGGGCGAAGGACCCGACCGTGAGGGTGAGGAGCAGGCCCGGCCAGACCACGCTCAGCGGGGTCCGGAAGATCTCGACGAACGCGTCCTGGACCATGGAACCCCAGGTCACGGAATTGACGCTGCCGAGACCGAGGAATTCGAGGCTGGCCTGGATACCGATGGCGGTGGCCGTGATGTCGGCGAGCATCACGATGATCGGGCCGCGGATGACCACGAGAATGTGCCGGAACACGATGCGCAGCGGGGAGACGCCGGAGACCTGCGCGGCCTCGACATAGGCCTCGTTCTTCACCTCCAGCGCCAGGGCTCTCACCAGGCGGTAGAGGAACGGCGAGATCAGGACTCCGAACACCGTCATCGAGACCGGCACGTTGGGTCCGATCGCGCCGTACAGGGCGATCAGCACGATCAGGCTCGGGATCGCCAGCAGTGTCTCGGACACCCAGGTCAGCAGGCTGTCCGTCCAGCGCCCGAGGTAGGCCGCCAGCAGACCGGTCACGATGCCCACGAGCGCGGCCACCACGACGACCACGACGGCGCCGACCAGGGTGGCCCGGCCACCCCAGATCAGCCGGCTCAGCACATCGCGGCCGGCGCTGTCGCCGCCGAGCAGATAGGTGGCGTTCGGAGTGGAGTTGACCTGGGAGAGGGCGGGCGTCGTCGGATCGTGGGGGGCGATCCAGGGAGCCAGCACGCTCACGGCGATGACGGCGAGCAGCACGATGGCGCTGCCGACACCCAGCGGATTGGACAGGAAGCGGCGGAACGCTCCGGGGCGGGGCTGCCCGGTGGTGGCCGCGGTGGTCTCGATGCTCACGACAGACGAACCTTCGGGTTGAGCCACGCCTGTACGAGGTCGAAGACCAGGTACACGACGAAGATGATGGCGACGGTCGTGACGACCACGCCCATGAGGACGGGGATGTCCCCGCTGGTCGCCGCGCCGGTCGCCAGCGAACCGACACCGGGCACGGCGAAGACCTTCTCGATGACGACGACACCGCCGAACAGCGCCACCACCTTCATCGAGAGCAGCGACAGCCACGGCGGGGCCGCGTTGCGCAGGACGTGACGGAACAGGACCTCGGTCTCGGACAGCCCGCGCGAGCGCAGCGTACGGACGTAGGGTTTGTCCAGCTCGTCGGAGACGGCGCCGCGGACCATCGAGGTGATCCGGAGTTCGCCCAGCACGATGGCGGCTGTCGGCAGGACGATGCCGAGCGCCCACGCGCCGACGCCGTCGCTGAGGGGGGCGTAGCCGGTGGCCGGGAAGAACCTCAGGTTGATGGCGAGTGCGATTACGAGCATCAGCGCGAGCCAGAACTTCGGGACCGCGCTCAGGGTCTCGGTGACGAGTTGCAGCGTCCGGTCCACCACACCGCCCCGGCGGACCGCGGCGAGGACACCCAGCACCGCGCTGACGACGGCCAGTACCACCATCGAGCAGATCATCAGTGTGAGGGTGACGGGCAGCCGGTTGCCGATCGCCTGGGTGACCGGCTCCGAGGTGAAGTACGACGTGCCGAGATCGCCGGTGACGGCGTGCGCGACCCAGTCGCCGAACTGTTCCCAGACCGGCCGGTCCAGGCCCAGCTCGGCGGTGCGCGCGGCGATCTGCTGTTCGGTGGCCTGCTCACCGACCAGCGATCGGACGACCGTGTGGCTGCTGCCGAACACAGCGAAGAACGTGGCGCTCGTGACGAGCGCGAGCAGGGCGACGCCGAAGGCGAGGCGCCTGCAGAGGTAGCGGATCACAGATCATGTCCTTGCGTTCGGGTGACCGGTCGAGCCATGACGCCTCACCGTGCCGGGGCGTAGGAACGCAGCGGCGGTCCGGCGACACCCGGCTCGGGTTCCACCGTGGTCCCCGGAGCCGTGGCGTAGATCAGGTCGCGGTGGTACCAGGGGGCGAACCACGCGTTCTCGACGAGCCAGGCGTTGGCCTTCCTGAACGCCGCCACCTGCTCCTGCCCGCTCGTGGTACGCGCGGTCTCCATGAGCCGGCTGAACGCGGGATCGGAGCTCTTGAAGACGTTGAGCGCGTTGTCGTACGCGATGCCGAGTCCGTCCCAGGCCGACGTGGGTGCCTGCTGTCCCAGGATGAGAATCGGGTATTCGCCGCTGAATTGAGCGTCGACGGCCGTCTCGTCGGGCAGGGAGCGCCAGTCGACACCGATATTGATCGATGCAAGGGCCTGTTCGACGAAGGGCTGGTACATGCGGTAGCGCGAGTAGTCCATCATCGGAATCCGGAAGCCCTTGCTCCAGCCGGCCTCCGCCATCAGTTTCCGTGCCCGCTCGACGTCGTAGCGGTAGGAGTTGTCGAGCGCCGGGTCGTAGGCCGGGCTCTTGCTTCCGACGATCTGTTCGCTGACCGCGCCCTGTCCCAGGTCGAGGGCGTCGAGCATGCCCTGCCGGTCGAAGACGATGTTGATCGCCTGCCGGACCCGTACATCGGCGAGCGCCGGCGCGACGCGGCCCTTGCGGTCCAGGATGGCCAGTCCGACCCAGTCGACCCGGTTGGGATGGACCGTGACACCGCTGCGCCTGGCGTAGTCCATCACGTCGACGTTCAGCCGGGTGCCGTCGATCTGCCCCGTCGTCAGCGCGTTCAGCCTGGCGCTCACATCGGACAGGACCCGCATCTCGATCTTGTCGTAGGGCCACGCCCGGCTGTTCCAGTAGTCGGGATTGCGGGTGAAGACGTACCGGTCGCCGCGCACCGTGCGGCCGCGGTCGAGCAGATACGGGCCGGTCCCGACCGGCTCCGTCGCGAGGGACGCGCGGCCGAGGGCGGACGGCGCGGCCATCGCGCCGAGCGAACCGCTGAGGCTGTTCAGCAGGGTCGGGTCGGGCCGGCTGAGCCGGATGTCCACGTGCCGGGTGTCGGCCACGGTCACATCGGCGATGGAGCTGGAAAGGTAGTGGTCGTGGCCGGTACCCGCCCGGAAGTGCTTGATGTTGGCGGCCACCGCGGCGGCGTCGAACACCGTACCGTCGGTGAACTTCACACCGTCACGCAGTGTGAGGGACAGCGTCGTCTTCCTGGAGTCGTACGACCACGCGGTGGCCAGGTTCGGCGCCAGTGAACTGTCGGAACGGCGCAGCAGCAATGTGTCGTACACGGGAGACCACAGCTGGGGGAATTCGCCGTCGAACCGCAGTTCCGCCGGGTCGTAGGAGGCGATGTCCACCACCGTGCCCAGGGTCAGCGACGAGGAATCGCGCACTCGGCCCGCTCCGTCCGACGTGCATCCCGCCAGCAGAAGCATCACCGCCAGGAGCGCGGCAGTGGCCGCGCCTCGTTTCCTGTACTTCATTGATCTCTCCCGGTGCCAGGACGGTGTGTTCGGCCCACGTTCGCCAAAGTGTCACGCCCGTTTCTCGGAACATTGAAAGGGGAATTCGACAATCGATCAAGCCGAGTTTTTCGATGATGGGCATCTGTTTGTCAGATGCAGAGGGATCACACCGAAGCCGTCCCGGAGAAAACACACCGCATGGCACCGCGGAGATGCTTTCACAAGGCGAAAAGGCCACGGCGAGAGGTCCGGGTGGACCGCCCTCTCGCATGAGCCGCCGGGCCCGGGGCCCGGCGGGCACGGGAACGGTCCTGCCGGGACGGGGCGGCCCGGCAGGCACCGGAACGGCCCTGACATCGTCCGGGCCGTTCCCGGCACGCGACCTGCCCCAGGGGCCACATCGGCGATCGCTCCCGTCGTACGGCCGCTCAGAGGTCGCGCGGATACCTCTTATCCGCCCGGCGCGCCGCGGTCCACCCCGGTCCAGGCCAGCGCGACCGCCCCGTCGAGCAGTGCTCGCCGGGCGGTGCCGCCCACGCAGTACGCCGCGAACTCGTGCTGGTGGTTGGTGGCGGGCAGGGAGCCGATGCCGATGTAGGGGTGGATGGCCGGCACCACCTGGGAGACGTTGCCCATGTCGGTGGAGGCGCGGTTCATGCGGACCGCCTGTCCGGGCGGCGCGAACTCCCGGCCCAGGGCAAGGGCGTTGGCCCGGTAGTGCCCGAGGGCGGTCTCGTCCGTACGGAACTCCGCGTACGGTTTGCTCTCCGGCTCGACCGCCAGCTCGCACCCGGTGGCCAGGGCGCCCGCCTCGAAGGCGCGCATGATCCGCGGCTCCAGCTCGGCGAGTTCGGCGAGGGTCTCCGCCCGCACGTACCACCGGCCGGTCGAGCGCTCGGGGATGGCGTTGGGCGCGTCCCCTGCGTGGGTCACCACGCCGTGCACCCGGGCCGAGGCCGGCAGTTGCTGGCGCAGCAGCCCGATGGCGACCTGGGCCACCGTGAAGGCGTCGGCGGCGTTGATCCCGGCCTCCGGGTAGGCCGCGGCGTGCGCGGACTTGCCGGTGTAGGAGATCTTGGAGTGGCTGACGGCGAACGGCCGGGCCTCCACCACGTCGACCGGCGCCGGGTGCACCATCATCGCCAGGTCCACGTCGGCGAAGGCGCCCCGGTCCAGCATCTCGATCTTGCCTCCGCCGCCCTCCTCGGCGGGGGTGCCGTAGACCTCGACGGTGAGGCCGGCGTCGTCGGCGACGGCGGCCAGGCCGAGCGCGGCACCCACCGCGGAGGCCGCGATCAGGTTGTGTCCGCAGGCGTGCCCGAGGCCGGGCAGCGCGTCGTACTCGGCGCACAGGGCGACGCGGGTGGGGCCGCTGCCGAACCGGGCCAGGAACGCCGTCTCCAGGCCCAGGTAGGACGATGTGACGTCGAACCCCGCCCGGTCCAGCAGCTCCGGTACGGCCGCCGCCGCCCGGTACTCCTCCCATGCCGTCTCCGGGTCGGCGTGCAGCCGCTCGGAGAGGCTGATCAGCGCCTCGGCGTGCCGGTCGATCTCGCGCCGGGCGGCCTCCTTCAGCGGCGCCGTCACAGGTCGCCCGGTACGCCGTACGACGGCGCGGAGGAGGGATCGAGCCCGCGGCGCACGTAGTCGTCGCGCTGCGGCAGCCACACGCCGAGCAGTTCGGCGAGCCGGTCGACGGGGTCGTCGGCCCAGTCCACCCGCAGGTCGGTCACCCGCCAGTCCACGTCCGCGACGACCGCCAGGCCCGCCGAGAACACCGGACCCTCCTCACCGCCTGCGTCGACGGCGGCCTTCAGGGCGGTGATCAGCCGTTCCTCCAGCTCCCCCGTGGCCTGCGCGTAGGCATCGAGGAGGACGCCGGGGATGTGCTCGCCGCACAGCATGTTCCCCGCCGCCACCGCGCCGTCCGCCGTGGCCGAGGCGTGCTTGCCCAACGTACGGGAGCCGCTGTGGGCGAACCCGGGGCCGGTGCGGCCCACCACCGTCAGCTGCCGGTATGCGATGGTGTCGGCCGCCTCGGTGACCTCGCTCAGTGCCCGTCCCGCGTCTCCGTGCTCGGCCAGCCGCTCCAGCAGCCTGGTCCCCAGCGTGGGGTCGGTGATGTTCTGCGAGGCCGCGGCACCCACGCCGGGCCGCAGATGGGCCACCCGGGCGGCGACGGCGGGGCTGGACGAGCTGGCGGCGATGCCGAACCGTTCACCGTCGCGTACGACGAGGGAGAACGTCATGCCCGGTCCTCCTCGGGGATCACCGCGATCGCGTCGATCTCGCACAGCCACTCCGGGCGGGCCAGCGCGGAGACGACGATTCCGGTCGAGATGGGATGCACTCCCTTCGTCCAGCGGCCGACGGTGCGGTACACCGCCTCGCGGTAGCGCGGATCGATCAGATAGATGGTGAGCTTGACCAGGTGCTCGATCCGGCTGCCCGCCTCTTCCAGCAGCATCGCGATGTTCGCCATCGCCTGCTCGGCCTGCGCCTCGGCGTCAGCGATGCCGACCGACTCACTGGTGTCGAGGTTCTGGCCGATCTGGCCCCGGACGTACACCGTGCTCCCCGCGACGACGGCCTGGCAGAGGTCGTTGTCGAGGTTCTGCTCGGGATAGGTGTCACGCGTGTTGAACGGCCGGACCCGGGTGTGCCCGCCGACGACGATCGGGGCCCTCACCTCGCGGCCCTCGCTTGCGGAGATCATCAACTGCTCCTCAGTTGTCGGTACCGGTGTAGGAGAGGTAGCCACGCTGCGTCGCTATGTGGTCGGCGACGTACCTGGCGTCGTGCCACACCCCCCAGATGAAGCTCGACCCGCGGCGGGACAGCCAGGGCAGCCCCAGGAAGTAGACGCCGGGCTCGGCGGAGACTCCGCGCCGCTGCTCCGGCCGGCCCTTCTCGTCGAAGACGTCGGCGTCGGCGTCGAGCCAGCCGTAGTCGGCGGCGAAGCCGGTCGCCCAGACGATCGAGGTGACCCCGGCCGCGGCCAGGTCGAGCTCCGACCGCGGGTCGGTCACACACTCCGGGTCCGCCCCGAGGACGTGGGCATCCGGCTCCTCGGGCAGGTCGAGCCCGTTGCGTTCGACGTACGCGTCGGCCGCCCGCAGCAGCTCAAGGTACTTCTCGTCGCCGAGCGCGATGTGCGCGGCGAGGTCCGGCGCGAAGCGCAGTACGCCGTCGTCGTAGGACGCGGTCATGCCCACCAGTTCGATACCGCCGGCGGCGAGGGCGCGGAAGTCCACAGTGTGGCCGCCACGGGCGCCGCTGACCGCGATGGTGACATGGTCGGCACCCTGCGGAGGCGTCCCGGCGTCCCAGCGCCCGAGCACACCGAGCCACCAGCAGAAGTCGCGTCCGCGGTACTGACGGGGAGGACGGTCGTGCGGCCCGACGGAGAGGAAGACGCGGCGACCGGAGCGGCGCAGCTCGTCGGCGATCTGGACGCCCGAGGAGCCGGCGCCGACCACGAGGACGGCGCCACCGGGCAGTTGGTCCGGGTTGCGGTAGCCGCTGGAGTGCGTCTGCACGGGTACGGCGCCGTCCGGGACGATGGGCGGGAACACGGGCCGCTGGAACGGACCGGTCGCGGCCACGACGAACCGCGCGTCGATCGAACCCTCCGACGTCTCGACCCGGAAGCCGGGCCGGCCGTCGTGTCTGCGCACCGAGGTCACCTCGACACCGCACCGGACCGGGGCGCCGATCTTCTCGGCGTACGCGACGAAGTAGTCGGCGACCTGCTCCTTCGAGGCGAAGGCGTCGGGGGCGACGTCGGGGAACTCCAGTCCGGGGAACCGGTCGTGCCACGCGGGCCCGTTCGCGACCAAGGAGTCCCACCGCTCCGTACGCCAGCGCTCCGCGATGCGGTGCCGTTCCAGGACCACGTGGGGTATGCCGTGGGCCCCCAGGTGCTCGCTCATCGCCACGCCGGCCTGCCCCGCCCCGACGACGACGACTTCGGTTTCTTCACTCGGCATGTATGCCTCCACTCCAGCGATAGTCCATCTCGGTGTCGTGTCGACCTCGCTACCGCAGGAGACATCCTTGGACAGGCCCATAACCCCTGTCCAACAGATGTTTTTGTTTCATGTCATCTGTTTCACAGATGACCGAGGTTCGGGGCGACCGGCACCCGGCCGGTGGTTCCGGGAGGTCAGCGGCTCTCGTGCGCGGCCCGCCGCGCGGAAGCGATGAAGGCCCGCGCCCGACGTGTCAGCCGGACGCCCTTCACGGACGCCAGGACGATCGGCAACGGCTCGAAGCGCTCTTCGAGTTCGAGGGTGACCACCTCCCCGCCGTCGTAGGTGAGGGAGTGGGCCGGCCGCTGGTTGAGCACCGACCAGCCCATGCCGCTCCCGACCATCGCGCGTACCGTCTCGAACCCACTGCTCCGGTGCCGCACCTGCGGCCGGACTCCCGCGGACTGCACAAGTTGCTCCAGGTACCTCCCGCTGTGCGGGAGGTCGAGCAGGACCATCGGCTCGTCCGCGAGCTCCCGCAGCGAGATCCGGGTACGCCGCGCCAGCCGGTGGCCGCTGGAGACAAGTGCGTACGGGGCCACCGACTTGACCTCGACGTGCTCGATGTCGTCGTCGAGGTCGTAGGCGTACATGAGGGCGAGCTCGCATTTTCCGCTGCGCAGGCTCTGCTTCAGGGCGGCGTGCTCTGCCTCGATCACCGAGATCCGGATCTCCGGATGCTGGGCCTCGCACGCGCGGACGAGGCGGGGCAGCTCGAAGGGTCCCAGGGTGGAGAAGCAACCGATGGACAGGTCGCCCGTCAGCACCTCGCCGGCGTTTCTGGCCATCTCGACCAGCTCGGCCGTGTGCTCCAGATAGCTGCGCAGCTCGCGCTGGAAGTCCTCACCGGCCGCGGTCAGGGTCAGGCCGCGGGCGTGGTGACGCAGCAGCAGTTGGACACCGAGCTCTTTCTCCAGTTGGGCAACGGCTGTGGACACGGCCGACTGGGAGACATTGAGCTGCCGGGACGCCGCGGTCATGCTGCCGAGTTCGGCCGCCGCGGCGAAGTAGCGCAATTGCACCAAGGTGAAGCCCACATTGGGGATGCTGCTCATGGTTACCCGCTCTCGATGCCCAGGTCGGCGTCAGGACCTGCCTCCACTGTGTCGACGGCAGTCTGCCCGATCGGCGGCGTGGGAGCGGCGGAGCGCCCCCGGCCGTCCCGCCCCGGACGAGGGTCAGGCCCTGGGTACGGGAGCCGAGCCGACCCAACGGCGATAAGCGTCCACGTCCACATTGCTGCCGCACACGATGGTGACCACGTGCCGGCCGGCGAACCGGTCACGGTCTTCGAGCACCGCCGCGACACCGAGCGCGGCCGACGGTTCGACGACGAGGCCGGCGTGGTCGAGGAGCAGCCGCATACCGGCGATGATCGACGACTCCTGGACCAGGACGGCGTCGTCGGCGACCAGGAGGAGGTCGTCCAGGACGGCCGGGATGGGACACCGGCCGGCGACACCGTCCGCGATGGTGTCGGTCGTGTCGGTGGTCACGACATGCCTGCGGCGCCACGAGTGGGTCATCGCCGGTGCGCCCAGCGGCTGGACGCAGATCACCTCGACGTCCGGCGCCAGGGTCTTCACGACATGCCCCACGCCGGTGGCCAGTGCCCCGCCGCCGAGAGCGATCAGGACGGTGTCGAACTGCGGTGCGGTGTCCACCAGTTCCAGGCCGATGGTCGCCGCGCCCTCGCAGGTCTCGATGTCCAGGCTGTCCTCGACCAGCCGGATGCCGTCGTATCGTGCGATGGCCGCCGCCCGCTCGCGAGCCGCTTCGTGATCGCCGTCCACCAGCTCCAGCCGGGCGTCCCAGGCGCGGATACGATCCAGCTTGGCCCGGGTCGCGGAGCGGGACGCCACGACGGTGACGTCGAGCCCCCGGCCGCGACCGGACCACGCGAGGGCCTGGCCCAGGTTGCCCGCGCTCGCGCACACCACGGCACGCGCGGCACCGCCGGCGAGCAGGCTCGCGACCACCTCGGTGCCGCGGGCCTTGAAGCTGCGGACCGGGTTCGCCGTTTCGAGCTTGATGCTCACCGCGCACCCGAGGCCGGGCTCCAGCGCCTCGCAGCGGTACAGCGGAGTGTCGAGAAAGACCGGGTCGATGACCCGGCGGGCCGCCCGGATCCGAGCTGTGTCGAGACGCGTCTCCTGCACGGCACCGCAGCGTAGCGCCACTGATGCTGTTTGTCCTCGGCGATTCCCGGGAGTTGCGGAGCGGGCGTCGGGGTGCGCTACGCCATGTCCCCGTCGGCCCACGCACGATCGGCAACGTCGCCAAAGCAGCTCCGCGCCGCGAGTATCTCCCCCGGTGCAGCTCAGGCGGGAAGTTCCGTGACGCCGAGGGCGAAGTCCCAGCCCCCCACCCCGTGACGGGCGAGGCCCATCGTGAGCACACCCGCTCCCTCCAGCCAGTGCGCCATTTCCAGGCCACCGGCGTCCATCGGGCGCAGCCCGAGGCTCTTGATGAACACCTCCACGGCCACCTTGGCCTGTGCGTTGTCGCCGGCGATGAAGACATCGGGCCGGCCGTTCTCCAGGACATGACGGAAGACGGTGTTGAATCCCTTCACCACGCCGGCACCGGCCGGGGCCACCTTGGCGACTTCCTGCGCGACCGAGGTGACCTCGCGGTGGGCCAGACCGTCGAGCGTGGAATTGAAGGGGTTGCTGATGTCGACGATGACCTTGCCCGCGAGGGCGTCTCCGTAGTGGGCGACGGCCGGAACGACGCCGTCGGACAACAGGGCCACGATGACGATGTCCCCGGCCGGAACGGCGCCCCACTCTCCCGTCGTGGCGCCGCCGCCGAGAGCCTTGGCCAGGTCGGCGGACTTGGCGTGATCGCGGCCCATGACCTCGACGGTGTTGCCGCCCGCCACCGCCAGCGCGCCGATGGTACGGGCCATGTTCCCCGTGCCGATGATGCTGATGCTGCTCATGAGGTGTGCTCTCTTCCTTGTTCTCGAACTTTTGCTTTGTTCAGCACGCGAACTCGGGCGCGCGCAGCACTTCAACGCGGTGCGAACGTCCGCACTCGGGGCCGGCCCCTTGGCCCGTGGACTGCGTTCCAGCGGGTATGCCCGCACATGCCGGTGCGTCCGTTCAGATCACCGTGGTGCCGCCGTCGGTGGTCAGTTCCAGCCCGTTCACATAGCTTGAGTCGTCCGAGGCGAGGAACAGCGCGACCGTCGCGATCTCCTCGGGGCGGCCCATCGTGCCCCGCGGGATCAGGGACTCGAACTGCCGCTTCGTCTCCTCGTCGAACAACTCCTCCTGCTTGGCCGTGGCGACCTGGCCGGGGGTCAGCACGTTCACCCGGATCCGCCTGTCCCTCAACTCGTTCAGCCACACACGGGCCCAGGCCTGCTGCACGGCTTTGCTCCCCGCATACACACTCCACCCGGGGAAGCCCCTGAGCGAAGCGTTCGACCCGGTCATGAAGATCGATCCACCGTCGTTGAGCAGCGGCAGCGCCTTCTGCACCGTGAACAGCGTGCCGCGCGCGTTCAGCGAGAACGCGCGATCGAACTCCGCCTCGGTGATCTCGCCGAGCTTGCCCTGTTCACCCATACCGGCACTCGCCCACAGCACGTCGATCGAGCCCTTGTCCCGCCTGACCGTCTCGTACAAACGGTCCAGGTCGTCCAGGTCGGCCGCATCACCCTGCACGGCGGTCACGTTCCGGCCGATCACCTTGACGGCGTCATCCAGCGCCTCCTGTCGCCGGCCCGTGATGAAGACATGAGCCCCTTCCTCGACGAACAGCTTCGCGCCGGCCAGCGCCATGCCGGTCGACCCGCCCGTGATCACCGCGACCTTGCCATCGAGCTTTCCCACGACTACTCCTTTGTAAACCGATCTGTGTACTTAAACGTATCCGACGCCCAGTGGGGGCGCAAGCTATGTACACCGATCGGTACCGCACTGGGCTATGATGGAGGCATGACGAAGCTGGAGAAAGGCCCCCAAGGCCAGCGCCGCGGCAGGGGTGCGCGCGAGCGCATCCTCAGCGCATCACAGCAACTGTTCCGCGCTCAGGGCATCAACGGCACCGGCATGGACCAACTCTGCGCGGTGGCCCAGGTATCGAAGCGCACGGCCTACCAGCACTTCACCGGCAAGGACGACCTGGTCGCCGAATACCTGCGCCGATTCGATCCCGACATCATGGCCGGAGTGTTCGACCGCACCGACCTCACGCCCCGCGAACGACTCCTCGCCGCCTTCGAGGTCCCCACATCCGGCCCGGAGGAGCTCACGCCCCTGTGCCCCTACATCGCGGCGACCGTCGAAATCCACGACCCCCAACACCCCGCGTCCCAATACGCACGCGACTACAAGCTCGCCGTCGCCGCGCGGCTCACCGAAACGGCCCGCGAGGCCGGCGCCACCAACCCCGAACAGCTCGGCGAACAACTGGCGCTGCTCCTCGATGGCGCCTCGGCCCGCACCCGAGTCCTCAACACCGAATCCTTCCCCACCGCCGCCGCCATCGCCGCCGTCCTCATCGACAACGCCCTCCCCGCGACAGACCGGGCCCGGGGAAGCGAAAACGCAACGGCCGGGTAGCCCGAGGGTGCGACTCCCTCGGGCTACCCGACCGACGTGAAGGTGTAACTCGCTTCGTCCTGCCAGTGGGGAGGTGTGAGCACGCCGTCGATGACGTAGATCGTGCCGTTGGCGGTCTTGATGTTGCCGCAGGTGACTCCGGCGGTGTTGTTGACCTTGAAGGAGGTGCCGGACCCTGATGTGGTCAGCGTGGAGCCTTCCTTCGTGGTGAACGTTACGTGGGGCAGCTGGTCGGGGGTGATCTTCTGGCCCACCACGTGGTAGGTGAGCTGTTTCTTCAACGCCCCGGTGTTCGCCAGCAGTTTGTCGAGCTGCTCCTTGCCGAGGTTGTTGAAGGCCGCGTTCGTGGGGGCGAACACGGTGATGTCGTGGTCCTTGTTGAGGGTGTCCGTCAGTCCGGCCTTCTCCCGCTCTGGGACACCGCTACGGCTGCTCGCCCCGGCCGACTGAAGGATCCGGGATGTCCGGGGACTTCGATGCCCGTGCCGTGAGGAACGCCTCGGCCTGCCCGTACGCCGCTCAGTCGGCGGTCGGGGTGAAGGAAGAGGCCGACGAGAAGCGCGAGAAGCAGCGAGTTGCCAGCTCGAAGAAGTTGTCCTCCGGGCCGGCAGGTGTCTCCAGCAGGCGTTGCCATATGCCGGTCAGTCGCGCGGTCGGCTCGGGCCTGTTCAGGTAGCCGTCGGCCACTCCGGCGCCGCCGATGTAGATCTCGCCGGCCGTCCTGGGACCGGCCGGCCCCGTGTGTCCAGCACGTGCAGGGTCCAGCCGGGCAGCGCGTCTGATCGCGGACAGCATCCTGGCACCCACCCGCGACCACAGCGCACTCCTCGGCCGCTCCCGCTCCCGCCCAGGACGGTGTTCCCCATGCACAGCACCGTTTCAGCGGTTCTTCAGCGCGTATTGAGAGCCTCTTCCACGCAGCCTGGCTCGGTGGTTTCGCCCCTCGGCGCCGGGCGGCTGCCCGGCCCGTCTGCCGTGCCCCATGTCGGCCGGCCGATCACCCGACCTCGGGTCTTGCCACTGCAGGGTCGTAACCACCGCCTGAAGGAGCACACCTTGGACGCGCCAGTTCCGGCCTCCCGCCGTACTCTGCTCAGACTCGCCGCCGCGGGTGCCGTGGGTGGCACACTCGCCGTCACTCCCCTGCCGGCGTTCGCGGTGTCCCGGTCCGCAGGCGGCCCGCTGCCGCGCACCCTCTCCGTCACCGCCCCGGGCGTGTACCCGGAGGGCGTCGCCTGGGATCCGCGGAGGAAGGCATTCCTCGTCGGGTCGAGCGCGCAGGGCACGATCTCGGTGGTCAGGGCGGACGGTTCGGTGACTTCGCTGGTCGCCCCGTTCGCCCAGGTCTCGGTGCTCGGCATCACGGTGGACGCGGCGCGTAACCGGGTGCTGGCCGCCTATACCGACTACTTCTTCCGGCTGCTCGGCATGGTGGACCCCTCGCGGCCCCCGGTGTCCGGGGTCGGTGTCTTCGACCTGGCCACCGGTGCCGTACAGCACCTGGTCGACCTGTCCGCCGGTCAGCCGGAGCCGCGCGCCAACGACGTCACCGTCGACGAGGACGGCACCATCTACGTCACCGACACCGGGGTCGACACGGTCAGCGTGGTGAGCCGCGACGGCCAGGTGATCCAGGTGATCCAGGACGACCGCTTCGTCACCTCCGACACGGGGCCGAACGGGATCGTCCACCACCCCGCGGGCTTCCTCCTCATGGCCAAGTACGACGGCGGCCGGCTCTTCCGCATCGACCGCCCCCGGTCGGCGCGGCCGGTGGTCGGCGAAGTCCGCCTCGACCGTGCGCCGATCTCCCTCGACGGTCTCGCGCTGCGCCCGGACGGCTCTCTGGTCGCCGCGGTGAACGACCTGTCGCTGTCCGGTGGACGCGCGGGCAGGGACGCCGTCGTGGTGCTGCGGTCCACCGACAAGTGGCGTACAGCGCGCACGGTGGAGGACCGGTCCTGGCCGACCGAGGACCCCACGACCATCGCCGTGACCCCGTACGGCGACTACGTGGTCAGCGGCGGGCTCCGGGAGATCCTTACCGGAGTCCCCTCCGCCACGCCGGGCCAGTTCCACCTGCGTCGCCGCTGACGGCGCGCCGGCGCGCCGACCGGAGTCCGCGTGCACGACTCTGCGCGCCGCGTTCCGTACACACTGCTCCGTATCCACAGCACATACGGCCCTGCCTGCGGCGTTCGCCGCGTACGGCTCCGTACCCACCTCACCAGCTCAGACCTCCCGGGAGCCACCCATGTCACCCGTTGCCCATGACGCCCCGCCGCCCGAAACGGCCCCGCCCCGCGGCCTGTTCACCGCCCTTGCCCGGCTGACCGGGGCCCGGGCCCGGCTGCTGCTCGTCCTCACCGTGATCCTCCTGGCCGGGGCCGTCGTCCTGGGCAGCGGGGTGGCCGACCGGCTGCGCAGCGGCGGCAGCGGAGGCGTCGTCGACCCCGCCTCCGAGTCCTCGCACGCCGCGGACATCCTGGAGCGGGAGTTCCCCGGCGCCCGCCCCAACCTCGTCCTGTTGGCCCGGGCGGGCAGCGGGGTCGACGACGCCGGCACAGCACGTCAGGGAAGGGAACTCGCCGCCCGCCTCGCCGACGAGAAGGGCATCACCGGGGTCACCTCCTACTGGGACACCGGGGCACCGGCGCTGCGCTCCGAGGACGGCCACGAGGCCCTGGTGGTGGCCCGGCTCACCGGGGACGAACTGGAGGCCGAGCGCACGCTGGAGGAGCGGATCACCGGGCACTTCGACGGACGGCAGGGCGACCTCACCGTCCGGATCGGGGGCAGCGTCGCCGTCCAGTACGAGCAGCAGACCCTCATCAGCGAGGACCTGCTGCGCGCCGAGGCCATCGCGCTGCCGATCACGCTGATCATCCTCATGATCGTGTTCGGCAGCGCCGTCGCCGCCCTGCTTCCGCTGGGCATCGGCATCATCGCGATCCTCGGCACCAACGCGGTGCTGCGCGTCCTGACGTCCTTCACCGACGTCTCCGTCTTCGCCACCAACCTCACCACCGCACTGGGCCTCGGCCTCGCCATCGACTACGCGCTGCTGATCGTGCGCCGCTAC
The DNA here is from genome assembly GCF_040685895.1 of Streptomyces sp. NPDC088124. NCBI lineage: Bacteria > Bacillati > Actinomycetota > Actinomycetes > Kitasatosporales > Streptomycetaceae > Streptomyces > Streptomyces sp. NPDC088124. The sequence goes on along the minus strand of NZ_JBFBJB010000035.1, from coordinate 14,266 downwards.
CGGGAGGAACTCGCGAACGGCCGGGACATGCCCGGCGCGCTCGCTGTCACCCTCAACACCGCGGGGCGGACCGTGCTGTTCTCGGCCGCCACGGTCGCCGTCTCACTCGCCGCGATGCTGGTCTTCCCGCTGTACTTCCTGCGCTCCCTCGCGTACGCGGGGATCAGCGTGGTGGTCCTGGCGGCCGTGGCGGCCCTGGTCGTCCTGCCCGCGCTGCTCGCCGTCCTGGGCCGCCGGATCGACGCGCTGGACGTCCGCAAGCTGTTCCGGCGCCGCTCCCGCGAGCAGCCTCGGCCCACCGAGGCCGGGGCGGGCTGGGCCCGGCTGGCGCGGTGGGTGATGCGGCGCGCGCCCCTGGTGGCCACCGGCACCCTCGCAGGCCTGCTGCTGCTCGGCGCGCCCTTCCTGAACGTCGACTTCGGCACCGCCGACTACCGGCAGCTCCCCGCGTCGGCCGAGCCCCGGGTGGTGCAGCAGCACATCAAGGACGGCTTCCAGGGCAACCCCACCGGAGTGATCGAGGTCGTCACCAAGCAGGCGTCATCCGCTGAACTCGGCAACTACGCAGAGGAGTTGTCCCGGCTTCCCGGGGTGCTGCGGGTGGACGCCCCGACGGGTCGCTACACCGGGGGCAAGGCCGCCGGGCCCGCGCAGCCCGGCCGCGCCTCCGGCTCCGTCTCGTACCTCACGGTGGTGCCCGCCGCGGAGGCGGTCTCCGACGAGGGCAAGGAGCTGGTACGGGACGTACGGGCGGTGGACGCGGCGTTCCCCACGTACACCTCCGGTACGACCGCGGCCATGATCGACAGCCAGGCGGCCATCGGACGAGGCCTGCCGTGGGCCCTCGGCATCATCGTGCTCGCCACGCTGGTGCTGGTGTTCCTGCTCACCGGCAGTGTGCTGGTGCCGGTCCAGGCGGTGCTGCTCAACGCGCTCAGCCTGACCGCGATGCTCGGGGCGGTGGTGTGGGTCTTCCAGGACGGGAACCTGTCGGGGCTGCTGGGCTTCACCCCGACCGGGAGCATCGAGACGGCGCTGCCTGTGCTGATGTTCTGCCTCGCCTTCGGGCTCTCCATGGACTACGGGGTCTTCCTGCTCTCCCGGATCAAGGAGGAACACGAGCGCGTGCTCGACCACAAGGCCGCCGTGGTGGAGGGCATCCGCAGCACCGGGGGCGTCATCACCGCCGCCGCGCTCGTCCTCTCCGTCGTCATGGTGGCCATCGGCACGTCCCGGATCACCAACACGAAGATGCTCGGGCTGGGGGTCGCCCTGGCGATCCTCATGGACGCGATGGTGATCCGCACACTGCTCGTGCCCGCGGTGCTGACGCTCACCGGCCGGGCGACCTGGTGGGCACCGGGGCCGCTGCGCCGACTGCACGCGCGGTTCGGCATCAGCGAGGGCGGCTCGGAACGTCCTCCCCCCGTGGCGGACGCGACCGGCACGCCGGACGCGCCGGCGGCGAAGCGGGAGGAACCCGCGCCCGCGGTCGGCGCGGTGGGCGGGAAGCCGGCCGGCTGACGTCTGCGGCGAGGCGAGTTCGGGATGCGGGAGGACCTCAACAGGTCCTCCCGCGCTTGCTCCGGCGGGGTGCGCTCGTCCTGGCGGGGCGCAGCGGCTTTGGCACGGCGCAAGTCCTCGTCGTTAGCGTCCGGAGCACCACGTCAGGCGGACGCCGGAGCAACCCGGAGCACCTCTGGGCAAGGGGGTTCGATGACAGCCACTCAACCGTTCAGGCCACGGTCGCGGTCGGTACGCCGCGTCGTGTTGGGAGAAGGGAACGACATGGCCTTCGACACGATCGTCGTCGACTACGGGGGCGTGCTGACGAACCCGCTCGTGGAGACCTTCGCCGCTTTCGCCGAACTGGCCGGGATCGACTCGGGCGCCCTCGCCCAGGCGCTCCTGGCGTCGACTGGACGCCACGGGGAGATGCCGATGGCGGCACTGGAGACCGGCGCGATCACGGAGCGCCGGATGGTGGACCGGATCCTGGCCGAACTCCCCGAGGACGCGGGCCGCGTCCTGGCGGACGGGCGGAGCTTCGGCGAGCTGTGGTTCCGCGGCCGGCGCCCCAACGAGCCGTTCCTGGAGTTCCTGCGCGGCCTGCGCGGCGACGGGTACCGGCTCGCCCTGCTCACCAACAACGTCCGCGAGTGGGAACCGCTGTGGCGCGCCCAGTTCCCCGTCGACGAGCTCTTCGATGTCGTCGTGGACTCACACCGGGAAGGCGTACGCAAGCCCGACCCGGCCATCTACCGGATCCTGCTCGAACGGCTCGGCACCACTCCGCAGCGCTGCCTGTTCGTCGACGACACGGAGGAGAACTGCGTGGCCGCGGCGGAACTCGGCATCCGCTCGGTGCGGTTCGCCGACACCGACAGCGCCGTCCGCGAGATCTCCGCGTTGCTCGACCGCCCCCCGGCCAGGGCCGCCGAGACCGCGAGAGGTGAGCTGAATTGACCGTTCCGGTTCTGGTGGTCGGCGCCGGGCCCACCGGACTCACCGCCGCCGCCGTATTGCGGGACCTCGGCGTGCCCTGCCGCGTCGTCGACCGGCGCCCGGGTCCCGGCATCGCCCCGAAGGGGCTGGTGCTGTGGAGCGGCGCCCTGGAGTGCCTGCACCGCCTCGGCGTCGCCGAGAAGATCGCCGAGACGGCGCTGCCGCTGACCGGGGCGTCGTACTGGTCGAACGGCCGGCGTCTCGCCGGGGCGCGCTTCGGCGGGCTGACGGGTACCGCCTTCCCCGGCCCCCTGTGCGTACCGCAGCCGGTGACCGAGCGGGCGCTGCACGCCCGGCTGACGGAGCTGGGCGGCACCGTCGAGTGGGAGACCGAGGTCACGGCGGTCACCGTGAACCGTGGCGGCACCGCGGAGTCCGCGACAGTGACGCTGTGCTCGGCCCGTGGCGAGGAGACTCTCACGGTGTCCTGGCTGATCGCCGCCGACGGCGCCCGCAGCCTGGTGCGCGACAGCGTCGGCATCCCCTTCGAGGGTCACACCTTCGACCGCATGTTCCTGATCGGGGACGGCCGGCTGGAGGGGGTGCCCGCCGAGGCCGAGGTGCAGCACCACGTCGCACCGGACGGCGTACTGGTCATCGTCCCCCAGCCCGACGGCCACCGCGTCTTCTTCGACATGGAGCCGGACGGGCAGACCGAACCGCCCTCCGAGGAGTTGCTGCAGCGGCTCCTCGACGAACGCGGTCCTGGCGGGCTGCGCCTGCACGGCACCTGGTGGGCCAGCCGCTTCCTTGTGCACGCCAAGGTCGCCCCGCGGTTCCGGGAGGGCCCGGTGCTGCTTGCGGGCGACGCGGTGCACGCCCACACCACCGCGGGCGGCCAGGGACTCAACACGGGTGTCCAGGACGGCTACGACGTGGGCTGGAAACTCGCGAGCGTCGTACGAGGCACTGATCCGGCGCTGCTCGACAGCTTCGAGGCGGAACGCCGCCCGGCGTCCGTCAGGGCGGTCGCGAACGGTGATCAGCAGACCCGGATGTGGCTGCTGCGCAATCCGGCGGCGCGGCTCCTGCGGAACACGGTGCTGCGACTGCTGTCCGCCACCGGCCTGCTGGAGAAGAAGGTGATCCCCCTGCTCGCCCAGCTCGACCTGGACCACTCCGGGAGCCCGGCGGTGGCCGATCTCGACGGTGCCCCGTCCGTACCGCGCGCACTTCGGCTCGGCCGACGCGCCCCCGACCTGGCGCTCGCCCCGGTGCACGGCTCTGAGGCGGAGTCGCTCCACGCGCACCTGTCGGCCGGCCGGCACACCGTGCTGGTTCACGGCGACCTGGCTGCCGGGGAACTCGCCGCGCGAGCCGCGGCGATCGTGGGGAAGCGGGGTGCCGGGGACATCGTGCGGGTGCTGTGGATCCAGCCTGCCGGCACGGCTCCCACCGATCTCCCGCAGGACGGCACCGGGCTCGCCGTGGCGCGGGAGACGGGCGACGCGCTGGGCGGAGCCGGTGCCCCGTGGTGCGCGTATCTGCGGCCCGACGGGGTCGTCGCGGCCCGTTCGGGCCTGGCCGACCTCGACGCGCTCCTCTCCCGGCTCCCGTCCCGGCCGCCTCGCATCACCCGGTACCGGCCGTAGGGCCTTGACGAGGTTCAGCACACCGCTCGTGCTATCTCCCTGGAAGGATCGACCATGACCATCCCCATGTCCGCGTCCCCGTCCCTTTCCTCGCATGCGCCCACGCCGATCCCCATGACCGTACCCGCCTCCACCCCCGCGCCCGCGACGGCCCCCGTGTCACCCGGGAACGACCACGTGGAGCTGAGCTACGACGCGACCGTTCCACGCGCCCTGGTCCACAGAGCCTCGATAGCCGAGGTGTTCGTCACCGACTCGACCGAGACGGGCGAGGACACCTTCGTCGTCGCCGCACAGCTCCCGCGCGCCCATATGATCGGGGAGAGCTTCCCGCTCTACGACTTCAGCCTGATGGTCGAAGTGGTGCGTCAGGCCGGGGTCCTGATCGCCCACCGCCACCTGGAAGTGCAACTGGGCTCCGCGTTCATCTTCCGGAACCTGACGCTCCGTACCACCGCCTTCGCATCACTGCGGATCGGATCGCGACCCGCCAACGCGCGGATCAACGTGAGCGTGCGGACCCGGCGCAACAAGGCCGGCCGTCTGCAGGGGTTCAGCTTCACCGGGGACATCGAGGTCGACGGACAGCCCGCGATGCAGGGAGAGGGCGGGCTGCTGATCCTGTCCAAGTCCGCCTACCAGGCCATGCGCAGCAGACGGCTGTCGCCCGACCGCTCCGGCTTCCTGCTGCCGCGCTTCACGGCGGCCGAGCCCTCCCATGTGGGACGGCGGGACTCCCGGAACGTGTTCGTCACCGAGCCCGTCGCCGACGCGGGACGGTTCAGCTGCCAGTTGGTGGTGGACACCAGCCACCCGCACGTCTTCGACCATCCGCTGGACCATGTGCCGGGCCATCTGCAGATGGAGGCCGCGCGTCAGCTGGCCGTCGCCGCCGTCGCCCGGCTGCACGCCCTGGACCCCTACAGCCTGTCGGTCGCCTCCCTCACCTCCGACTTCGCCGACTACGCGGAGCTCGACCGCATCACCAGGTTGCGAGCGACCGTCGACGGATTCCGCTGGGACGAAGACCTGTGCACCTTCACCACTCCCGTCGTGGTGGAGGCCGTGCAGGAGGACACCGTCACCACGGCCATGCAGCTCGAGGTGGCGCAGTGGGTCTGAATGACTCGGACGCTGGAAACCCGGGTGAGTGTCCGGGGCTGTTCCGGCCCGCGGTGATGCTGTCCGGCCGGTGTCTCGGGGGCGGGTAGACCGATCTTGTGCCCGTGATGTCACGTTGTTCCCTGTACGAGGGCGGTGCCGGCCAGGGGCGCGCGGCGGCTGGCGTACCGGGTTCCACGGGCCCGGGGACCGCGGGTTCCTCCTCTCGGTGCCCGGCGGGGCCAGGCAGTCCGGTCGGGTGAGGTGGGCCCGCGCGATCGCTGCCGACGCGGGGCGGCGGCCCCCGGGCCGGGGGTGCGCGGCGGGTGAGCGGTACGAGTGAGCCGAGGATCGTCCCGCCCCGGCAGCTTGCCGGGGCGCCAGACTTGTGTTCGCCCGCCACGGTGACCGACCGGTTGTACCAGGTGTTCTTGCCCCTCGTGTATGTGTTCCCGGGAGTGAGGCCGAATTCGCTGGTCGGGTAGGCGGAGGTCTGGGCAGTGGCCGCGGGCGCGCCCAGGAGCGTGCATGCGGTGAGTGCGGCGGCACTGAGTACAGCGGCAAGGTGAGTGCGCGTGAGGCCCCCGGGAGTTGCGCCTGTCACGGCTGTCGGTTCAAAAACGCCTCACAGAATGATCTCCGAGCTGATTGGATCCCTCCGGAACTGACGATCCGGGAGTGTGAGGTGGCTCGACCGAAGCCGTGGGAGCACGAAGGCTCCCGACGCAAGCCCCGCCGGCTACCGGAAAAGACACCTGCCATCGCGACACACGACGGGTACGAGCAGCCGCCGGATTCCGGAGTCTCCGTCCGCGCCGCGACCGACGCCTCCCAGGCCGCCCCCGATCTCGACCGGTTCACCGAGGTGTTCGACCACACCGTCGACAACAGCCGCGGCGCCTTCGCCCCCACACACCAGTCCCTGGAAAGCGCAGCCAACTGGTGCACGAACACGGCGCCCCCAACTCCGCCGCCGCGCTGACTTCGTAGGCCATCCGCCTCGAAAGACTGATCGAGGACATCCGTATCCTGCCCGACGAGCTGACGGCCGAACTCACCACAGGAGCCCTCGTCGAAGCCCGGACACAGACAACCCTCCGGCCCCCTCCGACCGACACCAGCACATCCGTGTCGGCCGGGCTCTTCCTGTCGTGTCGGCGCGGTGCCGTCAGCGGGCGTTCGTCGTGGTCGTCTCGGGCCGCGGGACGGGCGGGGCTGATTCGGGGCCGGAGCCCGATTCGGAGTCGACCGGGTCCGGTTGGGCCAGGGAGCCGGCGACGAGGAGGATGCCCAGGATGAGCAGCAGCGGCACGCACATGGCCGCTCGGTAGGAGACGGCTGCCCCCACGGCCCCGACCAGGGGCGGACCGATCAGGAAGCCCACGTAGTTGAAGAGGTTGACGCGGGCCACGGCGGTGTCCACCGCCCCCGGCAGCCGCTGCGCACCGACGACGAAGAGCTGGGGCAGGATCACGGACAGCCCCGCGCCGAGGACGGCGAAACCGAACGCGCCGGTCAGAGGTTCCGGCGCGGCGGCGACGAGGGCGAACCCCACGGCGGAGAGCAGGGCGCCCACCCGCACCACGGCCACCGCTCCCCAGCGCTGCACCCAGCCGTCCCCGAGACTGCGGCCCAGGAGTGTGGCCGCCATGTAGAGGGCGTACGGTACGGTCGCCATCGCCTCCGAGCTGTGCAGCGTGTCCTCAAGGAACTTGGCGCTCCAGTTGCTGGCGGTGGAGTCGGCGATGACAGCCACGGTCATGATCAGGCAGAGCGGCAGCAGCGGTTTCCACGGGACGCCGCGCGGGCGAGCGGGCCGTGGGGAGGAAGGTTGCGCGGACGAAGACTCCGTGGACGGCTGTGCGGCCGGTTCGGCCGCGGCACCGCCGCCGGTCACCGTGCCGGGCCCGTCCGGCTGCCGGGTCAGTCGCGGGCCGACCGACACCGTGAACGGCAGCAGCAGGGTGACCGAACCGGCGAAGAGGACGAGCAGGGAGAGGTGCCAGTTGGCTCCGGCCCAGGCGAGCACGGCACCGAGGATGCCGCCGAGGCTGGCGGAACCGTGGAAGCCCAGCATGATGCTGCGGCCGTAGCCGCGCTGGATCCCGACGCCCGTCATGTTCAGGCTCGCCTCCATGGCGCCCACCAGCAGCCCGAAGGCGCCCAGGCAGGCCATGAGCTGCCAGACCGACTCGCCCGCCCCGACCCCGACCAGGCACAGACAGATCAGGGGCTGGAGGACGCGTACCACCACGGAGGCGGGAACCTTGCGCACCACACGCGAGACGGTGACACTGCCGACGCCGGCCAGAATCGGCACGGCGGCGAGAAACATCGGGAGCGCGGCGTCGCTGAGCCCGTACCGGTCCTGGATCGCCGGGATGCGCGTGACCAGCAGGGCGAAGACCGCCCCGTGGACGAGAAAGACCAGGAGCAGCGCGGACCGGGCCTGTCGCAGCCGTACCGGGATCTCCATGGCACCCCTTCACTGTTCGCTGCCACTCACCCGAGGGCAACTCCGGGCGCGACCATATGGGGCGACGCTGAAGCGCGGCTTAAGCGACGGGCAGGACGACGGTTCTCCGCTACGGCCCGGGCTCCGGAGGGTGCGAGGAACCGCTCGGCGGCCCGCTGACGGCCTTCTCCCCGATGTGACGGGGTGGACGGCCGAGGTGCGGAGGCCGACGTCGATGCCGCTCCTGATGGTGCGGTGCGGCGACCGCGATCCTGGGAGCACACCGGCCCGGACTCACCGCGCACGGGCGGGCCTCACATGACGCGTCGTACCTCGCTGCTCGTGAGCCCGTCCGGGTCGGCGCCGAGGCCGAGCACGATCTCGTCGCCGTCGACCGCGTCGACGGCGAAGTGGAGGGCGACGCGTGAGCAACCGGTGGACGCGAGCCAGTCGAGCAGGGGACGGGAGGAGGCACGCGGTTCGTCCGGGGAGAACGTCTGGATGCTCCACGCGGCGACGTTGGGGAAGTCACCCTCGGTCCACGCGTGCAGGCCGACGAGGGCGGCCCGGTCCGGGGACACGGTGGCGGGGAGCAGTTCCTGGATCGGCGTCGCCGTGGCCGGTGAGGGCGGCGACGGCATCGGCTCCAGCGGCGATCGCGGCGCGGGCCGTGGCGGGTGGTGCCGCTCGTCCGGGCGGCATGCCCGCGCGCGGCGGGCCGCGTCTCGCGAGCCATCCGTGCTTTGTGCTTAAGGTGACGCTCGGAGGTGGAGGATGCGAGTGGGACTGCACGCGCTCGGTATCGGTGACGGTGCCCGCCCCGAGGTGATCCGTGCGGTGGCCACAGCCGCGGAGACGCACGGCTTCGCGAGGCTGTGGTGCGGCGAGCACGTGGTGCTCGTGGACGCGCCCGCGTCTCGCTATCCCTACTCCGCAGACGGCCGGATCGCCGTGCCCGCGGACGCGGACTGGCTGGACCCGCTGCTTGCCCTGGCCTTTGCGGCGGCGGTCACCAGCCGGATCGAACTCGCCACCGGCGTACTCCTGCTCCCTGAGCACAACCCGGTCGTGGTCGCCAAACAGGCCGCCACACTCGACATGCTCTCCGCCGGGCGGTTCAGCCTCGGGGTGGGGGTCGGCTGGTCGGCCGAGGAATTCACAGCGCTCGGAGTCCCCTTCGCCAGGCGCGGGCGGCGCACCGACGATTACGTTGCGGCGATGCGCACCCTCTGGGCCGAGGACCCGGCCTCCTACACAGGGGAGTTCGCCCGCTTCGACGCGATCCGGGTCAACCCCAAACCGCTGCACGGCGGCCGGCTCCCGGTCGTGGTCGGCGGCAACAGCGACACCGCCTTGCACCGGGCGGTCACGCTCGCCGACGGCTGGTACGGCTTCGGCATCCCGGCGGCCGACGTGCCGGCACGTATCGCCGTTCTCGCCGACGAGTGCGCCCGCCGCGGTCGCGCTTTCGACGAGCTCACGGTCGCCGTAGCACTGAGCGACGGCACCCCGGACCACCTCCCCGCACTCGACACAGCGGGCGTCACCGAACTCGTCGTCGTCGGCGCTCCCCCGCCCGCTCCCGACGCGGCGGCCACCTGGGTTGCGGAACTCGCCCAGACCTGGATTCGCCCGGCGGAATAGTGAGGACCGGCCGGGACACCGGCTCGGGTCCGGGACCGCGTGGCTGATCAGTGCCGGCGTGGTGGGCAGCAACGCGGCCATGGGCAGGACAAAGGAGTCCGACACCCAGGACAGCTCCGCCGTCGTCGTGTGCAGGGCCCGTCTCCCTTACGTGATCAGTGGATTCCGGCCGTCACCCTCGGGCACGCACCGATTCACCGCCGGCCACGGGCGTGATCCGCCGGAGGAACGGCACGAGCGTCGAGATCTCTGAGGATTTGCGACACCTGCCCGACGGGCCGGCCGATCGACCGCGAGCGCGGACCCGACCCCGCCGACGCGGCCCTGCGACCGCTGCGAGTCCGGGCCCGACGAGGACGACGGCACCGGAGAGTGACCACGGTTGGGGGCGACGTGCCCGGTCGAGGCCGCGGTCCTCGCCGGGCCGCCCACGCGATGGTGCGGGCGCAAGGGTGCCGGCGCCGGCCGGAGCCGTCAGCTGCTCGGGACGGCGCTGATCAGACCCTTGCCGTTGATCTTGCGGCCCTCTTCCAGGCCGGCGATCAGGGAGACGGCACCTTCCAGGAGAACGGTTTCCCCGATGGACATGCGGATCTCTCCGGCGACGGCCCGGTCGGCGACATGGGCGAGAATCCGGGGGTCGGGCCTGCAGAAGAGGATCTTGTGTCGGCGGACGAACGCGGCGTGCGCGAACTTCGCGGGGGGTGGCGTTGATGTCGAGGTAGACGCCGGTCCTGTCCAGCAACCGCATCGCCGTCCTGACCGGCAGGGAGCCGACTGTGTCATAGACGACGTCGAACGTGCCCTGAAGCTCCCCCTGACCGGCTGGGTCGACGGTGGTGTAGTCGTAGACCCGGTCGACGCCGAGGTCGTGGGCGCGTGGCATCGAGGCGGGACCGCTGGTTCCGATGACGGTGGCGCCGAGGGACTTGGCGAGTTGGACGACTGCCTCGCCGACACCGCCGGTCGCTCCGTTGACGAAGACCCGCTGACCTGTCCGGAGGCGGGCACGGTCGATGAGCCCGGCCGCGGCCATGACCGCCGGAGTGGCCAGCGCGGCGGCCTGCTCGAATGACAGACCGCCGGGCTTGACGGCCAGGTGGGAAGCGGGGACGCCCCCGCCCGACAGCCTGACCAGGATGGCTCGGGGCGCAAGATCACTTGCCGGCAGCGGTCTACGTCGGCCGGGGTGGCTCTCGTCCGGGAGGACCACAGCCATACCGGCGGTGTTTCCCGGTCCTTGGAGAGGCGCTCGACTTTGAGGCGGACCAGGGAGCCTTCGACGATGGGAAGTTCACCGTCGTGCTCCAGCCAGGCGCCGGTCCCGGACGGCCGCCCGGAAGCAGGAACCGCCGTCCCGCATCCCGCTACGACGTCGGCAGGACCGTCAAACGCCCCGAGACCCTCAAGGCCATCGGCAGGCCAGGTAGATCCTGGTATATGCCGACTCTGCGACGCCCGAGGGTAAGGATCAAGCTCACCAGACGATGACACCGCCGCCCTCGGCTTTGGCTCGCACGGAAGCGGCAACGATGTTGTTGAAGCATCCGGTGACGTACTCCGCGCCGTAACCGCTGACTTCACCAAGGTGATCGAGGTACGGGCGTATCGCTTCGCACTCGGCCAGGAAGTCGTCGATCTCCCCCGGCTCGACCTTGAGGTTGTCGCCGTCGAGCCGGGGAAAGAAGCGAGCCCCCAGCGCCCGAACCGCTTCAGAGCCCCACAGCTTGCTGCGCGATCTCTCGAATCCGGCCATGGTCTTGCTGTAGTCGTCGTCGGGATCTTCCAGAAGGGTCCACTCGCCGTTGGCTCCGTATACGTAGGTATCCGCATTGAGGCTCATGCGCTGATTCTCCGGAGCAAGACCGTGCCGCGTCGACTGGATTGCAGGTGCGCGACAGCGCCACGGCTGTCCCACAGGGCAGCTGCTTCGGGACTCTGGTGGCTCTGCATCATGTCCGAAGACAAAGAACAAGGTCAGTGCCTGTTCCTCAACCCCGAGTGTGCCGTTTGCGTCACCAGGAGGCGTCACGCGGTGACATCTCCTGAACGCGACCGTCGGCGCCATGCCCGTGGTATTTACCGCGACAGGCCGTGGGGTGGTGCGGATGCCAGTCGTGCCGCTGGTGGTAGTGGTGCGTGCCGAGGGCAGGCTTCGAAAGCCTGGATCACCAGCCCTGCGAAGCGTCGGGCGGCCTTGACCTGGGTGGCGGTCGATGTGGCGTGGATTCCCTTGTTGGCCATGAGTATGAGAATCAGGTCGTCCAGGACGAAGTCGGACCGCAGGTTCCCAGCTTCCTTGGCTCGCTGTGCCAGTTCGGCGACTGCTTTCACCGTGTACTCACGGCCTGCGGCGACATCCTTCACCCCCGGGTAGGTCGACAGGAAGGCTTCGGTGAAGCCCCGATCGCGGGCGTGCAGCTCACAGATCTTCTCGATCACCAGGCACAGGCCGCGCCACGGATCAGGATCTGCGCACCCCTCGTCGACAATGGCGCGGCATGCCTGCAGCTGGTCCGCGAAGGCATCGGCGACCAGCGTCTGCTTGGTCGGAAAGTGACGGTACAAGGTGGCAGGTCCCACCCCGGCACGCCGCGCGACCTCACGCATCGGCACGTCCAGGCCATCGGTGGAGAACAGCGCTCGGGCTGCGTCGAGGATGCGTTCGCGATTGTCCAGCGCGTCGGAACGCAACGTATGAGGCAAACGGTCGGTCACCACTCTCACTTTACCTAAGCGGACGGGGGCGTCCGTTACCGTCCGAGCCGTAGAAGCTCTCGCGCTTGAGCAGTCCGAAGACCTGGAGACCACATTGAAGGCAATCTCGATCAAGACGTTCGGAAGTCCTGACGGTCTGGCTGTTGTCGACCTGCCGGTACCCGCACCTGCTGCCGGGCAGGTGCTGATCGCCACCGAGACGGTGGGCGTCGGTGGTGTCGACACCCTGATCCGAAGCGGGGCTCTGGCCGCCTACGGCTTCAAGGAGGGCCACATCCCGGGTGGCGAGGTGGCGGGCACCGTGACCGCGGTCGGTGACGGGGTCGACGTGTCGTGGATCGGCCGGCGAGTGTGGGGCTTCACCGGCACCGGCGGAGGCTACGTCGAACAGGCCGTCGCGCCGGTCGAGCAGATTCTCCCCCTGCCCGACTGCCTGTCGGCCGCCGCCGCGGTGACGCTCGGCAGCGCCGGTGCGGTGGCCCACTTCGGGCTTGGTCACGCCCATTTCGCTCCCGGCGAGACGGTCTTGGTGCGTGGCGCGGCCGGCGGTATCGGGATCATGGCAGTGCAGCTCGCGGCTCGCGGTGGTGCCGCCGCGGTGGCGGTCACGACATCGTCATCGGAGCGCGGCGAGCGGCTGCGCCGTCTCGGCGCCACCCACGTGCTGGACCGCTCCGGTGGCGGAGGGGACGCGGCTCCCGCCGGCTATGACGTCATCATCGACGTTGTGGCCGGTGAGGACATGCCGTCGTTCTTCGACCGGCTCAACCCGAACGGCCGCATGGTGGCCGTGGGCGCTGTCGCAGGTCAGCCGCCCGCGGACTTCGGCACGAAGATCATGGCGGCGTTCCAGAAGTCGATGTCCTTCGCCGCTTTCAGCGCAGCTACCGTCACTTCAGCCGACCTGAGCGCCGTACGCAGCAAGCAGTTCGCAGCAGCCGGCCGTGGCGAGATCGAAGCGGTGGTGCACGAGCTGCTGCCGTTGGACGAAGCTGTGCTGGCACACCAGAAGATGGACGCCGGTGAAGTATTCGGCAGGATCGTGCTGACCCCGTAGCCCCGCGCTCGCTCCGTCATGATCACATCCCGGCCCGGCGCGGCGCCTGGTTGCCGCACGCTCTGAGCTTGTCGTCGTTAAACGTCGCGTTCCGAAATACGACTTGCACTTGGTCGCTCTGCTGGACGTTCGCCGGACATGTGGACGGTCCCTGCTTGATCCTGTGCCTTGACCAAGCGCGCACGTGGCTGATCAAACTGTTCGCATCAGGCCATTGGAGACGGGCGATCCTCAGCGACGACCTCCTCGTCGTCACCCAGGCCATCGCCGAATTCCACCACCGCTTCCCGATGCAGGCACCCCTGCGAGGCACCAGCCGCACCTGGCTCAGCACAAGCGGTGAACCGCCGACCACGGCTTCACCTTCGGCGATGTCCGCCCCACCTTCACCGGTAACGAGCTCTGCTCGGGCAGTGCCTGGCTGCACAGCGTCAACTTGACGAGCATCGGCGAGTCCTACCACCCGACGGACGCCGGCCAGTCGGGCGGCTATCTGCCCGTGTTCAGGGACGCCACCTGATGAGGGGCGCCGCCTGATTCAAGGACGCGGCCCGCTCGCCCCGTTCGAGACAAGTGCGTTGGCCGAGAGGGAAGGGGAGGCCCCATTCGTCGGGTCCCCCTTCCCGCACATCACCGAGAGGGGCACCGAGTTGGACTCGGTCCACACCGGTTCGTGGACCTCGGCATTGATCTCCCCGTTGAACGTGCGTTCGGCGGACTCGGTCGTCGCGCTGACGAAGTCCTGCTTGGATCTTCCCGCCTCCGGCCGGGAACGACAGCGTCTTCGTTCGGCCCGCGTGTCCTGCAGCAGCACCGGGGCGTCGTCCGCGGCGGTCAGGTCGACGGGGAAGGCATGTGCGCGCTGGGCACGCAGCGCGGCGGCCTTCCGCTCCGCCGCTTTTGCGATACCCGGGTCCATGCGGAACGGCGGCGCGGCCTGGCGGTGCGCCGCGATCGCGCGGCGCCAGCCGTCCGGAGGCGTCCGGCGCTCCCCCGGCGCGGCGGGTGCGGTCGGCTGCGGGCCGGGGCGGCAGCTGTCCCGGTGGGGCCGGCTCTCACTGGCGCGGCCAACGAGCGAGTGCAGGGCGCGGACGTTCGCGCCTCGATCCGCCCCGGCGCCTCGGCCCTGATCTGCTCGATCAGACCGGGCACCTTCTTGGCCTGCTCCACGGCGAGATCGGCGGTGCCGGCCGC
>NZ_JBFBJB010000034.1:0-103618 GCF_040685895.1 Streptomyces sp. NPDC088124 | reverse complement strand
TTCAGGAGTCCACACAACCCCCGATGATCACGCGGTGGCCGTACCCGTTCCCAGCCGGGCCCGACTCAAGATCGCGAAGTCAGACTGGAGTACTAGGAGGGTTCGCAACGCCGTGGACGGATGTGGCGGCGCCGGAGGCGGTGGTGTCCTCATCAGCCCAGGAGGGTTCGCAACACCAGCGGAAAGCCGAACGGCAGCAAGCCGCACAGGTCCTCATCAGCCCAGGAGGGTTCGCAACGGAGTCACGCCTCTGTGGCGAGAGGCCGCCGCCGTCGTCCTCATCAGTCCAGGAGGGTTCGCAACGGGGCTGTCCCGGCTCCCCTCACCGCGCGGTCGTGCGCCCTCATGGGCCCAAGGAGGCTTACAACGCGGACTGGCCGGGCAGGCGGTCCCAGAAGCTCGGAAAGATTTGACAACCGCTGAATAATGGTTACCGCTTGGCGCGTGTCCTGGTCGGCGAATGAACGTTTACAACATGTGAGTTCTAGCGGCGAGACCTGGGATACTGCAGTGACTGGGGTCATGTTCGTCAGGGCGACATGAAATTTCGGTTGTATATTTATCTTCCCTGTTGGGATGGAAATGAAGGATACGCTCGACATGTGACGCTGTAATCACCTCTATAGAGTTTTATTGAAACTCGCCCAATTCGTGAAAGCGGATCGATTGGGCGAGTTCTCTTTTGTGTTCCGACTGGAATGTCGCGTCAGGTGGTTCGATCTGGTCATTTTGTCGAGTCCCGGGGTTCTAATCCTGGCGGGTTTCAAGGTGTGTGAAAGTGGGCCTTGAGTATAAGCGAATAAATGTGTTTGGATGCCCATTATGGGCCTGTCTGGATGCCGCTAGTCTCTTCCTGATTCAGGGCGTACCCTTCCGAAGGGGTTGGGTCGGATCCGGTGGTTCAGTAAGGGAGGTATGAGGCGTGAGGCGTATCGTTCTCTCGTTGTATGTCAGGTGTGACTTGAAAGGTGGAACTTCGAAGGGGACGGGTCGGGTTTTTGTGGTAATTCTTATCGTATCTATTGCTGCATTTTTTGGATGTATCTCTCTTCTTGGCCCGGGGGTCGATGTCGAAGAGCTGCCACGATGGAGGGGTGGCGGATGATTAAAGCTCGAGAACTCGCGAATTATTCTCGATCGGGGCGTTCGTTGCAATAGAGTGTCGGCCTGTATGGCTTCGGGGGTGAGCGGCCCTTTTTGATGCCGCCGCATCTTTCCCTTAAATGATTCCTTGCCAGGTCCACGGCGATTTCCCTGACCGGCCCCGGAGGCAGTCCACTCGGTGCCGGGCTTCCCATCGCCACTCGGAGTGAGTGGCTGCGTGCTGCGCGGCGTAGGTCGTCATGCGGAGTTCTCTCGTCCGGCGCATCGTGGCGTAGCCGGGCCATTTGAGTACGTCGGTGCCGTACGACGTGCAGAACTCGTCGTATTCGGCGGGGGTAATGGTGCCCGTGGTGGTGAGTTTGATCGCCGTGGAGACGAGGTCCCATTCGGGCGGCCCCTGGGAGCAGCGTTCCAGGTCCAGGAGGATCGCATCGTCGCCGTTGAGCGGGCGGGCGACGTTGCCGGTCCAAGCGTCGCCGTGGACGACGCACTCCGGCCGGCCCATCGGTAGTTCGGTCCAGGCAGCTTGCAGTTCGGCCAAGAGGCCGTGCAGCCAGGCGCGGTCGGGGGCCGGGAGGGTGGTGGCGGCGTCGATGCGTTCGCTGATGCGGACGAAGGGGTCGAGGCGGCCGATGGGGAAGTCAGGGAGGGGGAGGGCGTGGAGTTGTTTGAGGAGGGTCGCCACGTCCAGGACTGTGCCGTTCTTGTGGGGTGGCAGTTCCTCCCAGAAGGTGACGGGGCGGTCGTCGGCGATGACGGGGGAGTGCAGGCCGGGGTAGGGGCGTACGACCGGTATGCCGGTGGTGGTGAGCCAGCGGGCCAAGTGCAGTTCGCGTGCGGACTGACGCCGTTGGCCTGGTTTGGCGATCCGGGCGACCAGGCCGCCGGGTAGGCGCCAGATGGCGTTTTCGGCGAGGCGTATGGGGTCTGCGCCGGTGGCGTCCAGGCCGGCGGTGGCGCAGGCGGTCAGGAGCGCGTCGTACGTCTCGTGGTGGTGGCTGGTCATGCGGGGACCGTGGCGGTGACGCGTTCGCGCAGGGCGGTGGCGTTCTGGTTTCTGGGGTGCTGGGCGGCGAGGAGGCCGAGTTCCCGTACGTCGTCGGCGGCGCGACGGGAGTGGAGGTTGCCGACTTCGGAGAGCGCGCGGTGGCCGATGGCTGCGGCCTGGTCGGGGTCGCCGGTGGCCATGGTGAGGGAGGCGAGTTTGGTGCGGCTGATGGCACGGGAGCGGGCGTAGAGGTCGTCGTGGCCCTTGACGGCGGTGGTGAGGCGGCGGGCGGCGTGGCGAGGGTCGTGGCCCACGAGAGCGAGGTCGAACAGGGCGTGGCCGGTGTCGCCGTGGTGCTGGGCCTCGTCGTAGTACGTCATCCAGGGCGGGTCCTCGTCGGGGCGGGCCTCGGTGAAAGCGTCGTCGGCGGCGCCGATTGCGGCGAGGGTCTGCTGGACCTGGCCCATTTTGGCGAAGGCGCGGGCGCGTGCTGAGTGGAGCATGGCGCGTTCGGTGGCGGTGAGGCGGTCGGAGCGCGCGAGGCCCAGCTCGGCGTAGGTGAGGCCCTGGTCGGGCTCGCCGATCCAGACGGCCTGGCGGGCGAGGAAGGAGTACGACTTGGCGCGCAGGTGCCATTCGTTGGCTTCCTCGGCGCAGGCGGCGGCGAAGCGGAAGGTCTGGCGGGCGTCCGCGTGGGCGTAGGCGTCGAAGTGGCTCGCGGCGACGACGATGCCGAGGCGGGAGACCGCGGCGAAGAGCACGGGGCGTAGCTCCACCGGGCACTTCACGTGGAGCAGGTCCTCGGCCCAGAGCATGGCGGTGGTCGCGGTCTGCTTGACGATGCCGTCGCCGCCGTACCGGTTGTCCAGGCGTGAGATGAACGCCGCGGTGTCGATCAGCTCGCGGACGTCATGCGGCCGGATCTCGGTCGGGAGCGGTGTCGGCTGGGTCGGTTGGAGCAGGCGGGCGGTTCCCGGCACTGCGAGCGCGGCCAGTCCGGGTACGGCGAGGAAACTACGGCGGTCCACAGGTTCGGTGCCCCCATGCGTGAGCGATGCGTCTGCTGTAAGCATGCGTGCGCGGTGGGAGGGATTCAGGACGGGGGCGGGTGGTTGACCGGAAGAGTTGTCATCAGGGGCCTTCTTGTTGTCATCGCCGAAGACGTGCCCCCATCCCCTTTCGAAAACTCCGCTCGTTCCCAATGCCTTGTCCACAGCGAGAGCTGTCTCTATACGGCAGTTGTAGTCGCCGACCTCGATGCGGCGGATGACCTCGCGGCTGACGTGGGCTTTCGTGGCCAGTTCCTTGATTGACCAGCCGGCGATTTCCGTACGCCAATAACGCAGCTCGACCCCGAACCAGGCCCTGGGGGACATGCCCCCATCGAGTTTCTTCGGCGGCTGCGGCATGCCTTCTCCTGCCCTTCTCATGACAACTCTCCTGAAGTTGCCATCGGTTACTGCCCGCACGCGCTTCGTGAGGCGCACAGTGAAGTTGAACCATTCGTACCCAGTACACAGCGTTCCGTGAACCTTCCGCTGCAGAAATGGAATTCCCGATGCCTGAACTTCTCGCCTCCTCGGCGCTGCAGGACGCGTTGGGCCAGTCACCCTCCGGCCGCTCGCGCACCCCCGGCGCCCAGTGGGAGATGACGCTCACCGTCACGGAGCGTGGCATCGGGGACATACGGCGTGCCGTCCGGGCGCAGCTTCAACGCTGGGGCCGGGAAGAGGCCGGCGCGGTCACGCTGCTCGGCGTGTCCGAGCTGCTGACGAATGTGTTGCGGCACGCCCGCACGCCGGACGCGCGGATCGCCGTACGGGCCGGAGCCAACGGTGTGTACGTCGTCGTCAGCGACCTCGACCGACGGCTTCCGGTCATCAGGGCCACCGGTCCCCTGAGCGAGGACGGACGAGGGCTCGCGATGCTGGAAGCCCTGGCAGACGTGTTCGGCGTGACGGCGACGCCTTCGGGCAAGGACGTGTGGTTCCGCGTCGCGTGCGCCGAGGTGCGGTTGCCGGGTGGGCCGGGAGGCAGCACATGACCTATCCGGTGAACCACGAGTGGTCAGGGCTGAGGAGTCTTGTCCGCGCTCTCTTCGCGGCCGAGACCGGCACGGAGGAGATGACCGTTCCCCTCGGGCTGGGGCAGGGGCTGTTCGACGTGATCGTGTTCGCTTCCGGCCCCGCCGGCGAGGCCGTGGTCCGCGACCTGGACGAGATACAGCAGCCGTGCGGTTGCGGGCCGATCATTGTCGATCCGGCCCGGCCGGATCTGTTGTTCGGCCTGGTCCCGCCCGGTACGAGCCGTCGCTGGGACCACCCGCTCGCACACTGCCTTGGTTCCGGCACTTTCACCCTTCCTCCGCTCGGCCGCCTCGCGCCACCCGGCGCGTACTGGCATCGGCCTTGGGAGGAGACGCACCTCGTCGGCCCGGGAATGCTCCGTGCCGCACTGGACCGGCGCCGCCCCGCGCTGCCCTCGCACGGAGTGCTGCCCCAAGTCGGCCTGTCGGCCGGCCCCTCACGCGCCCTTACGAACCTCGATGAGGAACAGCCCCTATGAAACTGTCGCAAGCAGCCGCCGACCAGTGGAGACACCGCACGTCGGATTCCAGCGCCGTGCCGTTCATCGCCACCAGGAGCGGCGAGAACGCCACGAGCGTGATCGCCACCCGGCGCGACCTCTGTCAGATGTGCGCCGGTCCGCCGGATCACGACGAGGAGCGCGTGCTGCGGCTGCTCTCCGGGCAGCGGACAGCGCCCCTGCCCGGTCGCACGGTCGTTAACCTCATGGAATCCGAGGGGGCTTGGGCCTCGTGACGGTACCTCTGGCGACGTACGCGGCGGTTTACGGGTCCGGAAGGCCCACCTGGGCCGTCGACATCGGCGGGACCAAGTCCCTGCTGGGCCGTTTCGTCGGACGCAAACTGACGGTGGCGGCGGTGATCCGTACACCGGATGATCCTGCCGTCCTCGCCGCCTGGTTGAGGCGCCAGCTCCCCCGAGGAACCGCTCGGCTCGGCGTCGCCTTTCCCGGCGGACTGGACGAGGACGGTCGGGTGACCGCGTGGCCGAATCGCCCGGAGTGGGTGGGGTACGGGCTGCGGGACGCACTCGGCCGGATCGCGCACACCGTTGTCCTCCGCGACGACGGCGAGAGCGCTGCCGCGGGTGAGACCACGCGCGGGATCGCACAAGGGCGCTCGGACGCGCTCGTGGCCGTCCTCGGGACCGGGCTCGGTGGCGCGCTGGTGCTCGACGGGAAGGTCCGTCGGACAGTAGCGGCCGAGCCGCGCACCTTGGGGCATTTCGCCGTACTGCCCGGGGGTTCGTGCGGCTGCGGCGGTACGGGCTGCGCCCAGCTCGCCCTCCGTACGCTCCCGCCCGACGACCGGCTCGGGAACCGGTTGGACGGCTGGCCGGACGGCCTGCGTCTGGTCACCTTCCTCGGGGATCTGGTCCGGTTCCTGACCGTACCGACGGTTGTTCTGACCGGTGGTCTGCTGGCTCGCCCGGTGCTGCGCGCGCAGTTGCGCGTACGGATGGCGGCGTACGGCGTCGAAGTCCTCGTCCCCGCCCGGCCGGGGCTGTCGAGTCTGCTCGGTGCCGCTGTGCTGGAGCCGGTGGGATGAGCGGAACGAGCGACCGTGTGGGAGCTGTGCTGTTCGACCTGGACGGCACCCTGGCCGAGACCGCGCACATCACCGCGGCGGCCTTGACGCGGGCATGTGCTCGGGCGGGCGTGGCTGGTGGTCCGCCGATGGCCGAGTTCCAGGCGCTGTCCGGCCTGCCGCTGGAGGAGATCGTCGGCCGCCTGGGGCTGCCCGAGATGGTGGCCGAGCTGTACCGGGTGGAGGCGAGCGCCATGGTCACCGAGGCCAGGCTTTTTCCCGGCGCGCTCACCCTGCTCAGCGTTCTGCGCGCCCGGAGTGTGCCGGTCGGTGTGATCACCGGCAAGGACCGGCCCCGAACCCTGGCCACGCTCGACCACTTGAAGATCGGCGATCTGGTGCAGGCCCTCGTCACCCCGTCCGATCCGCCTGCGCCGAAGCCTTCGCCCGAGGGGGTGTGGTGGCTGTGCCGGCAACTCGGTGTCCCGGCGGGAGCGGCGGTGCTGGTCGGTGACTCCGTGACCGACATGGAAGCGGGGCGGGCCGCCGGAGTCCGTACCGTTTCCTGCGGCTGGGGAGTCGGTCGTCCAGAGGCGCTGGAGCAGCACCGCCCGTGGCGCGCCATCACTCATTTCGGTGAGTTGACGGTTCTGCTGGACGGCCTCACCGCGCTGCCGACCAGGGTGGACGGAGGTGCGCCGAGCACCTGACGGCTCAGCCTCCACCACACCGACTGACCAGGAGATCTTCCGTATGGTTGCCACCGTTGTACCTGTCCCCGGATCGAAGTCGATCACGAACCGCGCTCTTTTCCTGGCCGCCGCCGCCCGAGGCCGGACGGTCCTGCGCCGACCGCTGGTGGCCGATGACACCGAAGCGTGTGCCGAAGCACTGAACCGGCTCGGTTACGCCGTCAGCACGGCCGATCCGGACCGGTGGGAGATCGTTGGCCGCCCGGCCGGCCCCGCGCCGAAGGCAGAGGTGCACACCCGGGACGGAGCGACCGGCGCGCGTTTCCTGCCTGCCCTGGCCGCCGCCGGCACGGGACGTACCGCTTCGACGCCTCGGAACAGATGCGCCGTCGCCCCATCACTCCGCTGCTGGACGCCCTGCGCCGACTCGGGGCGCGGATCGACGGAGACCGAATCCCGTACACCCTGTACTCGGACGGCCTGGCCGGCGGCGAACTCACCTTGGACGCAGGGGTATCGAGCCAATACCTGACCGCGCTGCTTCTGGCGGGACCGTTGACCCGCGAGGGGCTGACCATCGAGGTCACCCGGCTGGTGTCCGCCCCGTACATCGAGATCACGCTGCGCATGATGCGTACCTTCGGAGCCACGGTCGAGCGCGACGGTGACACCTTCCGTATCGAGCCGAGCGGATACACCAGCCCCGGCACGCTCGACATCGAACCGGATGCCTCGACCGCCAGCTACTTCCTGGCAGCGGCGGCGCTCACCGGCCGTACGGTCACCGTCCCCGGCCTGGGAGCCGACTCACCCCAGGGCGATCTCGGGTTCGCGAACGTACTGGCCGACATGGGCGCCGACGTCTCCATCCAGGCGGACGCGGTCACTGTCACCGGGCCGGAACGGCTCGCCGGCATCACCGTCGACCTGCACCACATGTCCGACACCATGCCCACGCTGGCCGCGATCGCGCCGTACGCCACCGGTCCCGTACGGATCGAGAACATCCACAACACCCGCGTCAAGGAGTGTGACCGCCTGGAGGCGTGCGCGGTCAATCTGCGGACGCTCGGCGTTCCGGTGACCACGGGCGACGACTGGATCGAGATCACCCCCGCGCAGCCCACCGGCGGCCGGGTGGAGACGATGCGCGATCACCGCATCGCGATGGCGTTCTCCGTGCTCGGACTGCGCGCGTCCGGGGTCGAGTTGGACGACCTGGAGTGCGTGATCAAGACCTGCCCCGACTTCCACCGGATGCTGTCCGGGCTCGTCGCCGACTGGGAGCGCGAGGACGAGAAGCATGCGGACGGGGAGCGCGGCGAGTGAGCCCGCGGTGGCGTGTGCTGGTCGTCGGCTGCGGCTGGATATCCCGACAGGTCCACCTGCCGTACCTGGCCAGACTCCGCGCCAGGGGCGGACTGCGGTCGCTGTACGTGGCCGACGCCGCCCCGGACCGGGCGGCGCGTGCAGCACGGGACTTCGGAGCCGAGGTGCACACGGGGGCGCTGGAGCGCGCCGAAGCCGACGTCGTCCTTGTGGCCACGCCCCCGGCCGACCATGCCGCCCTCACCCTGCGGGCGCTGGCGGCAGGTGCGCGGGTGATCGTGGAGAAGCCGCTCGCGCTCACCACCGGCGACGCGGCGATGGTCCTGGCCGCGGCGCGCCACCACGGTGGTGGGGTCTATCCCCTCTATACGATGCGCCACCGCCCGGAGGCCGTACTCATCCGCCGCGCGCTCGCTCAACGCATTGGGTCGGCAAAGGAGATACACGCCTGGTGGCTCCGCCGGGCCGGGGTGCCCGCCACGCAGGGAGGCACAGAGGCCGGGGTGCTGTGGGACCTCGGCTCCCATCTGGTGGACCTCGCGCTGTGGCTGCCGGAGTGGTACGCAGCCACCGGCACCACTGGTACGGCACTGGCCGAACACCAGCATCCGGCAGCGGCCACGAGTGGAGACCCCCGCGCCGGATGGCAGCGTCAGGAGCCGGTGGCGCAGGTGGTCCCGACACCGAAATGGCACGGCGTACGGGCCCAGGCCACCCTCACCCCGGGGCGCCGCCTGCGCGTGGAAGCGTCCTGGGCCGCTCCCGGAGCCCGGCGGGACCGGTCCCGTATCGACATCGTCGGTGAGCGGGCGACGCTGACATGGCGCACGGTGCTCGGCTGGAGCCCGGACCGGCGCACCGTACCCGGCCCCGCGTTGTGGATCACCGCCCCCGACGGTCGCGAGCAGGTGCTGCTCCACGACCAGCCCCGTGACCCGCATGTCGAGTACACCACCCAACTCGATGCCGCCTTCGCCGCGTTCACTGTCGACGATGCCACGGGTCCACTGGAGGCGGCGTACGCGAGTACCGCCCTCCTCCACGCGATGCGGACCAGCCTCGACACGGCCGAGCCCGCCCCTTTCGACACCCGCGGCTGACCACCTTGACTCCCCGAAGGAGCACCGGACCATGCCCCTCGCCCTCCTCGGCGGCCCGCCGACCCGCACCCGCCCCTTCGCCCCCTGGCCGTCCGTGAACACCGCGACCCGCAAGGCCCTGATCGCCGCGCACGACTCCGGCATGTGGTGGCAGAACGGCGACAGCACCGCCGAGGAACTGGAGGTCTGGCTGGAAGCCGAGTTCGGACGCCGGGTGATCGCCGTCTCCAGCGGCACCGCCGCGCTCGAACTCGCCCTGGCCTCCCTTGGCATCGGACACGGCGACGAAGTCCTCGTACCGGCTTGTACGTTCGTCTCCTCGGCCGCCGCCGTCAGTGCGCGTGGCGCACTCCCGATCCCGGTCGACATCGACCCGGCCACCTTCACCCTGGACACCGGGATCGCCGAGGCGGCGATCACCAGCCGCACCCGTGCGATCATCCCCGTCCACCTGGCCGGACACCCCGCCGACCTGACAGCCATCACCGCCCTCGCCCGCCGTCACCACCTCGCGGTCATCGAGGACGCGGCCCAGGCAGTCGCCGCCTCCTGGGACGGCACCCGCGTCGGTACCGCGACCGATGCCACCGTCCTGTCCTTCCAGGCCGCCAAGCTCTTACCCGGCGGCGACGGCGGAGCCCTGCTGTTACGCGACGAACAGACCGCTCGCCGGGCCGAACGGCTCGCCAACTGCGGTCGCCCGCGCGGCAGCAGCGCGTACGACCACGAACTCCTCGGCACCAACGCCCGTATCAGCGTCTTCACCGCCGCGCTGGTCCTCGCGCACACGCGGACGTACGAGCACATGTGGCGCGCCCGTGACGGCCAGTGGCACGCACTGGCCCAAGCCCTGGTGGATCGGGGGCACGGCGGGTTGCTCACCCAGCCGCATCCGAAGGCCACCCGGCATGACCACTACGCCGTCCTCCTACGGCTCCCGGTCTCGCTGACCGAGCGCGGGGTGCGGGCGTCCACGGTGGCTGCGGCGTTGACCGCGGAGGGGATTCCGGCCCGAACGTTGTTCCCGCCGTGGCAGTCCACCCCCGCCTACCGCGACGAGCCGCAGGTCAGCGTCGTCCCCACCTCGCGAGCGTTCGAGGCCGCCGCCACGACCGTGACGTTGCCACATCAGCTTCTGCTGGACCCGTACTTCCCGGCGCAGACGGCATCCGCGTTGAGCAAGATCATCGTGGCCGTGGACGATCTGATCGCATGGCAGCAGATCTGATGCTGCCCTCGGCCATCGATCCCGAGCGAGTCGTCCTCGAAGTTCCGCATCTCGGCCATGCCCAGACTCCCTGGCGGTGGTTCGAGATCGACCTCGACCACATCACCGACCGTGACCTGTTGTGTACGCCCCGCGGGTCTCAGCGGATACGAGCGAGCGCCATGACCCGGCACCACAGGCCCGAGGCTGTTGCCCGCCACCTGGCTCGCCCACGCGGTACGGCCCTCACGCATGTGCAGTTCGAGGTACGAGACAGGAGAGAGGCGCGTCGTACCACCGCGCTCATCCGCGCGGCCGGTCTGTCACCGCTTCCCGCCATCCATCTCTCCGAGCCGCCACACGGCATCGACGACTTACGGCGCCCGCTCGCACTCCTTGCCGGGCTTGGGGCGGAACTGATCAAACTGGCCTTCCTGGCCCCCGGCGCGCGCCACATCGCCGCAGGAATCTCCCTCATCACCGAACCCGGGTCGCTCGAAGCCGAGTTGGCGCTGGTTCCCATGGGCACGCCCGAAGGCCGTGCCGCCGCCTACGCGGCCGGTTCCCGGCTCATCTGGGTCCCACCCCAGCCCGACGGTGAACGCTGGACCGCCGGTCAGCTCCTCCCGCGGCTCACCCCTTCCCCTCTCCTCTGATCCGAAGGAAGTCCGTCATGCCTCAGCCGCAACGCGCCGACGTCCTCGTCGTTGGCGCCGGGATCATCGGCTCCGCCATCGCCCTCGCTCTCGCGGACCACGGACAGACCGTGATCTGCGCCGACGAGCCCGCCGCCGTCCTGGGTACGGCGTCCAGCGCCGCCGGGGCCATGCTCGGCGTCCTCGGCGAGGTCACCGCCGACCAGGACACCGCTGCCGGCAGCCTCGACGAGGCCGAATTACGCCTGCGTCATGATTCGGCGGCAGCCTGGCCCGCTCTCACCGATCGGATCGCCGAACTCACCGGCGTCCGACCGTGGATCCATCGGGGTACGGCGGTGATCGCCACCACAGCCAGGGCCGGCGACCGTACGAACCTGAGCGCGATCCGTGCCGCGGCCGAGCGCCTCGACCTGCCGTGCCACTCCATCGAACCCGCCGATATCCCCTTCCTGGCGCCCGCCCCCGGCCACGACACCGCCGAAGCGCTGTGGCTGCCCCAGGAGGGGCACGTCGACACCAGCACCCTGCTGCCCGTGGTCCACCGAGCCCTCGCGGCTCACCCGCGAATCCATCTCCTGACCTCGCGCGTCCGCGAGATCGGCCACAAGGGCCACCACGCCACGGGTGCCCTTCTCCGCGACGGCACGTCCGTCCGCGCCGACCACATCGTCCTGGCCGCCGGAGCGGCTACCCAGGAACTCCTCGACGGCCTCGGCCCGATCACCGGTGTCGTCCCCAGGCTGCTGCCCGGCAAGGGCACGAGTCTGGTCTTCCGGGAGCCCGGCCATCCGCTGGAGAACATCGTCATCCGTACGCCCAACCGCGACTTCGCCTGCGGCACCCACCTGATCGGCCGTGCCGACGGCCGTCTTCGCCCTGCCCAAGGGCAACAAGATCCGGTCGGTGCCCTTGCCTGCCCAACTGGCCGCCGCACTCAAGGCCCACATGAAGGAGTTCCCGCCGGTCGAGGTCAGCCTGCCCTGGGCCAAGCCGGACGACGAGCCGAGGACCTTTCGCCTTCTCTTCGTCGACGAGAAGGGGCGGGCCTACAACCGTAGCGTCTTCAACATGGGCGGCTGGAAGCGCGCCTTGGCCGCCGCAGGCGTGATCCCTCCGCGCGAGCGCGGGGCGCGCTACCTACAGGCAGCCCCGGATGACGGCATGCACGCCCTCCGGCATGCCTACGCCTCCGTGCTCCTGGACGCGGGGGAGAGCATCAAGGCGCTCTCCGAGTTCCTGGGCCACTCGGACCCCGGCTTCACCCTGCGGACATACACGCACCTGTTGCCGTCGAGCGAGACCCGCACCCGCAAGGCGATCGACGACGCCTTCACAGAAGCGGAGCCTGACAGTGGCGGAGAGGCCCAGGGCACATCAGCGCCCTCACCGAAACCCATGTGCCCTCAATGTGCCCTGGCCGCCTGACGGCCCCTCCGTCAGCACGCAGAAGGCGGAGCCCGAAAGCCCCGCCTAATCCGCAAGAAATACCAGCTCAGGGCCACACCAGGCAGTACGGCTGATGCCCCGCCTCGTGCAGGCGGACCGAGAAGTCCTGCCATTCGTGCAGCAGTTGGTAGACGTTGTACGCGTCCTTCGGGCCGCCCCGGTCCGGGACCGTCGACCAGATGAAGGCCGCCGCGCCCACCGATTCCTCGCCGATGCCGCGCAGCGGGTCCACCACCGTCATCGGGAGCTTCACCACCGCGTAATCCGGGTGGAGCACGACCAGTTCGAGGGGCGGGACCTTGTGCAGGGGCATGCCCTGAATGCCCGTCAGGACCATCGCCGCTATCGTCTCGGGCTTGATCTTCGTGAACATTCCGCCCATGCCCAGCTCGTCGCCGCCCAGTTCCTCCGGGCGCATGGAGGTGGGGACACGGGCCGCCGTGGCTCCGTCGGGCGCGCCGAAGTATTTGTAGGTCACCCCCATCCGGCCACCACTCCTGATTTCCGGAGCCTCCTCGCGCGCCTCGCGCTCGGGGCGCTCGCCGCGTCGGTGTTTTCCACGCCGGGCAGGCTCGGGTCCCAGGTCGTCCGTCCCCTCGCCCAGTCCGCCACCGCGATGCATATCTCCACCCGACCACTCGCAGCCCCGGCCGCGCAACCCGATCATCGTGACAGTGACCTCCCCCACGAACGTCCGGTGAAACACCTGTCCGCGGATACGTCCGAGCCTCTGACACCATGGATTGCGTGAGCTTTCCATATGACGCCCCAGTTTCGCAGACACTCTTTGACCGTGCGGCTCTTGTGACGCCCGGAGGCGTGAACTCTCCCGTCCGCGCCTTCCGGGCGGTGGGTGGTACGCCCCGGTTCATGGTGTCCGGTAATGGTCCATACCTCATCGATGCGGACGGTCGGGAATATGTCGACCTCGTCTGCTCCTGGGGGCCGATGATTCTCGGTCATTCCCATCCGGAAGTGATCGCGGCCGTACAGGCCGCGGTCGCGCGCGGTACCTCCTTCGGTACGCCCGGTGAGGGTGAGGTCGCGCTCGCCGAGGAGATCGTGGCCCGGATCGCGCCCGTCGAGCAGGTGCGGCTCGTGTCGTCCGGTACCGAGGCGACCATGTCGGCCATCCGGCTCGCCCGCGGCTTCACCGGGCGGGCGAAGGTCGTGAAGTTCGCCGGCTGCTACCACGGGCACGTCGACGCGCTCCTCGCCGCGGCGGGCTCCGGCGTCGCGACGTTCGGGCTGCCGGACACCCCCGGGGTGACCGGTGCGCAGGCCGGGGACACGATCGTCCTGCCGTACAACGATCTCGACGCCGTGCGCCGGGCCTTCGCCGCGCATCCCGGCGAGATCGCCTGCGTGATCACCGAGGCGTCGCCGGGCAACATGGGCGTCGTACCGCCGAGGGACGGGTTCAACGCCGGGCTCAAGGAGATCTGCGCCGCCGACGGCGCGCTGTACATCTCCGACGAGGTGATGACCGGGTTCCGTACGTCCAAGGCCGGCTGGTACGGCGTCGACGGTGTCGCGCCCGACCTGATGACCTTCGGCAAGGTCATGGGCGGCGGCTTCCCCGCCGCCGCGTTCGGTGGCCGCGCCGACGTCATGGGGCGGCTCGCCCCCGCCGGGCCCGTCTACCAGGCGGGCACGCTCTCCGGGAACCCGGTCGCCACCGCCGCCGGCCTCGCGCAGCTCCGGCTGCTCGACGACGCCGCGTACGAGAAGGTCGACGCGGTCTCCGCGCAGATCCAGGGGCTCGTCACGGAGGCGCTGAGCAAGGAGGGCGTGGCCCACCGGCTGCAGACGGCGAGCAACATGTTCTCCGTCTTCTTCACGGCCGACGAGGTACGTGACTACGAGGGGGCCAAGCGGCAGGAGTCCTTCCGCTTCACCGCCTTCTTCCACTCGATGCTCGCCGACGGCGTCTATCTGCCGCCGTCGTCCTTCGAGTCCTGGTTCGTCTCCACCGCCCACGACGACCGGGCCGTCGAGCGGATCGCCGCGGCGCTGCCCGCCGCCGCCCGTGCCGCCGCCGAGGCCACGGACCCCGACACCCAGCCGGAGAGTGCCGCATGAGTCAGAGTGCAGGGAACAGCGCGGCGAACGGTGAGGAGATCACCGTCGTCCATCTGATGCGGCACGGCGAGGTGCACAACCCGGACGGTGTCCTGTACGGCAGACGCCCCGGCTACCACCTCTCCGAGCTGGGGCGCCGGATGGCCGACCGGGTCGCCGAGCACCTCGCGGACCGGGACATCACCCATGTCGTCGCCTCCCCGCTGGAGCGCGCGCAGGAGACCGCCGCCCCGATCGCCAAGACGCACGGGCTGACCCTCGACACCGACCGCCGGCTGATCGAGGCGGCGAACGTCTTCGAGGGCAAGACGTTCGGCGTCGGCGACGGCGCGCTGCGCCGACCGGGCAACTGGAAGTACCTCACCAATCCCTTCCAGCCGTCCTGGGGGGAGCCGTACGTCGACCAGGTCGTACGGATGATGGGCGCGCTGACCGCGGCGCGGGACGCGGCCCGCGGTCACGAGGCCGTCTGCGTCAGTCACCAGCTGCCGATCTGGATCGTGCGGAGCTTCGTCGAGCGGCGCAGGCTCTGGCACGACCCGCGGCGGCGGCAGTGCACGCTCGCCTCGCTGACGAGCTTCACGTATCAGGGCGACAGGATCGTCTCGGTCGGCTATTCCGAGCCGGCCCGCGATCTCGTACCGGCGCACCTGCTCGCCGGTGCCAAGCCGGTGAAGGGCGGCGCCAAGGCGTTCGGTGCCTGAGGTCGGCCGACCGCCCGCCTGAGGCGACTGTTTCTGTCACAGTCGCTGTTACGTGCGTAAAGATGTGACGTGTTGAGGAACCTCCGCGTTCGGTAGCAGCTCCTACGAGTTGCCGCTTGTAAGACTTGTATGAGCGGCGTACTTACGGACGAACGAGCGCGGATGGGATCTGTAATGCGCCACATCAGTCGGAGGAGTCTGCTGGGAGCTGGAGTGGGAGCCGCGGCGGCGATGGGTATCGCGGGCTGCTCCACCGGCCAGACCGCGTCCAGCGGGAGTGGTACGGACAAGTCCGACGGCGGAAGCGGAAAGCCGGACGGGGGCTCCGGGGCCAAGGAAGGCCGGCGCATCGGGGACGGTTCCACCTCCGACACCGGGAAGCAGCCCCACCAGCCGAAGGCGCCGGTCTCGCTGGAGCCCGGCGAGACTCCGCCGCAGTTCGTGGTCTTCTCCTGGGACGGGGCGGGCGAGGTCGGCAACGGCCTCTTCCCCCGCTTCCTCGAACTCGCCAAGGACCACGGCGCCGCGATGACCTTCTTCCTCTCGGGGCTCTACATGCTGCCCGAGTCGAAGAAGACCCTCTACCGCCCGCCGAACAACCCCGTCGGCGCCTCCGACATCGGTTATCTCACCGACCCCCACGTCAAGGACACCATCAAGAACATCCGTCAGGCGTGGCTGGACGGCCATGAGATCGGCACGCACTTCAACGGCCACTTCTGCGGCGGCTCCGGCACCGTCGGGAACTGGACCTCCGAGCAGTGGCGCAACGAGATAGACCAGGCCGTCTCCTTCGTCACGGAATGGCGTACGAACACCGGCTGGACCGACCTCGACCCGCTGCCCTTCGACTACCGCAAGGAACTGATCGGCGCCCGTACGCCGTGCCTGCTCGGCCAGGAGAACCTGCTGCCGACGGCCAAGAAGCTGGGCTGGAGGTACGACGCGAGCTCCCCCGGCGGTACCCAGGTCTGGCCGGACAAGCTCCAGGGGATATGGAATTTCCCGCTGCAGGCCGTGCCGTTCCCCGGGCATTCCTTCGAAGTGCTCTCCATGGACTACAACATTCTCGCCAACCAGTCGAAGAACTCGACCAACGGAATGCCCTCGCGCTATCCGGAATGGCGCAAGCAGGCCACCGGTGCCTATCTCGCCGGATTCAACCGCGCGTATGAGACGAATCGCGCGCCGTTCTTCATCGGGAACCACTTCGAGCAGTGGAACGGCGGTATCTACATGGACGCCGTGGAGGAGGCGCTGAAGGGAATGGCGGGCAGGAAGGACGTACGGCTGGTGTCCTTCCGGCAGTTCACCGACTGGCTCGATGTCCAGGACCCGGCCGTCCTCGACAGGCTCCGCGGCCTCGGTGTCGGACAGGCGCCCACCGGCGGCTGGAACGCCTATATGAAGACGGCCACCGCCGGATCCGCCACCGGCGGGGACAGCGTCGGCGGAGCCGGAACCGACGGCTGATCCACCGGGATTTCGGGCACCGCCGAAACGTCCGGAGAAGTCTTTACATCGGGCTTTTACGGGCACTCAGGGGGGTGCCCAAGATCCCCGAATCGCCCATGCGAAACTTTTCACATGAACTCAGGCCGCGCCCCACGACGCCGTCCGGACCGTCGCCTCCGCGCCATCCTGCCCCTCGTCGTCGCCGTATCGGCGATGACGCTCTCGGCCTGCGGCAGCGGCGGCAAGTCCGGCGGCGGCGGTGACACCAACTTCGTGACGAACACCGGCGGCATCTCCACCGTCGCGGCGGCGGACCGCCGGCCCGTCAACAAGATCGAGGGCGAGACCCTCGAAGGCGAGAAGCTCGACATCGCCGATCTCAAGGGCAAGATCGTCGTGATGAACGTCTGGGGCTCCTGGTGCCCGCCCTGCCGCGCCGAGGCCCCGCACTTCGCGAAGGTGGCCAAGGAGACCGAGTCGAAGGGCGTGGCCTTCGTCGGGATCAACACCCGGGATGCCAACAAGGGCCCCGCGCTCGCCTTCGAGAAGGACTACGGCATCGGCTATCCGAGCCTGTACGACCCGGCGGGCAAGCTCATCGTCAGCGGCTTCCCCAAGGGCAGCCTGAACCCGCAGTCGATCCCCTCCACGATCGTGCTCGACCGCGAGGGGAAGATCGCGGCGCGCTCGCTGATGGCGCTCAACGAGGAGAAGCTGCGGAAGATGATCGACCCGCTGATCGCGGAGAAGTGATCCCGTGCAGTTTCAGCTCCAGGGCGACCGCCTCGCCCAGGTCCAGTTCCTCGCGGAGGCGACGGGCGGGAACGACACGGTCACCAGCGGGGCGCTGCTGATCGCGCTGCCGATCGCGCTGCTGGCCGGGCTGGTCTCGTTCTTCTCCCCGTGTGTGCTGCCGCTCGTGCCCGGCTATCTCTCGTACGTCACCGGCGTCAGCGGCACCGACCTGGCGGACGCCCGGCGCGGGCGGATGCTCGCCGGCGCCTCCCTCTTCGTCGTCGGTTTCACCGCGGTCTTCGTCTCGGGCGGGGCGCTCTTCGGCTACTTCGGCAGCACGCTCCAGGAGTACCGCGGACCCCTCTCCCAGATCCTCGGCGTGCTCATGATCATCATGGGTGTGTTCTTCATGGGCATGATGCCCTGGATCACCCAGCGCGAATTCCGCTTCCACCGGCGTCCGGTGACCGGCCTCGCGGGCGCCCCGCTGCTCGGCGCGCTCTTCGGGATCGGCTGGACGCCCTGCCTCGGTCCGACGTTCTCCTCCGTCAACGCGCTGGCGTTCGACCAGGCGAGCGCCGGCCGCGGGGCCATACTGACCGTCGCGTACTGCCTGGGGCTCGGTGTGCCGTTCGTGCTCGGCGCGGTGGCCTTCCGCAAGGCGCTCGGCGCGTTCGCCTGGATCAAGCGCCATTACACCTGGGTGATGCGGATCGGCGGCGGCATGATGATCGCGACCGGTCTGCTGCTGGTGACCGGTGCGTGGGACAGCATCGTGCAGGCGACACAGACCTGGTCCAACGGCTTCACGGTGGGGATCTAGTTCCATGAGCAAGGCGTCCACGAGCGGGAAATCCATGAGCGACACGGACAAAAAGGGCACAGCGGCGGACGAGGGAACGGGCAAGGGCACCGGTGTGGACCCCGCCACAAGCACGGACCCGGACACGGCCGCGGAAACGGACCCGAAGGCGGACCCGGAGGCCGGAGGCGACAGCGCCGCCCCCGCCGACGCCCGCGAACTCGGCGCCGCCGGCTCCCAGCTCTCCACCGCCCCCCGCGAGGAGCGTTACGAGAGCGTCGTCGGCGGCCCCACCCTCGGGATCATCGGCTGGGCCCGCTGGTTCTGGCGGCAGCTCACCTCCATGCGCGTCGCGCTGATCCTCCTCTTCCTGCTCTCCCTCGGCGCCATCCCCGGCTCCCTGATCCCGCAGACCAGCGTCGACGAGCTCAAGGTCCAGGACTTCAAGGACCGCCACGAGACGCTCACGCCGATCTACGACAAGCTCCAGCTCTTCGACGTCTACAGCTCGGTGTGGTTCTCCGCGATCTACATCCTGCTGTTCATCTCGCTCATCGGCTGCATCGTCCCGCGCACCTGGCAGTTCGTCGGCCAGTTGCGGGGCCGACCGCCGGGCGCCCCCAAGCGGCTCACCCGGCTGCCCGCGTACACCACGTGGCGCACCACCGCCGAGCCCGAGGACGCCCGTACCGCCGCGCTCGCGATCCTGAAGAAGCGCCGCTTCCGCGCCCACACCGTCGGTGACGCCGTCGCCGCCGAGAAGGGGTACCTCCGCGAGGCCGGGAACCTGGTCTTCCATATCTCGCTGATCGTGATGCTCCTCGCCTTCGCCGCCGGCCAGCTCTACAAGTCCGAGGGCGGCAAGCTCGTCGTCGAGGGCGACGGCTTCGCCAACACCCTCACCCAGTACGACGACTTCAGGTCCGGCTCCCTCTTCGACACCAACGACCTCGCGCCCTTCAGCTTCCGGCTCGACAAGTTCGTCGGTACGTACGAGCGCAACGGCCCCCAACTCGGCACGCCCCGCACGTACCAGGCGAACATCCACTACACCGACGGCGCGGAGGGCGAGGAACGCAAGTCGGTCATCAAGGTCAACAAGCCGCTTGAGGTGGACGGCTCCAAGGTCTATCTGATCGGTCACGGGTACGCGCCCGTCGTCACCGTCAGGGACGGCCGTGGCGAGGTGGTCTTCAACGGCGCGGTGCCGCTGCTGCCGATCGACAGCAATGTCTCGTCCACGGGCGCCATCAAGGTGATGGACGGCTACCGGGACAAGAACGGCAAGAAGGAACAGCTCGGCTTCGCCGCGTTCTTCGTGCCCACCTACGGCGGCGGGGAGGGCGGCGCGAACAAGATGTTCTCGCGGTTCCCCGCGCTCGACTTCCCGGTGCTCAACGTGGGCGCGTACCACGGCAGTCTCGGTGTCGACGCCGGAATGCCGCAGAACGTGTACCAGCTCGACACCCGCAAGATGAAGGCGTTCAAGGACGCCAAGGGCGACGTGCTGAAGAAGACCCTGCTGCCGGGCGACAAGCTCACCCTGCCGGACGGCGCCGGATCGATCACCTTCGAGAAGGACGTCAAGGAGTGGGCGACGTTCCAGATCTCGCACCAGCCCGGTGACGCCTGGGCGCTCGCCGGGGCGGTCGGGGCCATCGCGGGGCTGGCCGGATCGCTCTTCATCCAGCGGCGCCGGGTCTGGGTCCGGGCTGTGCGGGGCGCCGACGGCGTCACCGTTGTCGAGATGGCGGGCCTCGGCCGCAGCGAGTCCGCCAAGCTCCCCGAGGAACTGGCCGTCCTGGCCCACACCCTCCATTCAGAGGCGCCCAGCGCGCCTGCAGCCGCACGTGAGACCGACGAAGCCGAAGGGGCCGAGAAGTGACTCTCGCCGCCGCAGCAACCAACGAAAGCCTGGCGCAGACCAGCAACGTCCTGATCTATTCGGCGATGGCCGTCTACATGCTGGCGTTCTTCGCCCATATCGCCGAGTGGCTGTTCGGCAGCCGCAGCAAGGTCGCCCGTACGGCAGCCGCACTGACCGGTGACGCCAAGGGCGGCGCGGCGAACGGCGCCCGGATCAAGGCCGAGCAGCGCGGCGGGGCCACCGCCGTCCTGGAGCGGCCGAAGATCATCACCCGTTCCGCCACCGGGGCCCGCGACCTCCCGGACGGCCCCGGCGCGGCGGGCGGTGACGTACAGGGCGACCTGTACGGCCGGATCGCCGTCTCTCTCACCGTCCTCGCCTGGGCGATCGAGGCGGCGGGTGTGGTCACCCGCGCGCTGTCCGTACAGCGGGCGCCGTGGGGCAACATGTACGAGTTCAACATCACCTTCACCACGGTCGTCGTCGGGGTGTACCTCGGCCTCCTCCTGCTGAAGAAGAACGTCCGCTGGCTCGGCCTCCCGCTGATCACCACGGTCCTGCTCGACCTCGGCCTCGCGGTCACCGTCCTCTACACCGCCAGCGACCAGCTGGTGCCGGCCCTGCACTCGTACTGGCTGTGGATCCACGTCTCCACCGCGATCTTCTGCGGCGCGGCCTTCTACGTCGGCGCGGTCGCCACGCTGCTCTACCTCTTCCGGGAGCGGTACGAGTCCAAGCTGGCCGCCGGGGTGAAGCCGGGCGCCGTCGCCACCTCCGTGATGGAGCGGCTGCCCGCCTCGCCGACGCTCGACAAGTTCGCGTACCGCGTGAACGCCGCCGTGTTCCCGCTCTGGACCTTCACGATCATCGCGGGCGCGATCTGGGCGGGCGACGCGTGGGGCCGCTACTGGGGCTGGGACCCCAAGGAGGTCTGGTCCTTCATCACCTGGGTCGCCTTCGCCGCGTATCTGCACGCGCGCGCGACGGCCGGCTGGAAGGGCCGCAAGGCCGCCTACCTGGCGCTGATCGCCTTCGGCTGCTGGCTGTTCAACTACTACGGCGTCAACATCTTCGTCAACGGGAAGCACTCGTACGCGGGCGTCTGACGCGCGGAAACCGGCACAGGGAGGCGCCCCGCGCGGATCACTTCCGCGCGGGGCGCCTCCCTGTCGTACGGCGGCCTCAGCCCCCGTACGGCGGTCTCAGCGCTCGTACGGCGGCTCAGCCTTCGTACGGGCGGTCTCAGTCCTTGTACGGCGGGCTCAGGCCTCGCCGGTGTCGCCGATGTCCTCGTGCCACAGCTCCGGGCTCCGCGCGATGAACTCCCTCATCAGCGCCACGCACTCCGCCGCGTCGAGCAGCACGATCTCCACGCCGTGCTCCGCGAGCCAGTCATGGCCGCCGTGGAAGGTCTCCGCCTCGCCGATCACCACGCGCGAGATCCCGAACTGCCGTACCAGGCCACTGCAGTACCAGCACGGCGAGAGCGTCGTCACCATCGTCGTGCCCCGGTACGAGCGCTGCCGTCCCGCCGCGCGGAACGCGGCCGTCTCGGCGTGCAGCGACGGATCGCCGTCCTGTACGCGGCGGTTGTGGCCCCGGCCGAGCAGGGTCCCGTCCGCGCCGTACAGCGCCGCGCCGATCGGGATGCCGCCCTCGGCCAGCCCGGCGCGTGCCTCGGCGACGGCGGTCGCCAGCCACTCCCGCGCCCGCGCGGTGCCCGGTCCCCGGGCGCCCATCAGGACTTCGGCGGGGTGTCGTCGGCGCTGCCGCCGCCCTTTTCGCGCCGCTCGATCTCCTTCTCGCGGCGGCGCAGCTCCGCCTCCCACCGCTCAAGATGCGCGGACCCGTCGTCCTCGGGCGCCTTGGCGGCCCTGCCCTGGGCGGCGTCGCCGTCGCCGGCGCCCGCGCCCTCGTCGTCGGCGGAGGGCTTCTTGTCCTTGAGGGAGTTCAGGAAGTCCGGGTTGTCGTCCGGCGCCACCCAGCCGCCGCCCCGCGCCTTCGGCGTCCGCTCGCGCCCCACGATCAGCCAGGACACCGACCCGACCAGAGGGAAGAGCAGCACCAGGATCGCCCAGATGGGCTTCGGGAGATACCGGATCTCCTTCTCCTCGGTGGTGATGCAGTCGATGAACGCGTAGATGCTGAGAGCCAGCGGCACCAGAATCATCAGCCCCCGAAGCATGGAGCTCCCCCTGGTAAGTGGAGTTCGAGACCGGATCGCGGCCCCCGTGACAAGTCCAGCGTACCGAGTAGCAGATACTGGAGCGTATGGCTTACGACGATCTTCGCTCGCTCCTCCGGGCGCTGGAGCGCGACGGCGACCTCAAGCGCGTCAAGACCGAAGTCGACCCGCATCTGGAAGTCGGGGAGATCGTGGACCGGGTGAACAAGGCCGGCGGGCCCGCGCTGCTCTTCGAGAACGTGCGCGGCTCGTCCATGCCGCTGGCGATGAACGTGTACGGGACGGACCGCCGCCTGCTCAAGGCGCTCGGGCTCACCTCGTACAGCGACATCAGCGACAAGATCGGCGGGCTGCTCAAGCCCGAACTGCCGCAGGGCTTCGTCGGGGTGCGCGAGGCGTTCGGGAAGCTCGGCGCGATGACCCATGTCCCGCCGAAGAAGATCAAGCACGCGCCCGTCCAGGATGTCGTCCTCACGGGTGACGACGTCGATCTCGACCAGTTGCCCGCGCTGTTCACCTGGCCCCAGGACGGCGGAGCCTTCTTCAACCTCGGGTTGACGCACACCAAACACCCGGAGACCGGTGTCCGCAATCTCGGGCTCTACCGGCTCCAGCGCCATGACCGGCGCACCATCGGGATGCACTGGCAGATCCACAAGGACAGCCGGAACCACTACCAGGTGGCGGCCAAGCGCGGGGAGCGGCTGCCGGTCGCGATCGCGTTCGGCTGCCCGCCGGCCGTGACGTACGCCTCGACCGCGCCGCTGCCCGGCGACATCGACGAGTACCTGTTCGCGGGGTTCGTGCAGGGGCAGCGGATCGAGATGGTCGACTGCAAGACCGTGCCGCTCCAGGTCCCGGCCAACGCCGAGGTGGTCCTGGAGGGATGGCTGGAGCCCGGGAAGACGCTGCCGGAGGGCCCGTTCGGGGACCACACCGGCTTCTACACCCCGCAGGAGGAGTTCCCCGCGCTCACCATCGACTGTGTGACGATGCGGGAGCGGCCGCTGCTGCAGTCGATCGTGGTCGGCCGGCCGCCGACGGAGGACGGGCCGCTGGGGCGCGCGACGGAACGGTTCTTCCTGCCGCTGTTGAAGATCATCGTGCCGGACATCGTGGACTACCACCTGCCCGAATCGGGAGGGTTCCACAACTGTGCGATCGTTTCGATCGACAAGAAGTACCCCAAGCACGCCCAGAAGG
This sequence comes from Streptomyces sp. NPDC088124, assembly GCF_040685895.1. Classification (NCBI taxonomy): domain Bacteria; kingdom Bacillati; phylum Actinomycetota; class Actinomycetes; order Kitasatosporales; family Streptomycetaceae; genus Streptomyces; species Streptomyces sp. NPDC088124. The sequence goes on along the minus strand of NZ_JBFBJB010000034.1, from coordinate 80,447 downwards.
TGATGCACGCGATCTGGGGCGCGCACATGATGTCGCTGACCAAGCTGATCGTGGTCGTCGACGCGGACTGCGATGTGCACGATCTGCACGAGGTGTCCTGGCGGGCGCTGGGCAACACCGACTACGCGCGCGACCTCACCGTCGTGGAGGGCCCGGTCGACCATCTCGACCACGCGTCGTACCAGCAGTTCTGGGGCGGCAAGGCGGGGATCGACGCGACGCGCAAGCTCCCCGAGGAGGGGTACACCCGGGACGGCGGCTGGCCGGAGATGGTCGAGTCCGACCCGGAGACGGCGGCGAAAGTCGACCGCCGGTGGAGGGAGTACGGGCTGTGACCAGCGCAGCGGCGGCAGTACCGCAGCCGGGCCGGACGAAGGCGTTCCTGCGGCTGGTGATGATCGAGCACTCGGTCTTCGCACTGCCCTTCGCCTACATCGCCGCGCTGACCGCGATGTTCCAGCTCGACGGGAACGTCCACTGGGGCCGGCTGCTGCTGGTCACGGTCGCGATGGTCGGGCTCCGTACGTTCGCGATGGCGTGCAACCGGATCATCGACCGGGAGATCGACGCGCGCAATCCGCGCACAGCGGGGCGCGAGCTGGTGACGGGCGCCGTCTCCGTGCGCTCCGCGTGGACGGGCGCGCTGATCGCCGTCGTCATATTCCTCGGGGCGGCGGCGGCGCTCAATCCGCTCTGTCTGGCGCTCGCGCCGATCGCCGTGATCCCGATGGTGGTCTATCCGTACGGGAAGCGGTTCACCAACTTCCCGCACGCCATCCTCGGGGTCGCCCAGGCCATGGGCCCGGTCGGCGCCTGGCTCGCGGTCACCGGGAGCTGGTCGTGGGAGGCGGTGATCCTGGGCCTGGCGGTGGGGATCTGGATCGGCGGCTTCGACCTGATCTTCGCCTGCCAGGACGTACAGGCGGACCGGGCGCACGGGGTGCTGTCCGTACCGGCGCGCTTCGGCATCCCGGCGGCGCTGTACGGGGCGCGCGCGTCCCATGTGGTGACGACGGTGCTGCTGGTCTGGTACGCGCTGGCCACCGGCGCGGGGGTGTTCTTCTGGACCGGGCTGGTGATCGTCGTGGGTGCCTTCCTCTACGAGCACACGATCGTGAAGCCGCACGACCTGTCGCGCCTGAACCGGGCGTTCTTCTCCGTGAACGGGTTCATCGGGATCGCCCTGTTCGTGTGCGCGCTGCTGGATCTGCTGGTGCGCGGCCTCACCCTGTGACGGGCCCCGGGGCGGCTCTGGGCCGCCTCAGCCTATGAGTTCGTTCATGGGCGGCTTCCTGCGGAACATGAAGGCGGCCATGACGCCGCCTATCAGCCCGAAGAGATGGCCCTGCCAGCTCACCGCCGGGTTGGTCGGCAGGACGCCCCAGAGCGCCGAGCCGTAGACCGCCAGCACCAGCAGCCCCGTCACCATGTCCACCGCGCTGCGGTCCACGAAGCCGCGCACCAGCAGATAGCCGAGCAGGCCGAAGACCACGCCCGAGGCGCCCGCCGTGACGGAGTGGTCGGCGGCGGTGATCCAGACGCCGAGACCGCCGACGACCATGATCGTCAGCACCACGGCGGCGAACCGGCGCAGCCCGTTCAGCGCGGCGAGGAAGCCGAGGATCAGCAGCGGCACGGTGTTGGACGCGAGGTGGTCGAAGCCGTGGTGCAGGAACGCCATCGGGATGATGTCCCGCAGCTCGCCGAACTCGCGCGGGCTCAGCCCGTACGTACTCAGCGAGCCCGTCGCGCTGTTGAAGGCCTCCAGGATCCAGAGCAGCGCGACCCAGCCGGCCATGAGAGCGGCCGCGCCCTTCACCCGGTCGGTGCGGGTGCGCGGGGTCGATGTGGTCGGGTCGACGGGCGAGTACGGCATCGCAGGCCCCCCTGAGGTCCACGGTGATCCATGTGTTCCGTTGTGCGGAGAACGTCCGGGACCCGGCCCTCGGTTCCCGGCCGGGCCCGCCGGATAGGCTCGGTGCCGTGAAGCCCGGATCGTACGCAGACCACCGCACCCCGCACCCGACGGAGCGGCCGAGGCGGCCCTGGGTCGTCGGGGTCTCCGGCGCGTCCGGGACGCCGTACGCCGCCGCCGTGCTGCGCGGGCTGCTGGCGGCCGGCGAGAGCGTCGATCTCGTCGTCAGCAGGGCGTCCCGGCTGACCCTGCTCGACGAGACGGGCACCGGTTTCCGGGACGCGCACTGGCGGGAGGACCTGGCCGCCTGGCTGGCGCGCGGCGCCGACGGCAAGCCGGACACCTTCACCGGCGGGTCGGCGCCCGACCTCTCGGATGTCCGCTACTGGGCCGCCGGGGACCTGGCCGCCGGGCCGTCCTCCGGCTCGTACGCGTCGAAGGGGATGCTGATCGTCCCCGCGTCCACGGCGTGCGTGGCCGGGGTGGCGCTCGGGCTCTCGAAGGACCTGCTCCAGCGCGCGGCGAGCGTGACGCTGAAGGAGCGCCGGAAGCTGGTCGTCACCGTACGGGAGACGCCGCTGAACGGGCAGACGCTGGAGCACCTGGTGGCGCTGGACCGGGCGGGCGCCGTGGTGCTGCCCGCCTCCCCGGCGTTCTACGCGGGCGCGACCCACATCCAGGACCTGGTCGACTTCGTCGCGGGGCGGGTGCTGGACGCGGCGGGGGTGGCGCACGGGCTGTACCGCCGCTGGGAGGGGGAGCTGGGAGGCCCGGGGGGCTCGGGAGGCGCGGAGGGCTCGGGAGGGCTCGGGAGGGCCGGGGGGGCCGGGAGGCTCGCGTGAGCGGTGAGCCTGGGCTGATCATTTCCTGGACCATTTGCTAAATTCGCAGGACCTCACCTCTTCATGCCTTAGATTCTCTCTATAACTTTGCGGAATTGCTGAACAATGGAAGGTTTCATACCTATGGACGCCGTGGATCGGCAGCTCATCCAGGCCCTCAGGGAGAACGGCAGAGCCTCCTACGCCGAACTGGGCCGGCTCGTCGGGCTCTCCGGGCCCAGCGTCACCGACCGCATCAACCGGCTCGAAGCGGCGGGCGTCATCACCGGCTACCGCGCCACGGTCGCCTCCGCCTCGCTCGGCCTCGGGGTCACCGCGCTGATCGGGATCTCGCTCTCCGACGCCGCCGACCACGAGGACGTGGCGCGCCGGCTGCGCGACCTCGGGGAGATCGAGGACTGCTGGTTCATCGCGGGCGACGACTCGTTCATGCTCAAGGTCCGCGCGAGCGACGTCGACGGTCTGGAGAAGACGATCCGGCGGCTGAGCGGCACCAAGGGCGTCTCCCGGACCCGTACGACCATCGTCCTCTCCACGAAGTGGGAGAACCGGGTGGGTGAACTGCCCGAGGACTGACCGGGGACCGGCCCAACAGGGCTGACCGAGGGCCGGCCGGGGGCCGGCCGAACAGGGCTGACCGAGGGGCGCCTCGGGTTCTGTCGGTCCGGGGGCGTAGGCTCGACTGGCCCGATTGGTAGACGTATGGGAGGCGGCCTGATGACTGCATCTGTCCAAGATGTGGGTCTCAAGCGCGAGCTGGAAGCCAAGGTCCTGGCCGGTGAGCGGCTGACGCGCGAGGACGGCATCGCCCTGTACGAGTCGGACGACCTCGCCTGGCTCGGCGGACTCGCCCACGAGGTACGGACCCGCAAGAACGGTGACGTGGTCCACTTCAACGTCAACCGGCACCTCAACATGACGAACGTATGCACCGCGTCGTGCGCGTACTGCTCGTTCCAGCGCAAGCCGGGCGAGAAGGACGCGTACACGATGCGCATCGAGGAGGCCGTCCGCCTCGCCAAGGCGATGGAGGGCGAGAGCCTCACCGAGCTGCACATCGTCAACGGCCTTCACCCGACGCTCCCGTGGCGCTACTACCCCCGCTCGCTCAGCGCGCTGAAGGAAGCCCTTCCGCAGGTCTCCCTCAAGGCGTTCACCGCCACCGAGATCCACCACTTCGAGACGATCTCGGGGCTCTCCGCCTCCGAGATCCTCGACGAACTGATCGAGGCCGGCCTGGAGTCGCTGACCGGCGGCGGCGCCGAGATCTTCGACTGGGAGGTCAGGCAGCACATCGTCGACCACAACACCCACTGGGAGGACTGGTCGCGCATCCACCGCCTCGCGCACGAGAAGGGGCTCAAGACCCCGTGCACGATGCTGTACGGGCACATCGAGGAGCCCCGGCACCGGGTGGACCACGTGCTGCGGCTGCGTGAGCTCCAGGACGAGACCGGCGGCTTCCAGGTCTTCATCCCGCTGCGCTACCAGCACGACTTCGTGGACATGAAGGACGGCAAGATCCGCAACCGCCTCCAGGCGCGCACGTCGATGGCGACGGGGGCCGAGGCGCTGAAGACCTTCGCGGTCTCCCGGCTGCTCTTCGACAACGTCCCGCACGTCAAGGTCTTCTGGGTGATGCACGGCGTGCAGACCGCCCAGCTCGCGCTCCAGCACGGCGCGGACGACATGGACGGCTCGGTCGTCGAGTACAAGATCACGCACGACGCGGACAACTACGGCACGCCCAACAAGCTCGGCCGCGAGGACCTGCTCGACCTCATCCGCGACGCCGGCTTCCGCCCCGTCGAGCGCAATACCCGGTACGAGATCATCCGCGAGTACCCGGGCCCGGACCCGGACCGCCGCGAGACCCCGCAGGCGATGCGGCTCTGAGGCGGGGATTCCGATGGCGCTCGCGTTCGAGCTGGATCCCGCGGTGGACCGCGCCCTGCGGGACGGCGTCCTCGCGCTGTGGACGGACGTCTCCAACGCCGGTGGCGCGGTCGGGTTCGTCCCGCCGGTGACGACCGAGGACATCCGGCCCGAGCTGGTCAGGCACTTCGCGTCGATGGACGAGGGCCGCACCCGGTTGCTGGCCGGGTACGACGAGGCGGGGGACGTCGCCGCGGTGGCGTTCCTCACCCTCAACACCCACCGGCTGATGCGCCACTGGCTCTGGCTCTACACGGTGATGGTCCACCCCCGGTACCAGGGCCGGGGGTACGGCCGCGACCTGATGGCCGCCGCGGCCGACGCGGCGCGCTCCGTCGACGGCATCGAGGCGATCCGGCTCACCTGCCGGGGCGGCACGGGCGCGGACGCGTTCTACGCGGCCTGCGGCTACAAGGAGGTCGGCCGGGTGCCGGACGCGATCCGGGTCGCCCCGGGCGACGACCGCGACGACATCACGATGCTGCTCCCGCTGAACCGGCACTGAACGGCGCGTGCTTCACTGTTCGTACGCCTTTCGGACATTCGAGCATCCCCACATCCCCACATCCGCACATCCAGGAAGAGAGAGAAGGCCCGCCGTGACCGCTGTGAAGACAGGCGCCACCCTCCGGTACACCGCGATGCGCCTGGGCATCTTCGTCGGAAGCTTCGTCGTCGTCGCCGGACTGGTCCAGGTCGGCGTGCTGCCCAAGGGGCTCGGGGACTCGAACTTCATCTGGGTGCTGCTGCTCGCGATCGTCATCTCGGCGCCGCTCAGCTTCGTGCTGCTGCGCAAGCAGCGTGACGCCATGTCCGAGCAGATCGTCGACAAGGTCGGCACCGCGAAGGCCCGGCTGGAGGCCAACCGGTCGCAGGAGGACGGCGCCGCCGTCCAGTCCCAGTCGTAGCGGCGGCAGCGACAGGTCCTACGCGCCCGCCCAGGAGGGCGGGTCATGGTCGCCGGGGGCGACAAGTCCCGTCTCGTAGGCGAGGACGACCGCCTGGGCCCGGTCCCGCAGGGCCAGCTTGGCGAAGATCCGGGCCACATGGGTCTTCACCGTCGCCTCGCTGAGCGTCAGGGCCCGCGCCAGTTCGGCGTTGGAGAGCCCCCGCCCCAGCAGTGTCAGCACCTCGTGCTCGCGGGGCGTCAGCGCGGCGAGATCACGGTGCACGGCCGGGGCGTGGCCGCCGTGGGCCGCTCTGCGGTCATGGCGGGGCTCCCGGGGGCCCGGCGCCGGGGCGCCGGACGCGAAGCGCTCCACCAGACGGCGGGTGATCGACGGCGCGAGCAGCGCGTCGCCCGTGTCGACGAGACGCACGGCGGCGGCGAGATGCGCCGGGGTGACGTCCTTGAGGAGGAAGCCGCTGGCACCGGCGGCGAGGGCGGCGTACACGTAGTGGTCGAGGTCGAACGTGGTCAGCATGATCACCCGGCACTCCGGGGCCCGGGCGAGCACCCGCCGGGCCGCCTCCAGACCGTCCATCACGGGCATCCGGATGTCCATCAGCACGACGTCGGGCCGCAGCTCGGACACCGCCGCCACCGCCTCGGCCCCGTCGCCCGCCTCGCCGACGACATCGATGCCGCGCGCCCGCAGGATCAGACAGAAGCCGGTACGGACCAGCTCCTGGTCGTCGGCGATCACCACCCGGGGGCCGCGCCCGGCCGGTGGTGTCGCGGCCGGCGCCGTCACGGCCGGTCCAGCGGGATCCGGGCGCGGACGCGGTAGCCCCCGCCGAGCCGGCGCCGGGCGTCCAGGTCGCCGCCGTAGACGGCCACCCGCTCCCGCAGCCCGATCAGCCCCCGGCCCGTCCCGTCGGCCGGCCGCGCCGCATGCCGCGCCGCCGGACCCGGCCGGTCACCGGGGACGGGGGCCGGGCCGCCGCCGGAGAGCGTGCTCGGCCCGCTGTTCAGCACCTCGACCCGCAGACTGCGCTCCGCGTACCGCACCGTCACCTCGGCCTTCACCCCGTCCCCGTGTTTGAGCGCGTTGGTCAGCGCCTCCTGGATGATCCGGAAGGCGGTGGCGTCGACACCGGCCGGCAGCGGACGCGGCTCCCCGGAGATCCGTACCTCCACGGAGAGTCCGGCGAAGGAGACCCGGTCGATCAGCGGGCTGAGCCGGCGCAGGCTCGGCTGCGGCGCCAGGACCGTACCGTACGGATCCACGGCGCCCGGACCCGCGGCGTAAGACGTGCTGTACGGCGCGTCCTCGCCGTTCTGCGCGGGGGCCAGCAGGCCGAGCAGATGGCGCAGTTCGGTCATCGCGTCCCGCCCGGCGGTCTCGACAGCGGCCATCGCGGTCGCGGCCTCGTCGGGCAGCGTGGCCAGCACCTCGCGGGCCGCCCCGGCCTGGACGACCATCAGGCTCACGTTGTGGCTGACGATGTCGTGCAGCTCCGCCGCGATCCGGGACCGCTCCGCGTCGACCGCGGTACGCGCCGCGCTCTCCCGTTCCCGCTCCAGCAGCCAGCCCCGCTCCTCCACCGCCGCCCGGTGCGCCCGCCGGGCGCGCGCCAGCAGCACCGCCAGCCACCCCGCGGCCGCGCACGCCGCCACCAGGGCCGCGGTCAGCCATCCCACCACCGCTGAACTCCCCACCGCTGCCCTCCGCCCCGCCGGTCCCGACGCCCCCAGCTTCACAGCGCCCGCCGCGTTCCGCGTCATTCTCCGGACGCAGCTCCGTACATCGCCCGGATGACGGCCCGGAACGGATACATCCCGCGCGTGACGCCGGGCACGGACGGCCCTTCTAGGTTCGTGCCATGACAACTGATGACGGCAGCCCGCCGCGGATCGTCGTACGCCTGGACGGCGTGCGCAAGGAGTACGGCGAGGCCAGGGCCCTGGACGGGATGTCGGTGGAGATACGGGCGGGGGACGCGGTCGCCGTGATGGGGCCCTCCGGCTGCGGCAAATCCACCCTGCTCAACCTGGTCGCCGGCCTCGACCGCCCCACCTCGGGCACGGTCGAGGTCAACGGCCAGGACCTGGGGGAGCTGAACGAGACCGGGCTCGCGCTGTTCCGGCGGCAGCACATCGGGATGATCTTCCAGTTCTTCAATCTCATCGACGACCTGCTGGCGCTCGACAACGTGGCGCTGGCCGCCCAGCTGACCGGCACCCCGGCCCGGCAGGCCCGGCTGCGCGCGCTGGAACTCCTCGACGAACTGGGCGTCGCCGACCGCAGGAACAGCTATCCGGCCGCCCTCAGCGGCGGCGAGCGCCAGCGCGTCTCCGTGGCCAGGGCGCTGATGAACCGTCCGGCGCTGCTCCTGGCCGACGAGCCGACCGGCGCCCTCGACAGCCGCTCCGGCGAGCAGGTGATGGACCTGCTGATCGACCTCAACCAGATCGGCCAGACCCTGCTGATCGTCACCCACGACCCGCGGCTCGCCACGCGCTGTGCCAGTCGCCTGGTCGAGATGGCCGACGGCCGGGTGGCCCGTACGAGCGCGCTGGAGCCGACCGTATGAGCGCCGTATGGCGGGCTTCGCGCGGCGCCGTGCGGCGCCGCGGGCTCCAGACCTTCGTCATCGGTCTCGTCGTCCTGTGCTCCACCGTGACCGTGCTGCTGGCGCTGGCCGTCCTCGACGCCGCCTCCGCCCCCTTCGACCGGGCCTTCGCCGAGCAGCGCGGAGCCCACGCGGTGGCGAGCTTCGACGCCGCGAAGGTCTCCGACGAGCAGCTCGCGCGGACCGCCGGGCGGCCCGGGGTCGCCGCGGCCGCCGGGCCGTTCGGGCAGACCGCCCTCCAAGTGCCGGACGGCTGGCTGGGGCGGCCGTCCGGTCCCCTCACCGTGGTGGGCCGGGCCGCCCCGGCGGGGCCCGTGGACCGGATCCGGCTGCTGAGCGGACGCTGGGCCACCGCGCCCGGGGAACTCGTCGTCGACTGGGCCGTCCAGGGCACGCCCGGCTCGGACATGCTGGGGACCGAGCTGAAGAGTCCCGGGGCCCCGACGCTCACCGTCGTCGGCTTCGCCAGCAGTATGAGCAGGTCCGCCGGTGGCTGGGTCTCGCCCGGGCAGATGGCCGCGCTGCACCCGGCCTCGGCCCAGATGCTCTACCGCTTCCCGGATGCGCGGACGGGGACGGAGGCGGGGCTGCGGGCCGCTCTGGACACCGCGACCGCTGGGCTGCCCGACGGCGCGCTGACCGGGACGCAGTCGTACCTCACCCTCAAGCAGGCCTTCTCCGCGCAGGCCGACGCGTACCTCCCGTTCATGACGTTCTTCGGGGTGCTCGGACTGCTGGTCTCGCTCCTGATCGTCGGGAACGTGGTCAGCGGAGCGGTGGTCTCCGGGTACCGGCACATCGGCGTGCTGAAAGCCCTCGGGTTCACGCCGAACCAGGTCGTCGCCGTCTACCTGACGATGGTGTCCGTGCCCGCGGTCGCCGGCTGCGTCCTCGGCACCGTGCTCGGCAGTGTGCTGGCGCGGCCCATCCTGGGGCTGGCCTTCAGGGGCATCGAGATCGGCACCGCTTCCATCGGCGTCAGCCCCTGGCTCTCCGCCGGCTGTCTGCTCGGCATGCCCGCGCTCGTCGTACTCGCCGCGCTGGTTCCCGCGCTGCGCGCTCACCGGCTGCCCGCCGCGCAGGCGATCAGCGCGGGCAGCGCACCACGGACCGGGCGCGGTCTGCGGGTGCAGCGGTGGCTCGGCGGTACGCGGCTGCCGCGCCCGGTGAGCCTGGGGCTCGGCCAGCCGTTCGCCCGGCCGGGCCGGACGCTGCTGACCATGGCGGCGATCGTCCTCGGGGTCACCACCGTGACCCTGACCACCGGCCTGACCAGCACGATGGTCGCGTACGCGGGCGGGGCCCGGGGCGACGGCGCCGACCGGGTCGGGGTGGAGATGGCGGACCCCGGGGCAGGCGGGGCGGCGCAGAAGCTCGACGACCGCCGGATCGAGGCGCGGCTGCGCGCGCTGCCCGGCACCGACCGGATCACCGTCCGCGCGCTCACCAAGGCGCGCCTCACGGGCAGCAGCACCGCCACGCCGTTCCTCGACTTCTACTGGGGGGACACCCGGCCCCTCGCCGAACGGATCGTCCAGGGGCACTGGCCGGGCGGGCCGCGCGAGATCGCGGCCGGGCCGGCGTTCCTGAAGCAGAACGGGCTCGCGGTCGGCGACCGGACCATCCTGGACCTGAACGGCAGACAGCTGCCCGTGACCGTGGTCGGCAAACTCATCGACGGCAATGCCCGGTCCATGGAGGCGAGCCGGCGCACCATGGCCGAACTGGCCCCGGACACCCCGGTCGTCGGCTACACGGTCCAGCTGGCTCCCGGTACCGACACCCGGTCGTACCTCAAGGCCGTCCGGGCGATCGATCCGGCGCTCCGCCCGTCGCCGCTCACCGCGAGCGCCGGCCCCGTCGTGGCCGTCATCACCTTCTCGACGGTGTTCACCGTGCTGCTGACCGTCGTCGCGGCGCTCGGCGTCTTCAACACCGTCCTCCTCAGCACCCGGGAACGGCGGCGCGACCTGGGCATGCTCAAATCGATCGGGATGACGCCGCGCCAGACGGTACTGATGACGGTGACATCGGTCGCCGGGCCGGGCGCGGCAGGCGGGCTGCTCGGCATCCCCCTCGGGATCGTGGCGCACCGGCTGGTCGTGGACAACGTCGGGATCATCGCGTTCCCGGAGTCCATGAAGAACGTGTGGCACGTACCGCAGTTGACCGGACTGGCCCTGGCGGGCGTCACGATCGCCGTGCTCGGCGCGCTGGTCCCGGCGCGGTCGGCGGCCCGCCTCACGATCGCCCGGGTGCTGCACAACGAGTAGCCGCTCCGGACTGCCGGGCCCCTGACGGGCCATAGGGTGGGCCCGGCAAGCAGAACTGGTGGGGGCGGGAAGAGGGAGTCAGGAGTGGCTGCGGGTGGTGCGGCAGGGGCCGCGGGGGCTACGGAAGTCGCGGAAGCCGTGGGGACGGTGGGGACCGCGGGGACCGCGGAGGTCATAGGGGATACGGGAGCGGCAGGGGACAGGGGCGCCGCGGAGGGCGCCGGGAACGGGCGGTCCGGCAGGCGGATGCCGCGCGCGGTGCGGGAGCGGATGATGATGGACGCCGCCGTACGGACCTTCGGGCGGCGTGGGTACCGTGCCGCCTCGATGGACGACATCGCCGAAGTGGCCGGCGTGTCCAAGCCGTTGGTCTATCTGTATCTGAACTCCAAGGAGGAGCTCTTCATCGCCTGTATCCGCCGCGAGGCCGCCGCGCTGCTCGAAGCGGTCACCGCGGGCGTCCAGCCGGGGGTGTCGGCCGACCTCCAACTGCGCTCCGGGCTGGGGGCGTTCTTCGCGCACACGACGGAGCACCCGGACGGCTGGTCCGTACTGCACCGTCAGGCACGCACGCACGGGGAGCCGTTCGCGAGGGAGGCGGCGAAGGTGCGGGACGAGCTGGTGGCGTTCGTGACGCAGCTCATCGGCGCGGCGGCACGCGAGGCGGACACCGGCCGGGGGGCCGGCCCGGGAGGCGGCGCGCCGGCCGACCGGGAACTGGCCGGGCTGGCGCAGGCCCTGGTGGGGGCCGCGGAGTCGCTGGCCGGGTGGGCCATCGAGACGCCCGGCGTCTCGGCCAAGGAGGCCGCGGCCACGCTGATGAACTTCTCCTGGATGGGCCTCGGCCGGCTCATGGACGGCGAGCGCTGGCCGGCGACAGCTCGCCGGTGACATGGACGCGCGCCCCGGCGCCGTCGCGCAGTTCGAAGGCGACACCCGAGGGTGAGGATCTCGACATGTAGGTCACGGTGCCCGGCAGCGGCACCGGCGCCCGGAACTCGGCCCGCGCGCGGGCCGCCGGGGGCGTGCCCCGGCCCGTCCCCGCCTCCGCCACACAGCGGGCGAACGTCCACATGCCGTGCGCGACGGCGCGCGGGTAGCCGAACGGTTTCGCCGCCAGCGGGTGCAGATGGATCGGGTTGCGGTCGCCCGACACGGCACCGTAACGCCGCCCGAGCCGGGCCGGCAGCCGCCACCGTGCCGTCGCGGCCAGCAGTGCCGCGGCGTCGGGGGCGTCGTCGGCCGGGGCGGCGCCATGGGAGGGCTGGGCGCCGTGGAAGGGGTGGGAGGTATGGGTGCCGTGCCGGGCGAGATAGGCGCCGCGTGACATCCAGACCGGCTCGTCACCGATCCGCGCCTCGGTCACCATGATCACCTCCGTGCCCCGCCGGTGCGGCGCCAGCCGCTCCGCGTACACCGTGAGCGCGGGCCGGTCGCCGGCCGTCAGGGCCCGCCGGCCGCTGACCTCGATCCAGGTGTGGACCAGCCCGAGGACCGGTAGCGGGAAGTGGTGCTCCGTCATGATCCGCAGGGCGAGCGGGAATCCGAGCACATGCGGATACGGGAGCGGCACGGCGCCGTCCCGGGGGAAGCCGCAGATCCGCGCGTACGAGGCGAGCCGCCCCGGGTCGATCCGGGCGGCCGGGAGGATGAGCCGGGTGCCGGGCAGGGACGCGTTCTCGCGCGGCGGCAGGCGCTTGAGCGGCGCGGTGACCACGCCACGGACCAGGGCGGGCAGCAGCCGGGGCGGCGCGCTGAGCGGAAGTCCGCGTTTTTCGGTGAGGAATCGGCCGGGTGCTGTGCCGGAGAGGTGCAGATAGCGATCGGCCATTGTCCTGACTCCCTGGACGGTCATAGTTTAAATGTTAAGTAAGGTGACTATCCGTAAGGTTACTGAAGAGTCAGGAGCTGGTCGAGGTGATCCCCCTTCGTGCCCGCTGAGATGCGCCCCGCCCCGCCCGCACCGCTTCCCGCGCCGCCGGCGGATCCGTCGCCCGAGCCGGTGAAAGCCTGGGAGGACGGGGTCGTCAGAGAGGTGTCCGTACCGCCGCTCGCGCGGCCCGTACGGCGCGGCTCGCTGGCCGGTATCCCCTTCGACAACGCCCGTGAGGCGCCGGACGCGGTCGTCCTGAGCCGTAAGCGGCCCGCGACCGCCCGGAACGCGGAGCCGGCGACGGCGCGCGGCAGGACCGGCGGAGGCAGGACCGGCGGGGGCAGGACCGGCAGCGGCGCGGCGTGGCAGGACGTCACGGCCGCCGCCTTCGCCGGCGAGGTGCTGGCCGTCGCCAAGGGGCTGATCGCGGAGGGGCTGCGCCCCGGCGACCGGCTCGCGATCATGTCCCGTACGACCTACGAGTGGACGCTCCTCGACTTCGCCGCCTGGGCCGCCGGGCTGATCACCGTACCCATCTACCCGACCTCCTCGGCCTTCCAGGCGCGCTGGATCCTCCAGGACTCGGGCGCCGTGGCGTGCGTCGTCGAGGACGGCATCCAGGCGCGCATGATCGGCCAGGAGCGCGACCGGCTGCCCGGACTCACCCGGCTGTGGACCGTCGAGAGGGGCGCCGTCGACACCCTGTGCGCGGCGGGGCGGGAGGTCCCGGACGACGAGGTCACCGCGCGGCGCGCGGCCCTCGGCCCCGACTCCGTCGCGACCATCGGCTACACCTCGGGGACCACGGGGCGCCCGAAGGGCTGCGTCCTCACGCACGGCAACTTCTTCGCGGAGGTGGACAACGCGATCGAGCTGCTGCACCCGGTCTTCAAGGCGCCGGGCCAGGCCCGTTACGCGCCGCCCGCCCCCTCCGACGCCGGAGCCCCGCACGACTCATCCGACCCGCACGACTCCTCCACCCCGTCGGACACTCCGTCGGACGCGTCCGGGACGCTCTCCACCCTGCTCTTCCTGCCGCTCTCCCATGTCTTCGGCCGGATGGTCGCGGTCGCCTGTCTGCGCGCGCGGGTACGGCTCGGCCACGCTCCCTCCATCAGGACCGAGGACCTGCTCGCGGACCTCGCGGGGTTCCGCCCGACGTTCCTGCTGGCCATCCCGTACGTCCTGGAGAAGGTCTACAACACCGGCCGTGCCCGGGCGGAGCGGATGGGACGCGGCGCGTCCTTCGACCGCGCGGCGCGGATCGCCGAGGCGTACGGCGCCGCGGTCGAGGCGGCCGGCCACGGCGAGGGCCCCGGCCCGTCCCTCGGGCTGCGGGCCCTCCGGACGCTCTACGAGCCGCTGGTCTACCGGCGGATCCGCGGGGCCCTGGGCGGGCGGGTGAAGTACGTGATCTGCGGCGGCTCCCCGCTGGGGCGCAGGCTGGCGGGGTTCTACTCGGGCGCCGGGGTCATGACCTTCGAGGGGTACGGCCTGACGGAGACCACGGCGGCGTCGACCGTCACCCCGCCGCTCCGGCCCCGGCTGGGCACCGTCGGCCTGCCGATGCCGGGGACGTCCGTACGGATCGCGGACGACGGGGAGGTGCTGCTGCGCGGCGGCCAGGTCTTCGCGGGCTACTGGGACGCGGAGCGCGGTGAGGCCGTACGGGTCCCGGAGCCGGGCCCGGGCTCCGGACCCGGCTCGGCGGAGGGGTGGTTCGCCACCGGGGATCTGGGGGCGCTGGACGAGGGCGGCTATCTGACGATCACCGGCCGCAAGAAGGACGTCATCATCACGTCCAGCGGCAAGAACATCGTCCCGGCGCCGCTGGAGGACTGGCTGCGCGCCCATCCGCTGGTCAGCCAGTGTCTGGTGGTCGGCGACAACCGTCCGTACGCCGCCGCCCTGATCACCCTGGAGCCGGAGGGCCTGGCCCACTGGCGGCTGATGCGGGGGAAGCAGGGGGCTCCGCTCGCCGCCCTCGTCCACGACAAGGAGCTGCGCGGCGCGCTCCAGCGGGCGATCGACGAGGCGAACCGGCTGGTCTCGCGCGCCGAGTCCATCCGCCGTTTCCGGGTCCTCGACGTGGACTTCACGGAGGAGGCCGGCCATCTCACCCCCACGCTGAAGCTGCGGCGCGCGGCGATCGCCGAGGACTTCGCGGCGGAGATAGCCGAGCTGTACGCATAAAGGTTCTGTAAGGAGCGGCACCGTCAGTGAACAGGAGTTCTATTTAAATCTTCGGGAATTCCAGGCCGCGGACCGGGTAGGCGCGGGAAAAGGCAGGAGCCCCACCTTCCCCCGCCTGAGCGGGAGAAGCAGGGCTCCTTGGGTACTGCGTGTAAAGACGTCTACTGCGTGTAAGACGTCCGCGATCGCCGGACCTGGCAACTAGGCCGGGGTGACGTTCTCCGCCTGCGGGCCCTTCGGACCCTGCGTGACGTCGAAGGTCACTACCTGGTTCTCCTCAAGGGCGCGGAAGCCGCTTGCGTTGATCGCGGAATAGTGGACGAAGACATCCGGGCCGCCGCCGTCCTGGGCGATGAAGCCGAAGCCCTTTTCAGCGTTGAACCACTTGACGGTTCCGGTAGCCATAAGCCCTCCTTGGGCCAAAGGGTTGCCCTGCTCCAGAACCTGCAAAGAAGTCTGAAAACTACAAAAGCCTGCGGGTCACATGCTCCGCAGGCTCTGTACTGCAAGGGAAACCAAACTGCAACTTGCGGCGAGCCTAGCACGCAGCATGTGCGCAGCGGTAGAGGGAAAGATCACTTCACCCGGACGTTTGTATAAGGGCCTGACGCGCTGACGATTCAGGGGCCGCCGACACCCCGCCGGCCCCCTGCCGGCACCGCGCGGCGGGACGACACAGGCCCGGCTCTCCCGCCCCCCGGAGCCGTTCCCCCGACGGCCCGGGGCTAGCCTCACGCTGTGGACAGTCCAGAGGAAAAGACAGCGGCAGAAGCGGCGGCGGAAGCGGCGCCGGAAGCAGCGGGGGAAGCGACCGCGGCGGTGACGGCGGCGGCGGGAGCGCCAGCCCGGGCCGGTGGTGACACGGACGGCGACGGCGGCGCAAACAGCGGCGACGGCGCAAAGGGTGACGCCGGAGCAAAGGGCGACGCCGGTGGTCACGGGACCCGGCCGCGCGTCGGCCATATCCAGTTCCTGAACTGCCTGCCCCTCTATTGGGGGCTCGCGAGGACCGGAACGCTTCTTGATCTGGAACTGACGAAGGACACTCCCGAGAAGCTCAGTGAACGGCTGGTGCGCGGCGAGCTCGATATCGCCCCCATCACGCTCGTCGAATTCCTCCGCAACACCGACGATCTCGTCGCCTTCCCCGATCTCGCGGTCGGCTGCGACGGCCCCGTCATGTCCTGCGTGATCGTTTCCCAGGTGCCGCTGGACCAGCTCGACGGCGCCCGCGTCGCCCTCGGCTCCACGTCCCGTACGTCGGTGCGGCTGGCCGAGCTCCTGCTGAGCGAGCAGTACGGCGTACGGCCCGACTACTACACGTGCCCGCCGGACCTCGGCCTGATGATGCAGGAGGCCGAGGCGGCCGTCCTCATCGGCGACGCCGCCCTGCGCGCCTCGCTCCACGACGCGCCCCGGCTCGGCCTCCAGGTCCATGACCTCGGGCAGATGTGGAAGGACTGGACCGGGCTGCCGTTCGTCTTCGCGGTCTGGGCGGCGCGCAAGGACTACCTGGCGCGCCGGCCGAAGGTCGTGCGGGAGGTCCACGAGACCTTCCTGGCGTCCCGGGATCTCGCCCTGGCGGAGGTGGCCACGGTCGCCAAGCACGCCGCACGCTGGGAGGCCTTCGACGCGGAGCTGCTGGAGCGTTACTTCACCACGCTCGACTTCCGCTTCGGCCCCGAACAGCTCGCCGGTGTCTCGGAGTTCGCCCGCCGGACGGGGCCGACGACCGGATTCCCCGCCGATGTCCACGTCGAACTCCTGACCTCCTAGGCTGACCCCCTAAAAGCACGAAGGGCGAGCCTTCGACTGGGCGCGCCTTCGACAGAGGGGACGGGCATGCAGCCGCTCGACACAGGCGATCCGTCGGAGATCGGCCCGTACCGGTTGCTCGGGCGCCTGGGCGCCGGCGGGATGGGCCGTGTCTTTCTCGGGCGCTCGGCCGGCGGCCGTACGGTGGCGGTCAAGGCCGTCCATCCGCACTTCGCGACGGACGACGAGTTCCGGGCCCGCTTCCGCCGTGAGGTGAAGGCGGCGCGGCTGTTCGGCACCGGTCCCGGCGGGCCGCGCTGGTCGGCGCCCGTGCTGGACGCGGACCCGGAGGCGGCCGTTCCCTGGGTGGTCACGGGCTATGTCGCGGGCCCCTCGCTGACCCAGGCCGTCGCCGGCCACGGAGCGCTGCCGGAGTCCTCCGTACGGGCGCTGGGCGCCGGGCTCGCCGAGGCGCTGACGGCCGTCCACGCCCTGGACCTGGTCCACCGGGACGTCAAGCCGTCGAACGTGCTGCTCGCGCTGGACGGCCCCCGGCTGATCGACTTCGGCATCGCGCGGGCCACCGACGGCACCTCCTCGCTCACCTCGACGGGCGTCTCGGTCGGCTCGCCCGGCTACATGTCGCCCGAGCAGATCCTCGGCAGGAAGATCACCGGCGCGGCCGATGTCTTCTCGCTGGGCGCGGTCCTCGCCTTCGCCGCGACGGGCACCAGCCCCTTCCCCGGCGACTCCTCGGCCTCGCTGCTCTACAAGGTGGTGCACGAGGAGCCCGAACTCGACGACCTGCGGGGCGACCTGCGGGATCTCGTCGTGCGCTGCCTCGACAAGGACCCGGCCGGACGGCCCACCCCCGCGGAGATCGGCCGGCTCCTCGCCCCCGACGGCGCGGAGGCGCTGGTGGCGGGCGGCTGGCTGCCGGGGCCGCTGGTCGAGGAGGTCAGCCGGTCGGTGGTGCGGCTGCTGGACCTGGAGACATCGGTCCACGGCCCCGCCGCGTCCGGCCACTCCGGGGCGGCGGGCGCCGGACAGCCGTCCGCCTCCCTCCCGACCGGGCCGGTGGCCTTCAGCAACCCGTCCCTCGGCGGCCTCTCGCCCACCGGACCGGCCGGTGCCTCTCCCGCCGGTCCCTCCCTCGGGACCTTCGGCCCGCCCGTCGAGCCGACGGCCCTGAACGGCGCGCCGAGCCTTCCGGTCACCGCCGGCGCCCGGACACAGACCGCCCCGGTCCGCGGCATCGGCCCGGCCGCGGGCGCCCCGCACGCGCCCGCCGCCGACGCCGCGCCCGGCCGCCCCCGCCGCAGACTGGGCTGCGCCCTCGCCGTGGTCGTGGTGGGCGCCCTCGGCCTCACGGGCCTCCTCCTCGCCTCGGGTCTCGGCTCGTTGATTTTCGACCAGATGCGCGACGACATAGTCAACGAGGGCACCAAGGACCCCCGGAGCCCCTCCGACAGCGGCACCACGCCCGGGAGTTCGGAGGGAAGCCCGGAGCAGGGGAGCGAGGGCGGGTCCGCCACCGAGGTCCCCAAGACCTTCGTCGGCACCTGGAGCGGGCCGGTCACCGAGCGCAGCGGACTGCCGCACGGCACGCTCACCGCGGAGATAGTCCAGGGCGCGGCGGGCGAGGACATCGTCCGTACGACGAGCCGGATCACGGTCCTCGGCGCCAAGGTGGAATGCTTCGGTGTCGGCAAGCTCATCTCCGCCACCGACGACGAACTGCGCGTCGAGGAGCGTACGGACCCCACGAAGCGGAGCGCGAAGGACCTGTGCACCACGGGCGGCGTGGCGGAGCTGACCTTCACCCGCGCCTCCGGCACCACCCTCGACTACGCGTCCGCCGAAGAGGCCGCCGGCACCCCGACGGGGACCCTCACCAAGCAGTGAGGGGGACTGGCGTAGGCTGAATCGGTCGTGACAACCCCTTGGGAAGGACCCGCCCCGGTGACCGAGAAGGCCGACCTGACGTCCGTTCTGGCCCGTGCCGCCGCGGGTGGGCGCATCACCCCCGAGGAGGCCCTCGACCTCTACCGCTCGGCGCCGCTGCACGCGCTGGGCGCCGCCGCCGACGCGGTACGCCGCCGCCGGTACGCGGGTACGGAGCACATCGCGACGTACATCATCGAGCGGAACATCAACTACACCAACGTCTGTGTGACGGCGTGCAAGTTCTGCGCCTTCTATGCCGCGCCCAAGGACACCGCCAAGGGGTGGACCCGCGATCTCGACGACATCCTGCGCCGCTGCGCGGAGACCGTCGAGCTGGGCGGTACGCAGATCATGTTCCAGGGCGGGCACCACCCGGACTACGGCGTCGAGTACTACGAGAAGCACTTCGCGGCGATCAAGCAGGCGTACCCGCAGCTCGTCATCCACTCCCTCGGTGCCTCCGAGGTCGAGCACATGGCCCGGATCTCCAAGGTCTCCGTCGAGGAGGCGATCCGGCGCATCCACGCCGCAGGTCTCGACTCCTTCGCGGGCGCCGGCGCCGAACTGCTGCCCGCGCGGCCCCGCAAGGCGATCGCGCCGCTCAAGGAGTCCGGCGAGCGCTGGCTGGAGATCATGGAGGCGGCGCACGGTCTGGGCGTCGAGTCCACGTCCACGATGCTCATGGGCACGGGCGAGACCAACGCCGAGCGCATCGAGCACCTGCGGATGATCCGCGACGTACAGGACCGGACGGGCGGCTTCCGCGCGTTCATCCCGTACACCTACCAGCCCGAGAACAACCACCTGAAGGGCCGGACGCAGGCCACGCTCTTCGAGTACCTGCGGATGATCGCGATCGCCCGGATCTTCCTCGACAACGTCGCCCACATCCAGGGTTCGTGGCTGACCACCGGCAAGGAGGTCGGCCAGCTCTCGCTGCACTACGGTGCGGACGACCTCGGGTCGATCATGCTGGAGGAGAACGTCGTCTCCTCGGCCGGTGCCCGGCACCGCTCGAACCGGCTGGAGATCATCGACCTGATCCGCAAGGCGGGCCGCGTCCCGGCGCAGCGCGCCACGACGTACGAGCACCTGGTGGTGCACGACGACCCGGCGAACGACCCGGTCGACGAGCGGGTCGCCTCGCACATCTCGTCGACGGCGATCGAGGGCGGCACGGCCCATCCCGAGCTGAAGCTCATCGCCACCAACTGACGTCGTCGGACCGGGTTCTGTGAGGCGCTGAGTGGAGACCCTGCACGTGGCCGACGTGCTCCGGTACACCTGGGACGACGAGGCCGACGGGAACGACGCCGACGCGCCGCTCCCGGGCGGCGCGGTGGTGGTCGGCCGGGACCGGATCCTCGCGGTCGGGAGCTACGAGGAGCTGCGGTCACGGTTCCCCGGCGCGCGGGTACGGACCTGGCCCGGTGTGCTCGGCCCCGGCCGCGTCCACGAAGGGCCCCTGCCCGACGCCCCGAGCCCGCGCGAGCGGATCCACGCCGTGCTGAAGCTGGGCGCGGTCGCGGTGCTCGACGCGTACGTCACGGAGGACCCGGCGCTCCGCGCGGCCGCCGCGCGGGTGGGCGTGACCGTACTGCCGGCCGCGCCCGCCGCCCGGCGCCCGGTGCTCACCGGGACGGGGCGCGCGGATCTGGCCGTGTTCGACACGGACGGGCGGTGCCTCGCGACGGTCTGCGCGGGGCGCCTGGTGCACCGCCGCGCCTGATCGCTCCCGCGGCGCGCCCCGGCGGGCCAGGCTTACGCCGTCCCGGCATCTCCGGCACCGCGCGCCGCGACCGGGCCCTGAACGCGGAGGGGCGTCGGATCCTCTGGCGCGGTCGGCTGGTGATCAGCTCGCGGACGGCGTCGCCGACCGGGCGCAGATCCGGGTGTGAGTAGTCGCGGTGCAGGAAATCCCGGTGAGAACGATCATGGTCGGCCGGCACACGGGATCGGCCTGGTGCGAGGGTTCGCGGGAAGATCCTTGGTCGCTGCCGCGGCGTGGCTACCGTCCGCCGCATGCCGCTGGAATTCTTTCCCGCACGGCCAGGCAGTGGAAGTCCAGATGCGTCGGTGAGAGTCCTGCGTCGGCAACGGCGTTGATCTGCGTGCGAAACTGTCAATCCCCTCGCAGCGTGGAGACGATTCAGCCGGCCTCGCTGCGGGTGGCGAACCGGGTGCCGGTGCAGTGGCGGCAGACGTCACCGAACCGCTTCGAGGTGTATTCGCTGCCCCTGTCCGAATGGAAGGTCACCCCGGACACGTCCCCGCCGCGCGTTGCTGCCGCCATGTTCAGTGCCGCCACCACCAGTTCCGCATCGTGGTGGGCGCTCATCGCGAAGCCGAGCGGTCTGCGCGAGTACAGGTCGATGACGGTGGCGAGGTAGAGCTTGCCCTCACCGGTCTCGATCCCCGTCATGTCCCCGGCCCGGATCGTGTCGGGTGCGGGAGCGGCGAAGTCGCGCCGCAGCCGGTCCGGAGCCGCCGGCCGCTTGCCCGGCCGCGTCAGCCCGGCCCGGCGCCGTACCACCCGTGCCACCAGGCCGAGTTCGGCCATCGGCCTGGCCACGGTGTTCACCGAGACGCGCCAGCCGGCCCTCACCAGTTCCAGCCGGTCTCGAACCACACCATCCGCCTGGACCGGATACGCGCCCACTGGGGCGACATGCTCCGCGCGGCCGGGTCGCTCACCCTGGGCGAGGTCCGCGGCCACGACCTGATCCGCATGCTCTCCCGGGACGGCAAGCCGACCGGGCTGGGCGACGCGCTCGCCCACGCGCTGCCCTGGGCTGAGTCGACGCAGGGGGCGGAGCGGGGCGCCGCCGCGGAACGGGATCCGGAAAGTTCGACGTCGGAACCGGCGCACCGACCGGCTGCGGTCCGTCCGACGAACCCATCGCGAGGAGGCCCGGTCGTCATGACCGGGCCTACTCGTATGACACTCACGCATCGCAAACAGAACCGCGGTTCTGCTAGTGTCCCTCATAAGCAGAATAGGAATTCTTTTTGTGGGGGGTGTTGTGCCTCGGCTCACCGACGCGCGCAAGGAACTTCGGCGTACTCAGATCGCCGAGGCCGCCGTCCGCTGCTTCAGCCGCAACGGCCTGGAGCGGACCTCGATCGCCGACATCACCGCCGAGTCCGGCCTCTCGGCCGGCTCGATCTATGCGCACTACCGCAACAAGGCCGACCTGGTCCGGGTCGCCGCCCGCGAGGTGCTCGCCAAGCGCGCCGATGTCCTCGGCGAGTACGCCGCGGCCGACGCCCCACCCGGCCCCGACGAACTGCTCTCCCTCTTGATCGCCGCGATCGACCCGGCCGAGGCTCGGGTCGGCGTGCAGACCTGGGGAGAGTCGACCACCAACCCGGCCATCCGCGACATCGTCGTCGACATGACCGACCGGATGCGCGCGATGCTGCACGACTGCGTCACAGCCTGGCTCGTCAAGGTCGAGCACCATGAGCCGACCCGAGCCCGGGAGCGCGCCACTCCGATCGCCCACCGGGTCATGGCGCTCTACCAGGCCGAACTGCTGTACACCGCCTTGCAATCACCGACTGAGGAGACGGCGTCATGACCACCACCGCGACCGCTTCGTTCGCCGGCCGCATCGTTTTGCGCGTCGGCTACGGTGCCTTGCAGCTTGAGCGGCTGCACGACCGCCGCGGCGAGGCCGTCGCGCTGCTGCGCCGCGCGGTCGAGTTGGGCGTCGACCACGTGGACACCGCCGAGTTCTATGGCTTCGGTTTCGCCAACGCCGTGATCCGCGAGGCACTGCGCCCCGAGGACAACGTCCTGGTGGTCACTAAGGTGGGGGCTGACCCCAACCCGGGCGGGCGCGTGCCGTTGCGTCTGGCGCAGCGGCCCGAGCAGCTGCGCGCCAGCGTCGAGGACAACCTGCGCAGCCTCGGCGTCGACCGGCTCGCGGTCGTCAACCTCCGCCGTCTGGACACCGGCCCCGGGCTGCGTCCCGAGGGCGATCAGGTCGTCGACCTCGACGACCAGGTCGCGGTGATGACTGCCCTGCGCGACGAGGGCAAGATCGGTGCGATCGGCCTGAGCAGCGTCACCCTCGACGGCCTGCGCCGCGCCCTGCCGGCCGGCATCGTCTGCGTGCAGAACGCGTACAGTCTCGTCTCCCGCGACGACGAGGACATGCTGGGGTTGTGCGTGGCCGAGGGCATCGCCTGGGTGCCGTTCTTCCCCCTCGGCGGGGTCTTCCCCGGCCTGCCCAAAGCGACGGACGAGCCGGCGGTGCACGCCGTGGCCGAGTCCCTGGGCGCCACGCCCTCCCAGGTCGGCCTTGCCTGGCTGCTGCACCACGCCCCGAACGTGCTGCTCATCCCCGGCACCGCCAACTCCGCCCACTTGGAGGCCAACATCGCGGTCAGCGAGATCACCCTCGACGCCGCGACCCTCGCCACCCTCGATGCCGTCGAGTCCCGCTCCAACGACGGCCCTATCGGCTGACCGGAACCAACGCGACCCGGGCTCGCGACCGCACCACACGCCGGACACCCTGACGCACCGCCAGGCCACGCCGGGAAACCCCGCGCTACCAGGCTCCAAGGACGGATCATGAAGGCCATCATCTACCGCGACAACGGCGCCCCCGACGTTCTGCAGTTCGTCGACCGTGACCTGCCGGCGCCCGGCCCCGGCGAGGTTCGCGTCCGGGTCGCCGTGTCCGGGGTCAACCCGACCGACTGGCAGGCACGCTCCGGCGTCGGCCACCCCAAGCACTTCTCGGAGGTCACCCCGCACCTCGACGGCGCCGGCACGGTCGACGCTGTCGGTGAGGGAGTCGACCAGAGCCGGGTCGGTCAGCGGGTCTGGCTGTTCATGGCCGCCGCCGGGCGGCCCACCGGCACCGCCGCCGAGTTCACCGTCGTGCCCGCCGAACAGGCCGTGCAGCTGCCCGACGAGGCCGGCTTCGACGTCGGCGCCTCACTCGGCGTCCCCGCGCTGACCGCGCACCGCGCGCTCAGCGTCGCCGAGGACGGTCCGCGCCGACTGCGGCCCGGCGTGCTCGACGGCAGGGTGGTGCTCGCCGCGGGCGGGGCCGGAGCGGTCGGGCACGCGGTGATCCAGCTCGCCCGATGGGCCGGTGCCACCGTGATCAGCACGGTCAGCAGCCCGGAGAAGGCCCGGCTGGCCACCGCTGCCGGGGCCCACCATGTGATCAACTATCGCGAGGGCGACCCGGCCGCCGAGATCCGCAAGATCGCCCCGGACGGCGTCGACATCGTCGCCGAGGTTGCGCTGGGCGCGAACCTCGCACTGGACCTGGCTGTGCTGCGAACCCGCGGCACGATCGCTACCTATGCCAACGACGGTGGCAAGCCGGTCGAACTGAACGTGCTGCAGAACATGGTGCTGAACACACGCTTTCAATTCCTGGTGCTCTACACGGCCGGCCCGGAGGCACGCGCCGCGGCCTCCCAGGACGTCGCCGCCGCACTCCGCGACGGCGCCCTGTCGGTCGGCCACGAACACGGCCTGCCGCTGATCCGCTTTCCCCTCGACCGCACCGCCGACGCGCACCGGGCGGTCGAGAGCCACGTGGTCGGCAAAGTTCTGGTGGACATCACCTTCTGACGTACGGTCGGCTACCGCGCACCCACCCGCCGTCCACGAGGAACCCCGCATGGGGCGGCCGGGTGGGCGGCGTCACCCCGGCCTCTGTCCGGCCCGCAGCCACCCCACACCTCAAAGATTCTCATAAACGACCCCTTTGCCCGAGCAAGATCAACAACTGCCCGGCGAATCCCGACTGCGTCGGCCCCGGGGCTTGGGCGGGCGGTCAGTTCAGGGTGCGGCGGGCCAGCACGGCGGCCTGTGCGCGGCTGTGGCAGCCGGTTTTCGCCAGCATGCGGCTGACGTGGGTCTTCACCGTGTGCAGGCTGACCACGAGATGGTCGGCGATCTCGGCGTTGCTGAGCCCGTCGCCGACCAGGCGGAGAACGTCGCGCTCTCGCGGTGTGAGTTCGGCGAGCCGGGTCAGGTCCCCGTTGTCGGGCTGCTGCCTGGCGGCGGCGAGGTGGCTTGCGATGATCCGCTGGGTGACTGCGGGGCTCAGCGCGCTGTGCCCGGCGGCGGTGGCCCGCACGGCGGCGGTCAGCTCCTCGTAGGAACTGTTCTTCAGCAGGAAGCCGGCGGCACCGGAGGCGAGCGCCTGGTCGACGTATTCGTCGAGGTCGAAGGTGGTCAGCATGAGCGCCTGGGTGCGGCCGGGGCCGAGCAGGGCGCGTCGGCCGAGTTCGGCCAGCGCCCACAGGCCGTCGCGGCGCGGCATGCGGATGTCCAGCACGATGACGTCGGGCTTGAGCCGGCCGCACACCTCGACGGCTTCCTCGCCGTCCTGGGCGGTGCCGACGATGGCGATGCTTTCCTGGCTGCCCAGGATGGCGGCGAGGCCGTCGCGGATGATTGGCTCGTCGTCCACGACGACCACGGTGATCGGCTCAGACACCGGCGACGTCCAGCGGGACCATGCTCAGCGGCAGGGTGGCCAGCACCTGGAAGCCGCCGTCGTCGGTCGGGCCGGCGCGCAGCTCGCCGCCGAGCGCGTCGACTCGTTCGCGCATGCTGACCAGTCCGAGACCGGTGCCCCAACTGGCCGCTACGGGCCCGGCGGGGCGGGAGTTGACCACCTCGCAGCGTAACTGCCCCGCGTCCTCGGCGATGTCGACCCGGACCCGGACCCGGGCCCCCGGCGAGTGGCGGCGGGCGTTGGTGAGCGACTCCTGGACGATGCGGTAGGCGGTGAGTTGCACCGGCCGTGGCAGCGCGCCCGCGTCGGCCTCGATCCCGATCCGCCCGGCGACCTGGGCGCCGGCGGCCCGGCTGCGGTCCAGCAGTTCGGGCAGATCGCTCAGGCCCGGCATCGGGGCCAGCGGCGCCGCGTCCTCGGGGCCGCGCAACACCCGCAGCAGGTCGCGGAGTTCACCGCCGGCCTGGCGGCCCGCGACGGCGAGTCCGTCGATCTGGGTACGCGCCCAGGCCGGGAGTTCGCCGCCGCGAGCGCGCAGGGTTTCGGCCTGCACCACGAGCAGGGTGAGCGAATGCGCGACGACGTCGTGCATCTCGCGGGCGATCCGCACCCGCTCCTGCTGCGCGGCCTGCTGTTCGCGCAACCGCTGCTCGCGCAGTACGTCCTCCACACGCCGCTCGGTCGCCGCGAGGTTCGCGCGGTGGGTGCGGGCGGCGAACCCGGTGGCCCAGGCCAGCGGCATCGGGGCCAGGACGGCGATCACATCCGAACTGCCCCGGTACTGCGCCGAGACGGCGGTCAGCTGGTTGATCCACATTCCGGCGGTGACAACCGCGCCGCCGCCGAGCACGACCAGCCAGGTGCGGGCCCAGCTGGTGCAGTAACTGCCCACGCTGTAGAGGGCGACGGCCAGCGACAGGAAGATCAGCGGGGACAGCTTCACACCTGCGGCCGCACCCCCGACGATCGCCGCCACCAGGGTGGCGATGAGCACCAGGAACACCGTCACCGGCAGCTTGCTCCGGAGCGGCAGGGCCACCGCGGCCACCACCTCGGTGCCCAGCAGCAACCACCAGGCCCGCGCCGAGGGATCGGCACTCGGCTGCATCAACAACGGTGCGCACAGGGTCAGTGCGACCAGTCCGGCATCGACACCCCGCGGGCGCCATCCCGAACGCCACCGGTTCGAATACTCCGTCACCCGGCCGACCCTAGCGAGATTCATCGCGGTCATCGTCACTCCTAGGAGCTAGATCCGATGCCCATTGGGGGCGGTGGCGAACGGTTCCGCCGTCGCGTGCGGCTCGCGGCGCAGCGGCCGCGGCGTCCACCAGTTCCACTTGCCGAGCAGGATCATCGCCGCGGGCAGGACCACGGCCCGGATGATCGTGGCGTCCAGCAGGATCGCCGTGGCGAGTCCGACGCCGAGCTGCTTGAGGTCCAGCGTGGTCAGCGTGCCGAAGATCGAGAAGACGGCGACCATGACCACGGCGGCGCTGGTCACGGTGGAGGCCGAGCCGGTGATGCCGCGCGCCACCGCTTCCCGGGTCGGCACCCCGGCGCGGACCGCCTCCTGGATCCGGCTCACCACGAAGACGTGGTAGTCCATCGAGAGCCCGAAGAGCACCACGAACAGGAACAGCGGCAGCCAGGTCACGATCCCGCCGTTGGACCGGAATCCCAACAGACCCTCGGCCCAGTGGTGTTGGAAGACCAGCGTGAGCAGCCCGTAAGCGGCCCCCGCCGAGAGCGAGTTGAGCACGATCGCGGTGAGCGCGATGACCGGTGCCCGGAAGGTCGCGAGCAGTACGACGAAGGTGAGCACGAGAACGAAGGCGATCGTCCACGGCATCGCTCCGGACACGTCGGCGGTGAAGTCGGCGTTCGTCGCGATCGGTCCGCCGACCGCGTACTGCGCGCCCGGCAGCCCGGCCAGCGCCGACGGCACAAGCCGTTGCCGTAGTTCGTCGAGCGCCTTGGCGGCCTTGTCGCTGCCGACGGCGTACTGCACGCCGATGTCGAGCACGGACACCGTCCGGTCCGCCGAGGTCTGCGGCTGCGGCGGCTGGTCGTGGGCGAACAGCGGCTCGGCCTGGGTGCGTCGACCGAGGTCGGTCAGCGCCTTGCGCACCTGGGCCGCGTCCTTCGCCGGTGCGCGGACCGCGATCCGGAACGAAGAGCCGGTGCTCGGGAAGGCCCCGGTCAGCCGGTCGTAGCTCTGCATGATCGGGATCGAGCGGGGCAGGTCGGCGTCGTCGGTCAGCCGCAGCGTCATGCCCAGCGCCGGGGCGGCGAGCGCCAGCAGGCCGACGACGGAGACCACGAGGGTCGGCTTCGGGGCCCGCAGCGCGGGTCGCAGTACCGTCGGCCAGAACCGGCCCTCGCCCTCCTTGCGGGCGGTCAGCCGCCACACCAGCGGGACCCGCGGCCGGTCGAGCCGGCGGCCGAGCTTGGCCAGCAGCGCGGGCAGCACGGTGACCGAGCCGAGCACCGCGACCGTCACCACCAGGATCGAGCCGGTCGCCAGCGAGTGGAACGTCGCACCGTCCGCCAGGTACATGCCGCACATGGCGACCGCGACCGCGAGGCCCGAGACCACGACCGCGTGCCCGGAGGTGGCCGCCGCGATCTCGACCGCGTCGATATTGCTGCGCCCCTTGGCCCGCTCCTCGCGCTCCCGCTTCAGATAGAACAGCGAGTAGTCGACCCCGACCGCCATCCCGACGAGCAGGACGACGCTGTTCAGCACATCGGTCGTCGGCACCAGATGCGAGGCCAGCGCCGACAGCCCGATCGCCGCCCCCACCGACGACAGCGCCAGCAGCACCGGAACCCCGGCGGCGACCACCGCGCCGAACGCCACCAGCAGGATCACCAGCGTGACCGGGATGCTGATCAGCTCCGCCTGATGGAAGTCGCCCTTGATCCGACTGTTGAGAGCCTCGTCCATCGAGGCGTCCCCGACCTCCTCGACCCGCAGCCCCGGGTACGCCTTCGCGGTGGCCGCCGTCGCGTCCAGCAGCGGCTGGACCTGCGACCCGGCGTCGGTGCGCGCTCCCGTCATCTCGGCCCGGACCAGCAGGGCCGACCCGTTCGGCGCCGCCACGGCCGGCTCCACCTTCGCCACCCCCGGCAGGGCCTGGAGCCGGGCGGCCACATCGGCGGCGGCCCGCCGGGCGGCCGACTCGTCCAACGCGCCGGACCGGGCGCTGATCAGCACGTTCTCCATCGCCGGGTCATGGAACCGGCCACTGTCCACGATCTCGATCGCCCGGCCCGACTCGCCCGGCGACATGGCCGAGTCGCTCGACTTCGTACCGGCCACCGCGCCCACCCCGACGCAGACCACGACGAACAGCACCCAGCCGCAGATCGCCCGCCACGGGTGCGTCGCGCTCCATCTCGCGACCCGCACCGTCATCCCGCGTTCCACCATCGCTACGTGGCCTCCCTCGGCTCCTTGAGTGATACGACGTCACTTGGATGTGGCCGGAAGGGACTTGCCGAGCATCGCGCAGACCGCGGCGTCGACCACTTTCTGGTCCGCGGCGCCCAACTTCTTGTCGTGCAGCCCGAACAGCGTCGTGGTCACCACGGTGACCGAGCGCTTGCCGGTGGCGTCCGTGTAGTTCTGGCTGGAGTAACCGGGCATCCCGCCGGTGTGCCCCCAGACCGGTCCGCACGGGCTGTTGTACTCCTCGATCCCGAGTCCGTACCGCGAGCTCTTCGGGTCCCCGGGCGTCTCCACCACGGTCGTCCTCATCTGCTTGAGCTGCGCGGGCCGCAGCAGCTTGCCGGAGGCCAGCGCCCGCAGGAACCGCTGCTGGTCGGCCGGCGTCGACACGATCGCGCCGGCCGCCCATGCCCACGCAGGGCTGATGGACGTCACCAGCACATGCTCGCCCCGCGCCGGCCCGGCGAACGAGGTGCCCTCGGGCACGCCCGGCGGCAGCAGCGGCGCCAGGTGCTCGGCGTCCGGCTCATACCCGGCAGCCAGCTCGGCCCCGTCCCGCGAGGTGCCGTTGGTCGCCAGGTAGGTGTCGCGCAGCCCGAGCGGCCTGATGATCCGCCGCTGCAGCAGAGTTGCCAGGCTCTGGCCGCTGGCCTTCTCCAACACCCGGCCGATGGCTATGTAGTTGGTGTTGCTGTAGTTGTATTCGGTGCCCGGCTTGGACAGCGGCGGGTACTTCGCCGAGATCGCCAGCAGCGCCTCCGGCTGCACGGGGGACTGGTCCACGCCGATCTCGCGGGCCAGGACGCTCAGGTCGTAGATGTAGTCGTACAGCCCGCTGGTGTGGTTCAGCAGCATCTTCAGCGTGATGTTCCGGCCGTGCGGCACCAGGCCCGGCAGCCACTTGTCCACCGGGTCCTGCAGCGACAGCTTGTGCTCGGCAGCCAGTTGCAGGGCCAGCACACCCACCATCGTCTTGGTGTTCGACCCCATCCTGAACTGGTCGTCCGCCGACAGCTTGTGGTCCCGCTTCGTCCACGTCGCCTGCTGCGCCAGCGAGATCGTCCGGCCGCTCCCGTCGTTCACCCGCACCACGACCCCGGGCGCCCCCGCGTCCAGGTCCTGCCGCATCAGCGCGGCCAGCCGCTTGGCCGCGGTGGCATGGCCGTCTCGGCCGGCGTCGGCGGCGTTCACCGTGTTCGGCGCGGCGGCGTTGCCCGGTGTGGCGCAGACCGCGAGCCCGGCCGTCGCGGCCAGGACCGAGGCCACCGCCATGCCGGCGCGGCGGGTGAGCAGGTGCTTCGAGACGAGTCGACGAGCCATTGTTCCTCCTGGGTCGGTTTCCCCTGCGGCGTGTCCGCCGTCTGAGAACCATTCAGCCAGGAGCGCGACGCAAGATCGTCACTCGTTGTCGCGCGGTTATCGCCCCGCCCATCGCTCCTCCGAAGGGGGCCCTCCGCCCCGGGCGTCACTCCAAGGAGTGAGGTTCCCCTCGACCTCGTCGAGACGAGCCCGCGCGAGGAGTTCGGAACGCCCGGCGGGTGTGGGAGTGAACGGTTGGCCTGCGTCGTCGAGCAGCGAGGGCACCTTGTCCTTCGCGGTCAGCGGTCCCCATCGGTAGTGGGTCGTGTCGCAGACGAGAGTGAGGTGGATCCCGAACGGGATCTCCGACCGCTGGCGGAGCAGGTGGATGGCGTGCGGTGCTGAGGGACATGGCACCATCAGTCTGCACGAAGTGGCGATCCCCTTTTCGACCGAGTCGACTACCGCGGTATTCCTTCGCATCCAACGGGGTGGGACACAAGCCGGACCGCGGGAGTGGCCACGCGGACAGCGCGAACACGGCGGTGTCCTTGCCGGTCACGGCGGAGCCGACATGGTGGTGCCCGAGGAAGCCGGACCGGGGCGGGGTGCTGGGGCGTGTTGCGAAAGTAGCGCCGTCCGCCCGCAGGGCGGGGCTTGCGGCGTCTGGTGCGCTGCACTCGCTCCGCTCGCTCGGTCTCGGCACCTTGATTCGTCCTGTGGACGCCGAGCGCGATCGCAAGGCGGAGGATCGGCGCCCTCGATGGCCTGGACGTACGTGGACGACTCCGACAACGCGGCGAGCGTGCGTGCCAGGCGTCGCGAGCCAGGCGGGACTTTCGAAACACGCCCTAGCCGAGGAGGCTGCCGCCGGTGGCGTCGAGGGAGGCTCCGGTGATCCACCGCGCCCGGTCGGTGGCGAGGAAGACCACCACGTTGGCGATCTCCTCCGGCTCGCCCAGGCGCTTGAACGCCGACAGCTGCGACATCGGTTCGCGCACCTCGGGCATCTGGAAGGCCGCACTGCCATTGTCGGTGGCACCGGGGAGCACGCTGTTGACCGTGATCCGCCGAGGGGCGAGGTGCCGGGCGAAGTGCAGCGTGAGCTGGTCGAGCGCGCCCTTGGACATCGCGTAGACGACCTGCGGCGGCATGGCCATGCGCGTGACCGCGGAGGAGATGTTGACGATGCGTCCGCCGGCCGGGATCAGCCCGAGGGCCCGCTGGACGAGGAGGAAGGGGGCCTTGGCGTTGACCGCGAAGATCTCGTCGATCTGCTCGGCGGACACCTCTTCCGGTGCGCCGCCGGGCGTCGTCGCAGCGGCGTTGTTCACCAGGATGTCCAGGACAGTCTCACCGGTGTGCTCGCGCAGTCCGGCCTCCAGCTGGTCAAACAGCTGATCGACGGCGCCGGGCGCGCCCAGTTCCGCGCCGACGGCAAAGGCCCGTCCGCCGTCCTTCTCGATGAGGCCGACGGTCTCCTGGGCGGCCTGCTTGTCGCGGCCGTAGTGCACGGCGACCAGGGCCCCCTCGCGGGCGAGGCCGAGGGCGGTGGCCCGGCCGATGCCGCGGCTGGATCCCGTGACGAGAGCGGTCTTGCCGTTGAGTGTGCTGGTCATGCTGGAGTCCTTGCTGTGCTGGGGGAAATGGGGGCTTGGTGAGGCAGCCGCAGATGACGGCTTCGGCCTGGCCGCGGCGCTCGTACGGGTCCAAGTACAGGCACGTGAACTGCTCGGGGGCGGCCCCGAGGGAACGTGTTCGGGGCCGTCCTCCCCGAGCCGGGTGTTGATGGCGAAGTGCGGGGGCGTAGCTACCGGGAGGCCGGAGGCCGGGTGGCTGTTGGGCGTCAGAGACTGAAGACGAGTTCGGCCTGGTCGCGCTTGGTGGTGTGCAGGTCCCAGTAGGCCGGGGAGATCTCCTCCGGCTGGGCGGTCGGGAATCCGGGGACCGCCGGCGTGCCGATCGACACGTTGATGGCGACGTGCGCGGCCTGGACACCGGTGCCGTCCAGCTCCTTGTGCAGGTTGATGACCCAGTTGCGCAGGGCCGCGGCGGCGGCGTTGACGTTGGCGATCTGCGGCACGGGGTCGACGGAGCCGGCGCCGGTGGTGAACAGCAGGGTGCCCGCGCCGGCCTCACGCATGGCGGGCAGCACCGCGCGGGTGGCGGCGATCGCTCCGTAGAGCTGGAACTCCATCTCGTGTTGCACGTCGGCCGGTTCGGTCGCGGCCGGGGTGGTCATGACGGTCTGGAGGCCGCCGACCGGGGAGTACTCCAGGACGTCGACGCCGCCGAAGCGTGCGGCCGTGTCCTTGAGTGCCTGGGTGAGCGCGGTGCGGTCGAGGACGTCGGCGGGGAACGCGGCGGCGCTGATGCCCTCGGCAGCCAGCTCACCGGCCAGGTCTTCGAGCTTGGCCCGGTTGCGGGCGATCAGTGCGACGTCGTAGCCGTGAGTGCCGTAGGTGCGGGCAATGGCAAGGCCGAGCTGGGGGCCGGCGCCGACGATGGCGATGGTGGGCATGAGAGAGCCTTTCGCGGAAGCAGAGTCGGAAAGGGCTATCCGTTTTCTTTCCGGAAAGCCTTATCCGTTTCGCTGTCCACCGTAACACGGGAACTGGATAGGGTATTCCGATTTGCTAGTCTGATGGGTATGAGCCCCCGAGACCCCCAGACCGACGCCGACGTCGGAACGGCCGTTTCCGCAGGTCAGTCGAAGCGCAGCGACGCGGAGCGCAACCGGGGGCGGATCATCGCCGCTGCCCGCACGGTCTTCGGGCGCGACGGGCTGAACGCGTCGATGGCCTCGGTCGCACGGGAGGCCGGGGTGGGGATCGCCACCCTCTTCCGTCACTTCCCTCGCAAGGAAGATCTCGTCGCCGCGGTCTTCGTCGACCGCATGAAGGCGTACGCACAGGCCACCACCGAGGCCCTGACGGACCCCGACCCGTGGCACGGCTTCACCGGCTACATCCAGGACGTCTGTGCGATGCAGGCCGCCGACCGGGGCTTCGCCGACGTCCTGACCATGAGCTTCCCCGGCGTTCCGGAACTGGAGCAGCACCACGCCCGGGCGTACGAGGGCTTCCTCGAACTCATCGGCCGCGCCAAGAACAGCGGGCAACTGCGCGAGGACTTCACCAGCCGCGATCTCGTGCTGCTGCTGATGGCCAACGCCGGAGTCCTCAGCGCCACTGGCGACGCCGCCCCGGACGCCTGGCGCCGCCTGGTGGCATGGATGATCCAGTCCTTCCAGGCGCCGGCCCGTGGCCCGCTGCCGGACCCGCCCGAGGACACCGCGCTGTACGAGGCCATGCGCCGCGCCAGCCAGGGCGTCACCGCCTCCGAGACCGGAAAGCGACGCTGAACCGGCGACCGGTGGGACAGGGCGACCGCGGTGAGGCCGCCGTTGGATGCGGGCTCCGAGATCGACTGCTCGCAAACCCGTCGGTCTCCCCCGTGGCCCCGGCGCCGGACGACCGGGCCTGATGGCGCAGCTTCTACCCCCTGCGTCGTCGCACCTGTCGGCAAGCGCCCCAGTGATTCCGGGGACCCGACGGCGGCTCCGATGGACCTTGATCGTTCTCAACGGGATTTCCTGCACCGCAACTACTCACACCCGAGATCACTCAGCCGGAGTCGGACGCCAGCGCCCGCGCGAACGCCCCCGCCGACTGCTCGACGCCGCTGCACGTGTCGGACGCCCTGTCCGTCGACACGCCCTCCGCGCACGCCCGGTCCCGGAACGTCGCCCACATCGAGAGCGCGCCCACGCCGTTCTGCCGGGCGAAACGGCGCAGCCGCGCCGCGTCCGCGAGGGTGAAGGTCTCGCCCGCGACATCGTTGACGCCCGCCATCGCCGTGATGTGGAGCGACGTCCACGCCCGCGCCGACGACAGCCCCAGGATGTCCGCGATCTGTTCGTGGGCCGCCCGCGCCGCCCGTTCCGCGTAGCCGCCCATGTCCCCGGTGTACGCGGAACCGTAGTTCATCGCCATGATGTTGACGGCGGAGAGCCGCACGCCGCGCTCCGCCGCGTCGGAGAGGAGCGCTGTACCGCTCTCCTCCAGACCGTCCGGCATCACCGGCAGGGTGTACGTGACGTCGAGGTCCCGCTCCTTCTGGAGCTGGACGATCGCCTTGTTCCGCAGCGCGACGGAGGCGCTGTCGGTGAGTGCGTCGCCCTCGATGTCGAAGTCGGCCCTGGTCGCGCCGACCGCGTCGAGCGCCTTCGTGTAGGCGGCCACCAGGCTGTCGACGTCCTCGCAGCCGAGCGCCGGTTCGGTGCCCGCCGCGCCGCCGAAGGAGACCCGGACATCGGCGCCCGAGGCCGTCAGCCTCGCGACCCGGGCCTTGACGGCCGCGCTGTCGTACGCCGCCGTACCGCCCCACGTCGGGGTGCAGTCGTCCGCACCGCCCGTGATCACGAAGGCCAGGTTGTACGTGCCGGGGGAGCCGGCCCCGTCGGTACCGGCGGCGGTGGTGGCGCTGACGTACGGGGCGAACTCCGTTGTCGCGGCGGCGGTACGGCCGGGCGGGGAGCCCGCGTTCCGGTCGGCACCGGCACCGGCATCGGCGGCGGTGCCGGTCGCGCAGGCCGTACAGGCCAGCGCGAGCGCGGCCGACACCCCGGTCCGGATGACGGATCGCCCGAGACTCCGCGAACTCGGCATGGATGAATACACCCGCTCTCATGTGTGCCCGGAAGAATGCGCCGAACGGCAGGAGCCTCCCACAACGAAATAGGGTGACGGAGCCCACAGTCCGGGATGGACGATTCGGTGGACAGGGCCAACCACCCATTCCCAGCAGTTCGTTCGCGGACCCGACGGGCGTTCTCGGGGATTTCCGGGCCGCAACTCTCCCAGCTCGCTGACAGGAAAAGAAAGAATTCATAGGAACGCGTCCTCGGAGCCACAGGTTTCGCACATAAAGGGTGGCCAATCTGCTCGCATGCATGCTGACCACGCCCTTGAGGAACGCACGGAAAGGCCGGTCCGGCGGGTCCGGCGGAACCGGCCCGACCGATGGAACCGGCCCGACCGGCGGGACCGGCCCGACCGGCGCCGTAGACGCGGTGCGGCCCGTCCGCAGGAGGGCCCCGTCTTCGTGGACGCCTCCGGGCGCAGGGCCCGCCTGCTCCGCCGTGCCGGAGTGGCGCTGGGCATCGTCACCCTCGGGTATGTCGCCGTCCTGGGACTCGCCTTCGTGGGCGGGATCTCCCTGAGCCCGTCGCAGGTGCTGCCGTTCGACGGCGGGCCCGCCGCCGAGGGCGGAACGGGGTACGGCCCGCCGGGTGGCGCCCCGCCGCCCGGCGCGGCACAGGCGCCGCCCACGGTGTCTCCCACGGGCTCTCCCACAGCCGCCGCCTCCGCGGCCCCTTCCGCCTCCACCGCGGGCGATCGCTGAGCCGATGTCCGAGACCCCCACCAACTCCCGGGCGCGCAGGCGCCGGCACGCCACCCCCACCCGTATCGAGCGCGTCGGCCGGCAGGCGGTGCCCAAGCCCCGGGTGATCTTCGCCGTGCTGCTTCTGGCCGGCCTCGTCAGCGTGCTGCTGCTCGACGGCTATCTGCGCTCCGAGGTCGGAGGCGACCAGCGGATCCGCTCCGACGCGAGCAACAGCGACGTCCCCGACAGCGTGGTGGACGGCGGCCCGCTTCTCAGCTTCGTCGACGGCCGGGCGCGTACCCGGTCCGTGACGGACAAGACGATCGTGCTGACCTTCGACGACGGACCCGATCCCGAGTACACGGAGAAAGTCCTCAAAATTCTGAACGACCAGGACGTGCCCGGCACGTTCTTTCTCATCGGCTCGATGGTCTCGCGCTATCCCGGAGTGGTGAGGGACATGGTCGACCAGGGAAACGAGGTCGGTATCCACACCTTCACTCACGTCGATCTCTCCTATCAGAGCGCCGCCCGCGTGAAGCGGGAAATCGCCCAGACGCAACTCGCGCTGGCGGGCGCGGCGGGGATCACGACGACGCTGTTCCGTGCCCCGTACTCCTCGACCAACGACGCGATCGACAACGAGAGCTGGCCGATCTACCGGCGCCTCGGCGCGCTGGGGTACACGAGCGTCTTCATCGACACCGACAGCGAGGACTGGCAGGAGCCGGGCGTCAGCAAGATCGTGGAATGGGCCACGCCGAGGGACGGCGACGGCGCGGCGGTGCTCTTCCACGACGCGGGCGGCGACCGTACGGAGACGCTGAAGGCGCTGCCGCGGTACATCGAGAAGATGAAGGCGAAGGGATACACCTTCACCACGGTCAGCGGAGCCCAGCAGGCCGACCGGCAGCCCGGTGGAGCCGACGCGAGCGGCCCCGATGGCGGCCCCGCGGCCACGGGTTCCGGTACTGACGCCGAGCAGCTTGCCCACCGCAGGGCCACCGGCGCCACCCTCTGGGAGGGCAGGGCCCTGATCGCCGCCGTGGCCGTCGCCGAGTGGTCCGTCCCGGGGCTCGCCACCGGCCTCGCGGTCGTCGGCGTCGCCGTGCTGGCACGGTTCGGGCTGATGCTCGTCCTCGCCCGCCGCCACCACCGGCAGCGCAACAGACGCCGCTTCACCTGGGGCCCGCCGGTCTACGGACCGGTGAGCGTGATCGTGCCCGCGTACAACGAGAAGGAGTGCATCGCCAACACGCTCAACTCCCTCGCCGCGAGCACCCATCCGATCGAAATCGTCGTCGTGGACGACGGCTCCACGGACGGCACCGCCGAGATCGCGGAGTCCCTGGGGCTGCCCAATGTCCGCGTCGTGCGTCAGGAGAACGCGGGCAAGTCCGCCGCCCTCAACAACGGGGTGCGACAGGCCGCGTACGACATCGTCGTGATGATGGACGGCGACACGGTCTTCGAACCCGACACCGTACGGGAGCTGGTGCAGCCCTTCGGCGACGAGCGGGTCGGCGCGGTCGCGGGCAACGCGAAGGTCGGCAACCGCGACACGCTCATCGGGGCATGGCAGCACATCGAGTACGTGATGGGCTTCAACCTCGACCGCCGGATGTACGACGTCCTGGGCTGCATGCCCACCATCCCGGGCGCCATCGGCGCCTTCCGCCGGCGGGCCGTCCTCGATGCCGGCGGCATGAGCGAGGACACCCTCGCCGAGGACACCGACATCACCATCGCCCTGCACCGCGCGGGTTGGCGCGTCGTGTACGCGGAGCACGCGCGCGCCTGGACCGAGGCGCCCGCCACCGTCGGGCAGCTCTGGCGCCAGCGCTACCGCTGGAGTTACGGCACGATGCAGGCGCTGTGGAAGCATCGCCGGTCGGTCCTGGACAAGGGGCCCTCGGGCCGGTTCGGCCGGGTCGGTATGCCGCTCGTGGTGCTCTTCCAGATCGTGACGCCCGTCTTCGCCCCGCTCATCGACGTGTTCACCCTCTACGCGATGATCTTCGTCGACTTCAAGGCGTCCCTGCTCGCCTGGCTGGCGGTCCTCCTCGTCCAACTGCTGTGCGCCGCGTACGCGTTCCGGCTCGACAAGGAGAAGTACCGGTATCTGCTGATGATGCCGTTGCAGCAGATCGCCTACCGGCAGCTGATGTATCTGGTGCTGATCCACTCCAGCGTCACGGCGCTCACCGGCGGCCGGCTGCGCTGGCAGAAGCTCAAGCGCACCGGCGAGGTCGGCGCGCCCCGCCCCGGCACGGGGGCGGTCTGATGGCGGGCGCGCACCGCAGGGGAGCGCTGCCGCCGGAGGCGGTACGTCCGGGTCCGGGTCCGGATACGGCCACGCCCTCCGGTGGCGGATCCGGTGACGGCCGGGACCGGTACTTCGACGCGCTGCGCGCCTTCGCGCTGGTCCGCGTCGTCACGTACCACACCTTCGAGTGGCCCTGGCTGGGCCTGGTCTTCCCCTCCATGGGAGTCATGTTCGCGCTCGCCGGCTCGCTGATGGCGCGCTCCCTGGAGCGGCCCGCCGGCGCGG
This sequence comes from Streptomyces sp. NPDC088124, assembly GCF_040685895.1. NCBI lineage: Bacteria > Bacillati > Actinomycetota > Actinomycetes > Kitasatosporales > Streptomycetaceae > Streptomyces > Streptomyces sp. NPDC088124. Next base: position 43,009 of record NZ_JBFBJB010000034.1, on the reverse strand, counting down.
TGATCCGGAGCAGACTGCGGCGGCTGCTGGTGCCGCTGTGGGTGTTCGGGGCCGTGCTCGTCGTGGCCATGGCGCGGCACGGCTGGCTGCCGGGCACCGACGCCGTCTACTGGCTGCTGCCGGTGGGGGACCCGCCCGGCGACGCCTGGGGCGAACAGGCGTGGGCGGTGCTCTGGTACCTGCGGACGTACCTGTGGTTCGTGCTGCTCTCGCCCGTGCTGCTGAGGCTCTTCCGGCGCGCGCCGCTTCCCGTACTCCTCCTGTCGCTCGTCCCGGTCGCCGTCTTCGAGACGCTGTGGCCCCTCCCGGACGGGCGGCTCGGCGCCGCGCTCGGTGATCTGTCGGTCTTCCTCTTCTGCTGGCTGCTGGGCTTCGCGCACCGCGACGGGGTGCTCGACCGGCTGCGCCCGGGGCCCATGGTGTGCGCCGCACTCCCGGTGATGGTGCTCGGCGCGGGGTGGGCGTTCTCCCATCCGGTGGACGGTACGTACGACCTCGACGACATCCCGCTCGGGCAGGCGCTGTGGTCGGCTGGGTTCGTGCTGCTGCTGATGCGGTTCCGGCCGGACCTCGGGTGGCTCGGGCGCCGTCCCGTGGCCGACCGGGTCGTGAAGGTCTTCAACGCCCGCGCGGTGACCGTCTACCTCTGGCACGAGGTCGCGCTGATGGTGAGCGTGCCGCTGATCGACGCGATGTGGAACATCCCCGCCTTCGAGCGGGACCTGCCGCTCGACAGCGCGTGGTTCCAGTTCGGGATCGCGTGGGTGCTGATCGCGGCGGCGGTGGCGCTCTTCGGGTGGGTGGAGGACGTGGCGGCGAAACGGCGGCCGAGGCTGCTGCCCTGATGCGGGGCGGCGCGCCCCGCCCTGGCAGACTGACCGACGTGACCCGAGCCTCCCTGGACAAGCAGCCGCACGAAGTCGCCTCGATGTTCGACGTCGTGGCGGAGAACTACGACCTCACCAACGACGTGCTCTCGCTCGGCCAGGACCGGCGGTGGCGCAAGGAGGTCGCCAGGGCGGTCGGCGCCCGCCCGGCCGAGAAGATCCTCGACCTGGCGGCCGGCACCGCCACCTCCTCCCAGCCGTTCGCCGCGACGGGCGCGTACGTCGTGCCGTGCGACTTCTCCCTCGGGATGCTGCGCGAGGGCAAGAAGCGGCACGCGTGGATGCCGTTCACGGCGGGCGACGCGACGAGGCTGCCCTTCGCCGACGCGGTGTTCGACGCGGTGACGATCTCCTTCGGGCTGCGGAACGTCCAGGACACGGACGCGGCGCTGCGCGAGCTGTACCGGGTGACGAAGCCGGGCGGCCGGATCGTGATCTGCGAGTTCTCGCAGCCGACCTGGGCGCCGTTCAGGACCGTCTACACGGAGTACCTGATGCGGGCGCTGCCGCCGGTCGCGCGCGCCGTCTCGTCCAACCCCGACGCGTACGTCTACCTCGCCGAGTCCATCCGCGACTGGCCCGACCAGCCCGCACTGGCCGCCAGGCTCCAGGGCGCGGGCTGGTCGAAGGTGGCGTGGCGGAACCTGACGGGCGGCATCGTGGCGCTGCACCGGGGCGTACGGGTCTGACGGGCCGCGCCTCACAACTCCAGACGGAAGCAGAAGGCCTCCTGCCGGGACACCGGCCCCACATACGTCTCCGCCAGTTCCATCCCCAGCCGCCGGGTCACCGCGACCGAGCGGGCGTTGCGGGAGTTCACCATCGCCACGACCCGGCTGACGCCCGCCGCCCGTACCCGTTCCAGCGTGGTCCGCGCGGCGGCCGTCGCGTAGCCCCGGCCCCAGTACGCGCGGCCCAGCCGCCAGCCGATCTCGATCTCGCCCACCGGCCCGAACTCCGGGTGCGGCCAGGGCTGGGCGCCCGTGAAGCCGATCACCTCCCCGGACTCGTCCAGCATCGTCCAGAGGCAGAAGCCCCGCTCGGCGTCGTGCCGGCGCTGGCGGGCGGTCAGCTCCTCGTACACGGACATCTCGGCCGGTGCGCCGCCGTGGAACTCCATCACCTCGGGGTCGTCGAAGACGCGGTGCCAGGCGAAGGCGTCCTCCTCGGTGGGGACGCGGAGCCGCACGACGGGGAGCGCCTTGGTTGTGTTGTCCACGAGGGCAGCCCTTCACTGGGGGGATCGGTACGCACCCATAGACTGCAGGTGACCAGTGCCGTTCGGTACGCGAATTCGAGTCTTCGGGAGAACCCGCTGTGACTGAGCCCCTCTCCGAGAACACCGCGGACGTCATTGTCGTCGGCGCCGGTCCGGCCGGTGCCACGACCGCGTACTACCTCGCCAAGGCGGGTCTGGACGTGCTGCTGCTGGAGAAGACGGCGTTCCCGCGCGAGAAGGTGTGCGGCGACGGACTCACCCCGCGCGCCACCAAGCAGCTCGTGTCGATGGGCATCGACATCTCGGAAGAGGCCGGCTGGCTGCGCAACAAGGGGCTGCGGATCATCGGCGGCGGCGTACGGCTCCAGCTCGACTGGCCGGACCTGGCGGCGTACCCGGACTACGGCCTGGTCCGCAAGCGCGACGACTTCGACGAGCAGCTCGCCCGGCAGGCGCAGAAGGCCGGTGCCCGGCTGCACGAGCGCTGCAACGTCGGCGCCCCGATCACCGACGCCCGTACGGGCCGGATCACCGGCGTCCACGCCAAGCTGGGCGAGGAGAAGACCCCGGTCACCTTCCACGCGCCGCTGGTCGTCGCCGCCGACGGCAACTCGACGCGGCTGTCGCTCGCGATGGGACTGCACCGCCGCGAGGACCGGCCGATGGGCGTGGCCGTACGGACGTACTTCACCTCGCCGCGCCACGACGACGACTACCTGGAGTCATGGCTGGAGCTGTGGGACCGGCGCGGTCCGGGCCCGGACAAGCTGCTGCCCGGCTACGGCTGGATCTTCGGCATGGGCGACGGCACGTCGAACGTCGGTCTCGGCATCCTCAACTCCTCGTCCGCGTACAAGGAGCTGGACTGGCGCGAGGTGCTGAAGGCGTGGTGCGCGTCGATGCCGGAGGACTGGGGCTACACCCCCGACAACATGACGATGCCGATCAGGGGCGCCGCACTGCCGATGGCGTTCAACCGGCAGCCGCACTACACCAAGGGGCTGCTGCTGGTGGGGGACGCGGGGGGCATGGTCAACCCGTTCAACGGCGAGGGCATCGCGTACGCCATGGAGTCGGGCCAGATCGCGGCGGACGTCATCGTCCAGGCCCACGCCCGGGCGACCCCGGCGCAGCGCGAACTGGCGCTGCTGCACTACCCGAAGGTGCTCAAGGAGACCTACGGCGGTTATTACACGATGGGCCGCGCGTTCGTGAAGCTCATCGGAAATCCGAAGATCATGAAACTCGCGACGGAGCGCGGCCTGACGCATCCGCTGCTGATGAAGTTCACCCTCAAGATGCTGGCGAACCTCACGGATCCGACGGGCGGCGATGCGATGGACCGCATCATCAACGGCCTTTCGAAGGTGGCGCCGAAGGCGTGAGGTCCTCCGCGGCCCTCAGCCCTTTCTCGCCCACTTCTTCAGCGCGGCGCGGTCGGTGAACTGACCGATGTTCGTGTCGAGGGGGCTGTCCGTGTACTGGTGGAACTTCCACGCGGCCTGGATCCGGGGCTTCCCGGCGGTCACGTAATCCGCGATCCACAGGGCGTCGCCGGCGTTGCTGGTGGTGTCGCGGTTCAGCCAGTAGTCCCGGTTGCAGTACAGCCCCACGCGATGCGTGGTCCCGCGCAGCCGCTTCACCTCGGCGAGGAAGGCGTCCTTCTGCGCGTTGGAGACGTCGCTGTCCTCCCAGTCGGCGAAGAGGGGGTCGTAGGCGATGCTGGAGCACTTCTCGACGAAGTACTTGGCCTGCGCCTTCATGTTCCCGCCCCGCAGGAAGTGGTAGAACCCGACGACCAGCCCGGCCGCCCGGCCGTGGGAGGCCTGGGCGGCCATCTTGGGGTTGATGTACGAGGTGCCTTCGGTCGCCTTGACGAAGACGAAGTCGAAGCCGGCGGTGGAGTAGGTCGAGCTCTGGTACGACGAGACGTCGATGCCTTTTATGGTCATGGGGGGAGCTTCCTCCTGGCCGCACGATGTGGGGGACCGTCCGGCGGTGGTGGTGCGAAGTGACGTAAGTGTCTTCTACCCAGGAGCAGTTAGCATGCCATCACTCGATCGGGTTAAGTGAGAGCTTGATCAAAACGGCGATGGCCCGCATCCCCCCTGCGGGGTGCGGGCCATCGCCGTACGTGGTGCTCGGTCGTAACGAGGGGTGCGTGCGTCAGAGGACGCGGACCGCGCCGGTCGGGGGGTCGTAGTCCAGGGAAGCCTGGATGACGCCCTTGCTCGGGTTCTGCGCGCCGATGAACTCGCCGCCGCCGATGTAGATCGCCGTGTGGTACGCGCTGCCGGCGCTGCCCCAGTAGAGGATGTCGCCGGGCTGGAGGTTGTCCAGGGAGACCTGGGTACCCGCCACCGACTGGTCCTGCGAGACGCGGGGGAGGTCGACGCCGATCTGGCGGAACGAGGCCTGGACGAGGCTGGAGCAGTCCCAGGCGTTCGGGCCCGTGGAGCCCAGGATGTACGCGTCGCCGACCTGCGCCCGCGCGAAGGCGAGCACGGCGGCGGCCGAACCGGTCGCCTGCGAGGTGGCCTGGGAGGCGGTGTCGGAGGCCGACGACGAGCTCGACGCGGAGCTGGAGCCGGAGTCCGAGGAGGCGTTGCTGAGCGTCGTGCGCTCGGCGGTGCGGGAGGCGCGCTCGGCGGCCTCGGCGGCCTTCTTGCGGGCTTCCTCGGCCTTCCGCTTGGCCTCGGCCTTGCGCTCGGCCTCCGCCTTCGCGGTCTTCGCGGTCTTGGCCGCCGTCGCGGCGGCGGCGTCCTGCTGGGCGCGCAGGTCCAGGGTGTTGGCCACCTGCTGGGTCGCCTCGGCGGACCGGGCGAAGTCGCTGGCGAGGCCCGCGGTGATGGTGGGCATTTCGATGGTCTCGGTCACCGGCTCGGCGTTCGCCGGCGCGGCGGCACCGGCGACCGCGATTGTGCTGAGTACGCCACCGGCGACTCCGGCGCGAAGGCTGACGCGCGGGGTGCTCCGGCGGGGCTTCCGGTGGCTGGTTATCTGAGCGGTGTGGGACATGAGACCAACGGCTATCAGGTCGGCCCGGGTTCTCGTCAAGAAACGTGGGGTGCACCACAGTTCCGCCCGGAATCTGTGAATCCGCTTTCCTTCAGCCTTTATTGACGCCGTAACGGGCAAAACGGGCAAGGGTGATCATGGCTGTGATCACGGGCTTTCCGATAAACGTCCGAATTGCCTGCCGCTTACCATCGCTTCACACTCATGGCCAAGCCCTCTTCTTTGAGGGGTTGAGTGAAGTGACGCAGGTCACATTTTGGGTGCGCAGATAACAGGTCGGTCACCGTTCGGCTGTCGGTCCGGTCACGTGAGGTGTGACGCGCTCCCGAATGAGTTGGTTCCGGCGCTCTCGTGAGGCCGTCCCGTCGCCCCGCCGGCCGCATCGGGCTCGCGTCCGGTTGCTCGTGAATGCGTGCACGTGTCCCCTTCGGTCCACCGGGAGCCCGCCGCCCCCTCGCTCGGGTGACCCTCCGCGCCGTATCACCCGAAAGTGTCTCATCGCCAATTTGCTTGTACGGTGCATCTCTTGATAGGGCGTGACGCCTCCGACCAGCATCGACGAGCTCGAATGTCACCTCTGGTGATCACGTGGCCGCTTCGCGTATGAAGATCACCCCTCATCCGACTTCATGATCCTTCGTCAGGTGGTGGAGATCACAAACTCCCCGCTGTACCCCGTGTCGCAGATCACAGGCCGCCGGGCATAGGATGCGGGGCAGCCGGGCTTGTGAACTGCCTCACATGGATGCGATCTTCGGTGATCCGCGATGAGGCGGCGAGGCGGTCCGCCCGGTGCGATCCGACGGTCAAGGACGACTGGAAGGAGCTGAGGGGCGTGAATGCCTACGCACCCATCCTCGTGCTCGGCGCGCTGGGGGCCGGGTTTGCGATCTTCTCCGTGGTCATGGCCACGCTTATCGGCCCAAAGCGTTACAACCGGGCGAAAGTCGAAGCGTACGAGTGCGGCATCGAGCCCACACCGACGCCGGCCGGGGGCGGCCGATTCCCCATCAAGTACTACCTGACGGCGATGCTCTTCATCATTTTCGATATTGAGGTCGTCTTCCTTTACCCGTGGGCGGTCAGCTTCGACGCCCTGGGGATTTTCGGGCTCGTGGAGATGCTGCTCTTCGTGCTCACCGTCTTCGTCGCCTACGCGTATGTGTGGCGGCGCGGCGGTCTGGAATGGGACTAAAGGGGCTGAGGGGCCACCAATGGGACTCGAAGAGAAGCTGCCGAGCGGTTTCCTGCTGACCACCGTCGAACAGGCATCGGGCTGGGTGCGGAAGTCCTCCGTCTTCCCCGCGACGTTCGGTCTCGCCTGCTGCGCCATCGAGATGATGACGACCGGCGCCGGGCGGTACGACCTGGCGCGGTTCGGCATGGAGGTCTTCCGCGGCTCACCGCGCCAGGCCGACCTGATGATCGTGGCGGGGCGGGTGAGCCAGAAGATGGCGCCCGTCCTGCGGCAGGTCTACGACCAGATGCCCGACCCCAAGTGGGTGATCTCCATGGGGGTCTGTGCCTCGTCGGGCGGGATGTTCAACAACTACGCGATCGTGCAGGGCGTCGACCACGTCGTTCCTGTCGACATCTATCTGCCCGGCTGCCCACCACGTCCCGAGATGCTGATGGACGCCATCCTCAAGCTCCACCAGAAGATCCAGAGCTCCAAGCTCGGGGTCAACGCGGAGGAAGCGGCCCGCGAGGCGGAGGAGGCGGCCCTCAAGGCGCTCCCGTTGATCGAGATGAAGGGGCTGCTGCGGTGAGCGACAAGCAGCGATCCGGAGACGACAAGCCGCGATCCGGGAACGACCGGCCGCCCTCCGGGAACGGCGGGCCGGAATCCGGGAACGGCGGGCCGGAGTCCGGCAAGAACGTTCCGTCCGCGCGCGGCCGGGCCGACGAGCCCATCCGGGTGCAGAGGGGCATGTTCGGCGCCAACAACGGCGGGGACACCAGCGGGTACGGCGGTCTCGTACGGACCGTGACGCTGCCGGGCGCCTCCTCCCGGCCGTACGGCGGACCCGGCGGTGTCTTCGACGAGATCGCCGATGAGCTGGAGGGCGCGCTGGAGGAGCAGGACCTCGTCCCCTCCCACGCCATCGAGAAAACGGTCGTCGACCGCGACGAGCTCACCTTCCACATCGCCCGCGAGCATCTGCCCCAGGTGGCCCGCACCCTGCGCGACGACCCGGCCCTCCGCTTCGAGCTGTGCACGGGGGTCTCCGGCGTCCACTACCCCGGCGACAAGGGGCGCGAGCTGCACGCCGTCTACCACCTGCGCTCGCTCACCCACGGCCGGCTGATCCGCCTGGAGGTCTCCGCGCCGGACGAGGATCCGCACGTACCGTCCCTGGTCGCGGTCTATCCGACCAACGACTGGCACGAGCGGGAGACGTACGACTTCTTCGGCCTGATCTTCGACGGCCACCCCGCCCTGACCCGGATCATGATGCCGGACGACTGGCAGGGCTTCCCGCAGCGCAAGGACTACCCGCTCGGCGGTATCCCCGTCGAGTACAAGGGCGCCCAGATCCCGGCTCCGGACCAGCGGAGGTCGTACTCCTGATGACCACTTCACACGCCTCCGCCCCGCAGGACTCCGCCCCGGACGCCTTCGACGCGCTCGGCTCCGGCCGGGAGACCACCGAGGGCACCGTCTACACGGTCACCGGCGGCGACTGGGACGAGGTCGTCCAGTCCGCCGCCAAGGCCGACGACGAGCGGATCGTCGTCAACATGGGTCCCCAGCACCCCTCCACCCACGGGGTGCTGCGGCTGATCCTGGAGATCGAGGGCGAGACCGTCACCGAGGCCCGCTGCGGCATCGGCTATCTGCACACGGGCATCGAGAAGAACCTCGAATTCCGCAACTGGACGCAGGGCACCACCTTCGTCACGCGCATGGACTACCTGACGTCGTTCTTCAACGAGACGGCGTACTGCCTGGGCGTCGAGAAGCTGCTCGGCATCGAGGACGACATCCCGGACCGCGCCACGCTCATCCGTGTCCTGCTGATGGAGCTGAACCGGCTCTCCTCGCACCTCGTCTGTCTCGCGACCGGCGGCATGGAACTGGGCGCGACCACGATCATGATCTACGGATTCCGCGATCGTGAACTGATTCTCGATGCCTACGAGATGATCACCGGACTGCGGATGAACCACGCGTTCATCCGCCCCGGCGGCCTCGCCCAGGACCTCCCCCCGGGCGCCGTCGACAAGCTGCGCGAGCTGCTGAGGCAACTCCGCAAGAACCTGCCGGAGTACGACAAGCTCGCCACCGGCAACCCGATCTTCAAGGCCCGCATGCAGGACGTCGGCTATCTCGACCTGGCCGGCTGCATGGCGCTCGGCGCCACCGGACCCATCCTGCGCTCCACCGGGCTCCCGCACGACCTGCGCAGGAGCGACCCGTACTGCGGTTACGAGACGTTCGAGTTCGACGTCCCGACCGCCGACACCTGCGACGCGTACGGCCGCTTCCTCATCCGCCTGGAAGAGATGCGCCAGTCGCTGCGGATCGTCGAACAGTGCCTGGACCGGCTGGAGCCGGGCCCGGTGATGGTCGCCGACAAGAAGATCGCCTGGCCCGCGCAGCTCGCGCTCGGCCCGGACGGACTCGGCAACTCCCTCGACCACATCAAGAACATCATGGGCACGTCCATGGAGGCTCTGATCCATCACTTCAAGCTGGTGACGGAGGGCTTCCGGGTCCCGGCCGGTCAGGCGTACGCCGCCGTGGAGTCGCCCAAGGGCGAACTCGGCGCGCATGTCGTCTCCGACGGGGGCACCCGCCCGTACCGCGTGCACTTCCGCGATCCGTCCTTCACCAATCTCCAGGCCATGGCGGCGATGTGCGAGGGCGGCCAGGTCGCCGACGTCATCGTCGCCGTCGCGTCCATCGACCCCGTGATGGGAGGCGTCGACCGGTGACCGCCACACCGCCCAACGCCGCGGCAGGCACGGCAGCCGCGGCCACCACCGGGGTCAGCCTCGGGATGCCGCGGCTGCCCGCCCCCGCCTACCCGGACGAGGTACGCGCCCGGCTCGAAGCGGACGCGAAGGAGATCATCGGCCGCTACCCGGACTCCCGCTCCGCGCTGCTGCCGCTGCTCCACCTCACCCAGTCCGAGGAGGGCTTCGTCTCCCGTACGGGGATGGCCTTCTGCGCCGAGCAGCTCGGCCTGACCACCGCCGAGGTCACCGCCGTCGCCACCTTCTACTCCATGTACCGGCGCGAGCCCGGCGGGGAGTACCAGGTCGGCGTCTGCACCAACACGCTCTGCGCGGTGATGGGCGGCGACGCCATCTTCGACGAGCTGAAGCGCCATCTCGGCGTCGACAACCACGGGACGACCCCCGACGGCAAGATCACCCTCGAACACATCGAGTGCAACGCGGCCTGCGACTTCGCTCCCGTGGTGATGGTCAACTGGGAGTTCTTCGACAACCAGACGCCGGACACCGCCCTGCGGCTCGTCGACGACCTCAGCGAGGGACGCCCCGTCGCGCCCACCCGGGGCGCCCCGCTGTGCACGTACAAGGAGACCTCGCGCATCCTGGCCGGCTTCCCCGACGAGCGCCCCGGCGCCGTCGAGGCCACCGGCGGCGCGGGACCCGCCTCGCTGGTCGGGCTGCGGCTCGCCAAGGGCGAGGGGCTCCAGCGGGTGGTACGCCCACGGGACGGCGCGGACCCCCAGGACGCCCCGCCCCGCGACGCCGCCCCGAAGGACACGCCGCAGCCCGGCGCCGAGCACCTCAGCTCGCACGACGCCCCCGAGCGGACCTCGGCCTCCGACCCGGCCCACCCGGCCGGACCGGTGAACCCGCCGCGGCCCGAAGCCGAGGAGGAGGAGTGATGACCATGGCCACCGAGCTCAACGAGAACGGGACCAGCCCGGAGAAGCTCCTCGCGCCCGTCCTGTCCGCCTTCTGGGATCAGCCGGAGTCCTGGACCCTGGCCACCTACGAGCGGCACGACGGCTACCAGGGGCTCCGCAAGGCCCTCGCCATGTCGCCCGACGACCTCATCGCCTACGTCAAGGACGCGGGCCTGCGCGGACGCGGCGGCGCCGGCTTCCCCACCGGGATGAAGTGGCAGTTCATCCCGCAGGGCGACGGCAAGCCGCACTACCTGGTCGTCAACGCCGACGAGTCGGAACCCGGCACCTGCAAGGACATCCCCCTTCTCTTCGCCAACCCGCACTCCCTCATCGAGGGCATCGTGATCGCCTGCTACGCGATCCGCTCACAGCACGCCTTCATCTATCTGCGCGGCGAGGTCGTCCCCGTACTGCGCAGGCTGCACGAGGCGGTGCGCGAGGCGTACGCGGCGGGCTACCTCGGCAAGAACATCCTCGGCAGCGGACTCGACCTCGACGTCGTCGTGCACGCGGGCGCGGGCGCGTACATCTGCGGCGAGGAGACCGCGCTGCTCGACTCCCTGGAGGGGCGTCGCGGACAGCCCCGGCTGCGTCCTCCCTTTCCGGCGGTGGCGGGCCTGTACGCCTGCCCCACTGTGGTGAACAACGTCGAGTCCATCGCGTCGGTTCCCGCGATCCTCAACCGCGGCAAGGACTGGTTCAAGTCGATGGGCAGCGAGAAGTCCCCGGGCTTCACGCTCTACTCGCTCAGCGGCCATGTCACCAGCCCCGGCCAGTACGAGGCGCCCCTCGGCATCACGCTGCGCCAGCTCCTCGACATGAGCGGCGGCATCAGGGCCGGACACCGCCTCAAGTTCTGGACCCCCGGCGGCTCCTCGACCCCGATGTTCACCGACGAGCACCTCGACGTCCCGCTCGACTACGAGGGCGTCGGCGCGGCCGGCTCCATGCTCGGCACCAAAGCGCTCCAGTGCTTCGACGAGACCACCTGCGTCGTACGGGCCGTCACCCGCTGGACCGAGTTCTACGCCCACGAGTCCTGCGGCAAGTGCACCCCCTGCCGCGAAGGGACGTACTGGCTCGTCCAGCTGCTCCGCGACATCGAGGACGGCAAGGGGGAGCTGTCCGACCTCGACAAGCTCAACGACATCGCCGACAACATCAACGGCAAGTCCTTCTGCGCGCTCGGCGACGGCGCCGCCTCCCCGATCTTCTCCTCGCTCAAGTACTTCCGCGCGGAGTACGAGCAGCACATCACCGGCAAGGGCTGCCCCTTCGACCCCGCGAAGTCCACCGTGTGGGCAGACCAGAACCCGCACCTGGAGGTGAACGCATGACGGTGACCACGAATGCTCCCTCCGGAGGCGGCGAAGCCGCGGTTCCGCCCGAGGATCTCGTCTCGCTGACCATCGACGGCATCGAGATCTCCGTCCCCAAGGGGACGCTGGTGATCCGCGCCGCCGAGCAACTGGGCATCGAGATCCCGCGCTTCTGCGACCACCCGCTCCTCGACCCGGCCGGCGCCTGCCGCCAGTGCATCGTCGAGGTCGAGGGCCAGCGCAAGCCGATGGCGTCCTGCACGATCACCTGCACCGACGGCATGGTCGTCAAGTCGCAGCTGACGTCACCGGTCGCCGAGAAGGCGCAGCGCGGGGTGATGGAGCTGCTGCTCATCAACCACCCCCTGGACTGCCCGGTCTGCGACAAGGGCGGCGAGTGCCCGCTCCAGAACCAGGCCATGCAGGTCGGCGAGCCCGACACCCGCTTCGAGGGCCACAAGCGCACCTTCCAGAAGCCCGTGCCGATCTCCACGCAGGTGCTGCTCGACCGCGAGCGGTGCGTGCTCTGCGCCCGCTGCACCCGGTTCTCGAACCAGATCGCGGGCGACCCGATGATCGAGCTGATCGAGCGGGGCGCCCTCCAGCAGGTCGGCACCGGCGAGGGCGACCCCTTCGAGTCGTACTTCTCCGGCAACACCATCCAGATCTGCCCGGTCGGCGCGCTCACCTCCGCTGCGTACCGCTTCCGCTCCCGCCCCTTCGACCTGGTCTCCTCGCCGGGCGTCTGCGAGCACTGCGCGGGCGGCTGCGCGACCCGTACGGACCACCGGCGCGGCAAGGTCATGCGGCGGATGGCGGCGAACGATCCCGAGGTCAACGAGGAGTGGCTCTGCGACAAGGGCCGCTTCGGCTTCCGCTACGCGCAGAAGCGCGACCGGCTCACCACCCCGCTGGTACGGAACGCGGACGGCGTCCTCGCACCGGCGAGCTGGCCGGAGGCGCTGGAGGCCGCCGCGCGCGGCCTGGCCGCGGCCCGGGGCCGGACGGCCCGCACCGGAGGTGCCGGTGTCGGGGTGCTGACCGGCGGGCGGCTCACCGTCGAGGACGCGTACGCGTACGCCAAGTTCGCGCGCGTCGCCCTCGACACCAACGACATCGACTTCCGGGCGCGGGTGCACAGCACCGAGGAGGCCGACTTCCTCGCCGCGTACGTCGCGGGCCGGGGCCATGACCTCGACGGCACGGGGATCACGTACACCACGCTGGAGGCCGCCCCGGCGGTGCTGCTCGCGGGCTTCGAGTCCGAGGAGGAGGCGCCCGGCGTCTTCCTGCGGCTGCGCAAGGCGCACCGCAAGCACGGCCAGCGGACGTTCGCCCTCGCCACGCACGCCACCCGGGGCCTGGCGAAGGCGGGCGGCACGCTGCTGCCCGCCGCGCCCGGCACCGAGACCGAGTGGCTCGACGCGCTCGCCTCGGAGACCGGGCTCGACGCGGACGGCACGGCCGCCGCGCGAGCGCTGCGCGAGCCCGGCGCCGTGATCGTCGTCGGGGAGCGGCTGGCCGCCGTGCCCGGCGGGCTCACCGCGGCGGCGCGCGCCGCCACCGCGACCGGCGCCCGGCTGGTGTGGATCCCGCGCCGGGCCGGTGAGCGCGGCGCGCTGGAGGCGGGCGCGCTTCCGTCGCTGCTGCCCGGTGGCCGGCCCGCCACAGAGCCGCGGGCCCGCCAGGAGACCGCGGCGGTGTGGGGCGTACGCGAACTGCCGCCCCGTTACGGCCGCGACACCGACCAGATCGTCCGGGCCGCCGCCACCGGCGAGCTGGGCGCGCTGCTGGTCGCGGGCGTCGAGATCGCGGATCTGCCGGACCCGGCGGCCGCGCGGACCGCGCTGGACGAGGTCGGCTTCCTGGTCTCGCTGGAGCTGCGGCCCAGCGAGGTCACCGAGCGCGCGGATGTGGTCCTCCCGGTCGCGGCGGTCGCGGAGAAGCCCGGCTCCTTCCTCAACTGGGAGGGCAGGGCGCGGCTGTTCGACGCGGCGCTGAAGCCGGAGCAGATGACGCGGCGGCTCGCGCCGAGCGACGCGCGGGTGCTGCACATGCTCGCGGACGCCATGGACGTCCACCTCGCGCTGCCCGACCTGCGGGCCGTACGCGCCGAACTCGACCGGCTCGGCGGCTGGGACGGGCCGCGCGCCACCGAACCGCTGGAATCCTCCCGTCCGGTGCCCAGGCCCGGCGACGGCGAGGCGGTCCTCGCGGGCCACCGGCTCCTGCTGGACCAGGGCAAGCTCCAGGAGGGCGACGACGCGCTGGCCGGTACGCGCCACGCGGCGGTGGCCCGGCTCTCCGCCGTGACGGCCGCCGAGACGGGGGTCAAGGACGGCGACGACCTGACCGTCACGGGCTCCGCGGGCGCGGTCACGCTCCCGCTGGCGGTGACGGCGATGCCCGACCGGGTGGTCTGGCTGCCGCTGAACTCGACGGGCGGCGGTGTCCTCGCGGACACCGGCTCGCAGCCGGGCACGCTGGTCCGTATCGGCCCGGCGGAACCGGCCGGTGCCGCGCCGGACGGGGCGCCGGCCGGTTCCCCGCAGGACGGCCCCGCCGACGAAGCACCGGAGGTGCGCGCATGACCGGCCTCGTCCCCCTCGCGGCGGCCCCGGGGACCGTCCTCGCCGCCGAGGACCTGTCGATGTTCGGCCGCGACCCCTGGTGGCTCGTGGTCGTCAAGGCGGTGTTCTGCTTCGCGTTCCTGATGGTGACGGTGCTCTTCTCCATCGTGTGGGAGCGCAAGGTCGTCGCCTGGATGCAGCTGCGCATCGGCCCCAACCGGCACGGCCCCTGGGGCATGCTCCAGTCGCTCGCCGACGGCGTGAAGCTGATGTTCAAGGAAGACGTCATCGTCAAGCGCGCCGACAAGGCCGTCTACGTCCTCGCGCCGATCATCGCGGCGATCCCCGCGTTCATGGCGATCGCGGTGATCCCCTTCGGGCCCGCGGGCAACGAGATCTCGATCTTCGGCCAGCGCACCACGATGCAACTCACCGACCTGCCCATCGCGATGCTCTACATCCTCGCGGTCGCCTCGGTCGGCATCTACGGCATCGTCCTCGCGGGCTGGTCCTCGGGGTCGACGTATCCGCTCCTCGGAGGGTTGCGCTCGTGCGCCCAGATGATCTCGTACGAGATCGCCATGGGCGCCGCGTTCGCCTCGGTGTTCCTCTACTCCGGGTCGATGTCGACCTCGGCGATCGTCGAGGCGCAGGCGGACCGCTGGTACGTGCTGCTGCTGCCGGTCTCCTTCATCATCTACATCATCACGATGGTCGCGGAGACGAACCGCAACCCGTTCGACATGCCGGAGTCCGAGGGCGACCTGGTCGGCGGCTTCAACACCGAGTACTCGTCGATCAAGTTCGCGATGTTCATGCTCGCCGAGTACGTCAACATGGTGACCGTCTCGGCCGTCGCGACGACGCTCTTCCTCGGCGGCTGGCGCGCCCCGTGGCCGGTCTCCACCTTCTGGGAGGGCGCGAACCACGGCTGGTGGCCGATGCTCTGGTTCGTCCTCAAGGTCCAGCTGCTGCTCTTCTTCTTCATCTGGCTGCGCGGCACGCTGCCCCGCGTGCGCTACGACCAGTTGATGAAGCTGGGCTGGAAGGTCCTGATCCCGGTCTCGCTGGTCTGGCTGATGCTCATCGCGACCGTGCGGGCGCTGCGCAACGAGAACTACTCCTTCCAGACGATCCTGCTGTACGTGGCCTCGGCGATCATCACGCTCCTGCTGCTCTCCTTCGTCGCGGACATCTTCCGCGACAGGAAGGAACGGGCCGCGGCGGCGAACGAGCCGGAGCCACCGGCCTTCGACCCGATGGCGGGCGGTTTCCCCGTACCGCCGCTGCCCGGACAGACGCTGCCGCCGGTCCCGCGCAGGCAGCCGCGACGCGAGCGGGAGCTGATTGTCAGTGGCGGGGTCAATACTGTGAGTGACGGTACCGAGAGTGACGGAAAGGAGGCCGGCGGTGTCTGACTCTTCGCAGGAGAACCTCCCGCAGCGGAGCGGACCGCGGGGGAACGCCCCGGAGGGGGACGTTCCGGGGGCCGACATCCCGCGTCCGCCGCGGAATCCGGTGGCCGGCTTCGGGCTGACCTTCACGGCCATGTTCAAGAAGCGGCTGACGGAGCAGTATCCGGAGACGCCGAAGGTGACGGCGCCGCGCTTCCACGGCCGGCATCAGCTCAACCGCCATCCGGACGGCCTGGAGAAGTGCATCGGCTGCGAGCTGTGCGCGTGGGCCTGCCCCGCCGACGCGATCTATGTGGAAGGCGCGGACAACACGGAGGAGGAGCGCTACTCCCCGGGCGAGCGCTACGGCCGCGTCTACCAGATCAATTACGCGCGCTGCATCTTCTGCGGACTGTGCATCGAGGCGTGCCCGACCCGGGCGCTCACGATGACCAACGAGTTCGAGCTGGCCGACAGCTCCCGCGAGAACCTGATCTTCACGAAGGAGCAGCTGCTCGCCGGGCTGGAGGAGGGCATGGTCGAGTCGCCGCACTCGATCTTCCCCGGCATGGACGAGCAGGACTACTACCGCGGTCTGGTCACCGAGGCCGCGCCCGGCACGGTCCGGCAGGTGGCCGTCAGCAAGGGCGAGAAGCCGCAGGACGAGGGGGTCGACGCATGAGCCTCCTGACAGCTTCCCTGGCGGGCCCCGTGGGCGGTCCGCTGCCCGGGGCGCTGACGCCGGCGCTCGCCGCCGGGTCCGTCACCTCGACCGGCGAGGCCGTCCAGTTCTGGATCCTCGGTACGGTCGCGGTGATCGGCGCGCTCTGCACGATCCTGATGAAGAAGGCCGTGCACAGCGCGCTGTGCCTCGCCGCCACCATGATCGTCCTGGCGGTCTTCTACCTCGCCAACGGCGCGTATTTCCTGGGCGTCGTCCAGATCGTCGTCTACACCGGCGCGATCATGATGCTGTTCCTCTTCGTGGTCATGCTGGTCGGTGTCACCGCGGCCGACTCCCTGAAGGAGACGCTGAGGGGCCAGCGCTGGTGGGCCGCCGCCTGCGGGCTCGGCTTCGGTGTGCTGCTCATCACCGGGATCGGCCAGGCCTCGCTGAGTTCCTTCACGGGGCTCGGGCAGGCCAACGCGGGCGGCAACATCGAGGGCCTGGCCGCCCTGATCTTCACGAAGTACGTCTTCGCCTTCGAGATCACCGGCGCGCTGCTGATCACCGCGGCGGTCGGCGCGATGGTGCTCACCCACCGGGAGCGCACCGAGCGGGCCAAGACCCAGCGGGAGCTGGCCGAGGCGCGGGTCCGCAGCGGCCAGTTGCCGCCGCTGCCCGCCCCCGGTGTGTACGCCCGGCACAACGCGGTGGACATCGCGGGCCTGCTGCCGGACGGCACCCCGTCGGATCTGACGGTCAGCAGGACGCTCAAGGACCGTGGCCAGATCCGTGATGTGTCGGACGAGGCCATCGCGGACCTGAAGGCGCTGGAGCAGCGCTCGTCGGAGCGGCTGGGCCGCACGGAATCCGGCCGGGTGGACTCCGGTCGCGCCGATCACGACCGCGCCGACAAGGAGGTCAAGCGATGAACCCTGTCTACTACCTCTATCTCGCCTCGGTGCTGTTCACCATCGGCGCCGCCGGTGTACTCATCCGGCGGAACGCGATCGTGGTCTTCATGTGCGTCGAGCTGATGCTCAACGCCTGCAACCTCGCGTTCGTCGCCTTCTCCCGGATGCACGGCAATCTCGACGGCCAGATCATCGCGTTCTTCACGATGGTCGTCGCCGCCGCGGAGGTCGTGGTCGGGCTCGCGATCATCGTGTCGCTGTTCCGTTCCCGCCACTCGGCCTCGGTCGACGACGCCAGCCTGATGAAGCTCTGAGGGGTCGCTGAATCGTGGAGAACTTGATTTCGCTGCTCATCGCGGCGCCCTTGCTCGGAGCGGCGGTCCTGCTCTGCGGCGGCCGCCGGCTCGACCGCGCGGGCCACTGGCTCGGTACGGTGCTGGCCGCCGCGTCCTTCGTGATCGGCCTGGTCCTCTTCGGCGACATGCTCGGCAGGAGCGCCGAGGACCGCTCCCTGCACCAGTACCTGTTCTCCTGGATCCCCGTCGAGGGCTTCCAGGCGGATGTCGCCTTCCAGCTCGACCAGTTGTCGATGACCTTCGTCCTGCTGATCACCGGCGTGGGCACGCTGATCCACATCTACTCGATCGGGTACATGGAGCACGACGAGCGGCGGCGCCGCTTCTTCGGCTACCTGAACCTCTTCCTGGCGGCGATGCTGCTGCTGGTCCTCGCGGACAACTACCTGCTGCTGTACGTCGGCTGGGAGGGCGTGGGCCTCGCCTCGTACCTGCTCATCGGGTTCTGGCAGCACAAGCCGAGCGCGGCGACGGCGGCGAAGAAGGCCTTCCTCGTCAACCGCGTCGGCGACATGGGCCTGTCGATCGCGATCATGCTGATGTTCACGACGTTCGGCACGTTCGCCTTCGGCCCGGTCTTCGCCACCGCCGATGACGCGACCGAGGGCAAGCTGACGGCGATCGCCCTGATGCTGCTGCTGGCCGCCTGCGGCAAGTCGGCCCAGGTGCCGCTCCAGTCCTGGCTGGGCGACGCGATGGAGGGCCCGACCCCGGTCTCGGCCCTGATCCACGCGGCGACGATGGTCACCGCGGGCGTCTACCTGATCACCCGCTCCTCCGCCATCTTCAATCTGGCCCCGGACGCCCAGCTGACGGTCGTGGTGGTCGGCGCGGTGACGCTCCTCTTCGGTGCGATCGTCGGTTGCGCGAAGGACGACATCAAGAAGGCCCTCGCGGGTTCGACGATGTCGCAGATCGGCTACATGATCCTGGCGGCGGGCCTCGGCCCGATCGGCTACGTCTTCGCGATCATGCACCTGGTGACGCACGGCTTCTTCAAGGCGGGGCTCTTCCTCGGCGCCGGTTCGGTCATGCACGGCATGAACGACGAGGTCGACATGCGGAAGTACGGCGGCCTGCGGAAGTACATGCCCGTCACCTTCGTCACCTTCGGCCTCGGCTACCTCGCCATCATCGGGTTCCCCGGCCTCTCCGGCTTCTTCTCCAAGGACAGGATCATCGAGGCGGCCTTCGCCAAGGGCGGCACGGAGGGCTGGATCCTCGGCGCCGTCACCCTGCTGGGCGCCGCGATCACCGCGTTCTACATGACGCGCGTGATGCTGATGACCTTCTTCGGCGAGAAGCGCTGGCAGCCGGACGCGGACGGGAACGAACCCCATCCGCACGAGTCCCCGAAGTCCATGACCATCCCCATGATCATCCTGGCGTTCGGCTCGGTCTTCATCGGCGGGTTCTTCGCCATCGGCGACCGCTTCCTGAACTGGCTGGAGCCCGTCACCGGTTACGACCACGGACACGCGCCGATCAGCGCGGGCGCCGTCACCGCCGCCACGGTGGTCGTCCTGGTCATCGGCGTCGCCGTCGCCTGGTTCATGTACGGCCGCGCTCCCGTCCCGGTGGTCGCACCGCGCGGCTCGCTCGCCACCCGCGCGGCCCGCCGCGACCTCCTCCAGGACGACTTCAACCACGTGGTCCTGGTCCGCGGCGGCGAACACCTCACCCGCTCCCTCGTGTACGTCGACCACACCCTGGTCGACGGGGTGGTCAACGGCACCGCGGCGTCGTTCGGCGGGCTCTCAGGACGGCTGCGCAAGCTGCAGAACGGCTATGCCCGCACCTATGCGGTCTCGATGTTCGGAGGTACGGCAGTGCTCATCGCCGCGACCCTGCTGATGAGGGCGGTGTAACCGGATATGTCGTTCCCCCTTCTGACGGCGACGGCGGTGCTGCCCGCGATCGGGGCGATCGCCACGGCGGCCGTCCCGGCGGCCCGGCGCACCGCCGCCAAGTGGCTGGCGCTGCTCTTCTCGCTCGGCACGCTCGCGCTGGCCGCCGTGGTGCTGGTCCGCTTCGAGCCCGGCGGCGCCCGCTACCAACTCACCGAATCCCACGCCTGGATCGCGGACTTCGGGGTGCGGTACGAACTGGGCGTGGACGGCATCGGGGTGTCGCTCCTCGCGCTCACCGCGCTGCTCGTCCCGTTCGTGATCCTGGCGGGCTGGCACGACGCCGACCCGCTCGAAGACGTCAACCCGAACCGCCGCTGGCGGCCGACCCAGGGCTTCTTCGCGCTGATCCTGATGGTCGAGGCGATGGTGATCCTCTCCTTCGAGGCCACCGACGTCTTCCTCTTCTACATCCTCTTCGAAGCCATGCTCATCCCGATGTACTTCCTCATCGGCGGCTTCGGCGACCGCGCCCATGCGGGCGGCGACGACGCGGCGGCGACCCAGCGCTCGTACGCGGCCGTCAAGTTCCTCCTCTACAACCTGGTCGGCGGGCTGATCATGCTGGCCGCCGTCATCGGCCTCTACGTCGTCGCGGGCAGCTTCTCGCTCTCCGAGATCGCGGCCGCCCGCGCCGACGGCAGCCTCACCATGGCGACCAACACGGAGCGCCTGCTCTTCCTCGGCTTCTTCTTCGCCTTCGCGGTGAAGGCCCCGCTGTGGCCGCTGCACACCTGGCTGCCCAACGCCATGGGGGAGGCCACCGCGCCCGTCGCCGTACTGATCACCGCGGTCGTCGACAAGGTCGGCACCTTCGCGATGCTCCGCTTCTGCCTCCAGCTCTTCCCGGAGGCCTCCAAGTGGGCCACCCCCGCGATCCTCGTGCTGGCGCTCATCAGCATCATCTACGGGGCGCTGCTCGCGGTCGGCCAGCGCGACATGAAGCGACTGATCGCCTACGCGTCGATCTCGCACTTCGGCTTCATCATCATGGGCATCTTCGCCATGACCAGCCAGGGCCAGTCGGGCGCCACGCTCTACATGGTCAACCACGGGATCTCGACGGCCGCCCTGATGCTGGTGGCCGGCTTCCTGATCTCGCGGCGCGGCTCCCGGCTCATCGCGGACTACGGCGGGGTCCAGAAGGTCGCCCCGATCCTCGCCGGGACGTTCCTGATCGGCGGGCTCGCCACCCTCTCGCTGCCGGGGCTCTCCCCGTTCGTCAGTGAGTTCCTCGTCCTGGTCGGCACGTTCAGCCGCTATCCGGTGATCGGCATCATCGCCACCCTCGGCATCGTGCTCGCCGCGCTCTACGTCCTGGTCCTCTACCAGCGCACGATGACGGGCCCGGTGAAGACCGAGGTCAGGACGATGCCGGATCTGCGATTGCGGGAGCTGGTGGTCGTCACCCCGCTGATCGCGCTCCTCCTCTTCCTGGGCGTCTACCCGAAGCCGCTGACCGAGATCGTCAACCCGGCGGTGGAGCACACGATGTCCGACGTACAGCAGACCGATCCCAAGCCCGAGGTGGAGGCCGCTCCATGAGCGCGAACGCCGTCCACAGCCTGTGGACAACGACGGCGGCCGACGGAATCGCCAAGATCCCGGCCCCGAAGATCGAGTACGCGCAGCTCTCACCCGTGCTGATCGTGGTGGCCGCCGCGGTCCTCGGCATCCTTGCGGAGGCGTTCGTCCCCCGCAAGGCGCGCTACCACACCCAGCTCTTCCTCTCCGTCGTCGCCCTGGCCGCGTCCTTCGCGGCGGTGGTCGGGCTCGCGGCGGGCGGGTACGGCACGACGAAGAAGCACATCGCGGCGATGGGTGCCATCGCCGTCGACGGCCCGACGCTCTTCCTCCAGGGCACGATCCTGCTGGCGTCGATCGTCGCCGTCTTCACCTTCGCCGAGCGCAGACTCGACCCGGAGACACACGGCAACCGGGTCGACTCCTTCGTCGCGCAGGCCGCCGCCGTACCGGGGAGCGACAGCGAGAAGGCCGCGGTGAAGGCCGGGTTCACCACCACCGAGGTGTTCCCGCTGCTGATGTTCGCGGTCGCCGGCATGCTGGTCTTCCCGGCCGCCAACGACCTGCTGACGCTCTTCATCGCGCTGGAGGTCTTCTCCCTCCCGCTCTACCTCCTGTGCGCCCTGGCCCGCCGCAAGCGGCTGATGTCGCAGGAAGCCGCGGTCAAGTACTTCCTGCTGGGCGCCTTCTCGTCCGCGTTCCTGCTCTTCGGCGTCGCCCTGCTCTACGGGTACGCGGGCTCCGTCTCGTACGCGCGGATCGCGGAGGTCGTCGACGGCACGGTCCAGAGCGTGACCCCCGCCCTCGCGGACACCATGGGCAACGACGCGCTGCTGCTCATCGGTGGCGCGATGGTCCTGATGGGGCTGCTCTTCAAGGTCGGCGCCGTCCCGTTCCACATGTGGACCCCCGACGTCTACCAGGGCGCGCCCACCCCGGTCACCGGCTTCATGGCGGCCGCGACGAAGGTCGCCGCGTTCGGCGCGCTGCTGCGGCTGCTGTACGTGGTCCTGCCGGGCCTGAAGTGGGACTGGCGGCCGGTGATGTGGGGCGTCGTCATCATCACGATGCTGGGGGGCGCGATCGTCGCCATCACCCAGACCGACATCAAGCGGCTGCTCGCCTACTCCTCGATCGCGCACGCCGGGTTCATCCTGGCCGGGGTGATCGCGGGGAACAGCGAGGGGATCTCGTCCGTCCTCTTCTACCTCGCGGCGTACTCCTTCGTGACGATCGGCGCGTTCGCGGTCGTCACCCTGGTCCGTGACGCGGGCGGCGAGGCCACGCACCTCTCCAAGTGGGCGGGGCTCGGCCGGCGTTCGCCCCTGGTGGCGGCGGTCTTCGCGGTCTTCCTGCTCGCCTTCGCGGGTATCCCGCTGACCTCGGGCTTCTCCGGGAAGTTCGCCGTCTTCAAGGCGGCGGCCCAGGGCGGCGCGGGCACGCTGGTGGTGATCGGTGTGATCGCCTCGGCCATCGCGGCGTTCTTCTACATCCGGGTCATCGTGCTGATGTTCTTCAGCGAGCCGAAGCCGGAGGGCCCCACGGTCGCCGTGCCGTCGCCGCTCACGATGACGGCCATCGGGGTGGGCGTCCTGGTCACCGTGGTCCTGGGCGTCGCCCCGCAGTACTTCCTCGACCTGGCGAGCCAGGCGGGAGGCTTCGTGCGGTAGCGCCGCACCGGGCGCGCACGGCGTACGTACGGCCGGGCGCGGCGCCTCCTCGGGGGAGGCGCCGCGCCCGGCCGTGGTGCTTCTCCGGGGCCACCGGCCCCCTCAGGAGCCGCCGCGGGCTCACCCGGCGGCGATCCTGCCCCGTACCTCGCCCAGGCCGACCTTCGTGCCGTCGGGGCCCGGGGCCCAGGCGGTCAGGGTCACCTCGTCGCCGTCCTCCAGGAAGGCGCGCTTGCCACCGGGGAGTTCGACCGGCTCCGTACCGTTCCACGTCAGCTCCAGCAGACAGCCGCGCTGCTCGCGCACGGGCCCGCTGACCGTGCCCGACGCGAAGACGTCCCCCGTGCGCAGGGAGGCGCCGTTGACCGTGAGGTGGGCGAGCTGCTGGGCGGCGGTCCAGTACATCGTGGAGAACGGCGGCTCGGAGATCACCTCTCCGTTGAGCGCCACCGAGATCCGCAGATCGAACCCGCCGGGCTCCTCGTCCTCCGCGTCGTCCAGATAGGGGAGTACGGGAACCGAGCGGGCCGGGGGCGCCACCCTGGCCGCGTCCAGGGCCTCCAGCGGCGTCACCCACGCCGAGACGGACGTGGCGAAGGACTTGCCCAGGAACGGCCCGAGCGGGACGTACTCCCACGCCTGGAGGTCCCGCGCCGACCAGTCGTTGAGGAGCGAGAGCCCGAAGACATGGTCGCGGAAGGACGCCAGCTCCACCGGGGAGCCCTGCCGGGACGGCACCCCGACGACGAAGGCGACCTCCGCCTCGATGTCCAGCTTCACGGAGGGCCCGAAGACCGGAGCGGGATCGGCGGGCGCCTTGCGCTGGCCCGCCGGGCGCGTCACCTCCGTACCGGAGACGACGATCGTGCCGGACCGGCCGTGGTAACCGATCGGGAGGTGCTTCCAGTTGGGGGTCAGCGCCTCGCCGTCGGGGCGGAAGATGCGGCCCACGTTCGTGGCGTGGTGCTCGCTCGCGTAGAAGTCGACGTAGTCCGCGACCTCGTACGGCAGATGCAGGGTGACGGCGCCCAGCGGGTGGAGCAGGGGCTCTATGTCGGGGCGGTGCGCGGGGACCGTGACCCACGCGGTGAGCGCCCGGCGGACATCGCGCCACGCCGTGCGCCCGGCCGCCATCAGCGGGTTGAGACTGGGCCTGGCCAGCAGCGCCGCGTACGGGGAGCCCAGCGCCAGCGCCGCCGCCCCCGCGTCGAGCACATGATCGCCGATGCGTACCCCGACCCGTCGGCGGTCGGGCTCGTCGGCGGTCGAGAAGACGCCGTACGGCAGGTTGTGCGGACCGAAGGGATCGCCCTCGGCCGTTTCGAGCGGGCTCTGCTCGGGCATCGGTGCTGCCTCGCTTTCCGGATCGATACGGGACACGTTACGTCGGTGTTGCCCGGCGGCGGCAGTAATAAAAAGCCCGCATTGACCTGAAAGGCCCGGGTAGGGGACGGGGTTGGGGGCGTGCCCGGGGCTCAGCCCGCCGTACGCGGGATCCGCCGCTCCCAGGTCCGGTGGTGGACCACCTCGTCGCCCTCGTGGCAGATCAGCTCGTCGGTGGCGATGAAGTCGTCCGCGTCGCAGCGGATCTCGGAGCGCGTGTCGACCCGGGTGTCCCAGGCGAGGTCCGGCCGGTGCAGCCGGATCGTCCACTGCGAGAGCGCCTGCGCCGACAGGGGGTCGCGCTCCTGGATCGTGTACGTCTCCCGGGCTTCCTCGGCGAACTCCAGCCCGTCCGGGTAGAAGCGGGAGCCGCCGTAGCGCGGGTCGACCTCCAGCCGCCAGACGCCCTACGCGACGTCCCGTACCACCAGCCGCTCGGGGGGCTCCTCGTCGAGCGTGGCGGGGAAGGAGACACCCAGCGGCTCGGCCTGCTCCGGCGGTTCGAAGGAGACCGTCCCCTCGTCCGCCTTGGCGGGCGCCCGGACGGGGAGTTCGAGCGAGCTGCCCGCCGGGTCGAGGGTGAAGCCCGCGGACCGGGCCTGCGGCCAGATCCACGGCCAGTACGCGGAGGAGACCGCGAGCCGGATGCGGTGGCCGGGCGGGAAGGCGTGGCCGATGCCGTTCAGCTCGAAGGTGACGTCCTCCGTCGCCCCCTCGGGCCACGGGTCGATCCGGTCGCGGCCGTTCCTGGCCGAGAGGTTGAGGACGCCGCGCGTGACCAGCGTGGCGGAGCCGTCCGGCGCGACGTCGCACAGCCGGGCGATCGCCTGGCCGGCCGGGGCGTCCATCCGGAGCCGCAGCCGGACGCGGGGGCGGCCGAGGATCTCGATGCCGGCCGCGCCGCCGGCTCCGTCGTCCGCCACCCGGAAGTCGAAGCAGGCCGACCGGGCGTCCTCCTCGCGCTGGTCGGGCGGCAGGTCCGCGTCATTGCCGAACGGAAAGAAGCGGCCCGCGTCCACCCCGGTGTGCTGGGGCGAGTCGACGACGACCGGTTCCCCCTGGAGGGCGTACGGCGTCGGCGTCACGTTCGGGGAGGGCCACGCGCCGTCGCCGACCCAGCGCCCCGGCAGCTCCGCGTAGACCGTCGCGGGCGGGTGCGAGCCGCTGATCCAGGAGCGCAGCAGCGGCTCGGCCATCACCCCCGTCTCCCGGCCCTTGAGGTGCTGGTCCCACCAGCGCAGGGTCTCCTGGAGGAAGCCGATGGCGGGCCCCGGCGGCAGCCCCCGGTCCGGGTACTGGTGCGACCAGGGCCCGATCAGCCCGCGGACCCGCCCGGGGGCGAGGTGTTCGACCAGCCGCAGCACGGTGTCCCGGTACGGGTCGTGCCAGCCGCCGACGGCCAGCACGGCGGCCCGGATCGCGCCGTACTCCTCGCGGACGCTGCCGTGCTTCCAGTACGCGTCGCGGGTCTGGTGGTCCAGCCAGGTGTGCAGGAACGGTTCGATGGCGTCGAGGCGCCGCAGCCACATCTCCCGCCACGCGCTCCCCGCGTACGCCGGGTCCGGCGGCCGGGCGGTGAAGGCGAGCATCGTCGCCGCCCAGGCGTGCATGTCGACGGCGAGGACCGAACCGCCCATGTAGTGGACGTCGTTGTCGTACCGGTCGTCGGAGGAGCAGACGGTGACGATCGCCTTCAGCGGTTCGGGGGCGAGGGCGGCGAGCTGGAGCGCGTTGAAGCCGCCCCAGGAGATGCCGAACATGCCCACCTTCCCGGTGCACCAGGGCTGCGCGGCGAGCCAGTGGATCACCTCGACGCCGTCGGCCAGTTCGGTCGCGTCGTACTCGTCGCCCGGCAGCCCCTCGCTGTTGCCGTGGCCGCGCACGTCGACGCGTACGGAGGCGTAGCCGTGGCCCGCGTACCAGGGGTGGCGCTGGTGGTCGCGGGGCGCCGTCCAGTCGGTGAGCCGGTACGGGAGGTATTCGAGCAGCGCGGGGACGGGCGGGCCGGCGACGGGGCGCCAGACGCGCGCGTAGAGCCGGGTGCCGTCGGCGAGGGGGATCCGTACGTCCTCGTGGGCCGTCTCGTACGGGAAGTCGGTGCGGATGGTGGGGGACATGCCGATCACCTCGGGGAGGTCGGACGGGGGGACGGGGAGTGCGGGTCGGTGGGGACGCGGCGGACGCTGCGGATTCGGCGGTTCCGGTCGACCCGGCGGGCCGGGCGGACCCGTCGGCCCCGGCCGGCTCAGTGGACGGGGTACATCGTGCGCCGCAGCCAGGGCGCCGCCGCGACGACGGCGAGACCGGCCAGCACCGCGATCGCCCCGTTGACGCCGAAGTACGCGGGCTGCGAGACCTGCCCGTACAGCTTCACGGTCTGGGCCTGGATGCCGTTGGCGAGTGCCAGGGAGAGGAACCAGAGCGCCATGGTCTGGCTCGCGAACGCCCTCGGCGCGAGCTTGGTGGAGGCGGAGAGCCCGGAGGTCTCCACGAGGATGTCGCCGAGGCCGAGCAGCAGGTACGAGGCGACGATCCACCACGCGGCCATCCGGTAGTCGCCGCCGCTGTGCCCGGACGTCGGCAGGACCATCAGCAGGAAGGAGAGGCCGCCGAGGATCACCCCGATCGCGATCTTGTTGGAGGCGTGCGGCTGGCGCGGGCCCATCCGTACCCAGACGGCGGCGACGACCGGCGCGAGCACGACCTCGAAGGCGCCGAGCGCGGAGGCGTACCAGCCCGCCGGGAAGTGGAAGCCGAGGATCGAGGTGTCCGCATTGGTCGAGGCCAGCAGGATCATCGTCGAGTACGCCTGGAAGAGGATGAAGTTGAAGAACACTGACGCCAGGAACAGCACCACATAGGGGCGGAGCCGGCCGCGTTCCTCCGTTGTCACGCGCGGGCTGCGGAACATCACCGCGAAGTAGACGACGGGGGAGACCACCGAGATCACGGTGAGGATGTCGGCGAAGCGGGCGATGGTGAGCCGGCCGGCCAGTGCGAGCGCCACGGCGACCAGGGCTGTCACCACCGCGCCCACGGTCATCAGGCGCCCGGCACGGCGCATCGCGGCAGGGGCCAGCGCGAACTCGGCGGCATGTTTGCGCCCCGCGAGATGGCGTCTGCCCGCCACGTACTGGATCAGCCCGAGGGTCATCCCGACGGCGGCGGCGGAGAACGCCCAGTGCCAGCTCACGTGCTCGCCGAGCCATCCGGTGACGAGCGGACCGAGGAAGGCGCCGATGTTGATGGCCATGTAGTAGAGGGCGAAACCGGCGTCCCTGCGCTCGTCCTCCGTACGGTAGAGCTTGCCGACCATGGCGGAGACGTTCGGCTTGAGCAGCCCCGTACCCGCGCTGATCAGGCCGAGCCCCACCCAGGTCATGGCGGCCGTGGGCACCGCCATGGCGTAGTGGCCGACGGCGATCAGCACGCCGCCCCACAGGACCGCGCGGTACGAGCCCAGGATGCGGTCGGCGAGCCAGCCGCCGGCCACGGAGAGCAGGTAGACGAGGGTCCCGTACGCCGCGGAGACGGAGGCGGCGGCGCCGGGCGCCATCCCCAGGCCCCCGTCGTGGACGGTGGCGACGAAGTAGAGGACGAGGATCGCCTGCATGCCGAGGAACGAGAAGCGCTCCCAGACCTCCAGTCCCGAGAGGGTCCCCAGCCCGCGCGGGTGGCCGAGGAAGGCCCGGTCGTCGCGGGGAGGGGGTTGCTCGTCGTTCACTTCGGGGTCGGCAGCCGTTCCGGACAAAAGGCCCACTCCTGATCGAAAGGTCGATCCCGAACATACCGGCGAAGCCGGGAAGGCGCCCATGGTGATCGAAAGGCGACCGGATACGCTGACTTGAGTGATGGCAGCGACGCATCGACAATCCGTGTGATCGTCAGCAGACAGGAGTACCTCTCGTGACCGTCGTGGGGCCGTTCGGGCTGAGCGTGCGGGACCAGGCTCT
Organism: Streptomyces sp. NPDC088124; assembly: GCF_040685895.1. Lineage (NCBI taxonomy): Bacteria > Bacillati > Actinomycetota > Actinomycetes > Kitasatosporales > Streptomycetaceae > Streptomyces > Streptomyces sp. NPDC088124. The sequence continues at coordinate 15,342 of NZ_JBFBJB010000034.1, read as the reverse complement.
TGAGGCCGATGTCCAGACCGGATTGGCGGCCGTCGAGGCCGGACTGCTCGAAGCCACCAAGAGCGAGGTGCCGTTCATCACGGAGGCCGCGCAGCACCTCGTGCGGGCCGGCGGCAAACGATTCCGGCCATTGCTGGTCATGCTCGCGTCACAATTCGGGGATCCGTACGCGCCCGGGGTCGTCCCGGCGGCCGTCGTCGTCGAGCTGACGCATCTGGCGACGCTCTACCACGACGACGTGATGGACGAGGCCGAGGTCCGCCGCGGTGTGGAGAGCGCGAACGCCCGGTGGGACAACTCGGTCGCCGTCCTCACGGGTGACTTCCTCTTCTCCCGCGCGTCACACATCCTGGCGGATCTGGGCCCGGAGGCCGTCCGTATCCAGGCGGAGGCGTTCGAACGGCTGGTGACGGGCCAGATCCTGGAGACCGCGGGCCCGCGCGAGGGCAGCGACCCGGTCAGCCACTACCTCGACGTCATCGGCGGCAAGACGGGCTCGCTGATCGCGGTGGCGGGGCGCTTCGGCGCGATGATGTCCGGCGCCGACGAGACGGTGGTCGACATCCTCACCCAGTACGGGGAGCGGCTCGGCATCGCCTTCCAGCTCGCCGACGACTTCCTCGACATCGCCAGCGACTCCCACGAGTCCGGCAAGACGCCCGGCACGGATCTGCGCGAGGGCATCCCGACGCTCCCGGTGCTGCTGCTGCGCGCCCAGGCGCAGGAGCACGGCAGGCCCGAGGACCTGGCCCTGGTCGAGTTGCTGGACGGCGATCTGGCGGACGACGAGCGCCTCGCCGAGGCCCTGCGGCTGCTGCGCGCCCATCCGGCGCTGGAGCAGGCACGACGGGACACGGTGCGGTACGCGGAGGACGCGCGCGGGACGCTGGCCCCGCTGCCGGAGTGCTACGCGAAGTCGGCGCTGCTGGAGCTCTGCGACGCGGTGGTCCACCGGGCCGGGTGACGGCGGGTCATCGGGCCGGGTGACGACAGGTCACCGGGCCGGGTGACGGCCGGGCACTTCTCCGGGGCCTGTGCGGGCCGGGCGTGGTCACTCGCCCGGCTCAGCTGTCCCTCTAACGCAGCACTGTCCCGTAGGGGATGGGGCGAGGCATCTCATCCGTATGTCATCCCAGAGCAGTACGGGAAGTTGCGCCCCGGGTCTGACGCTTCGGCGGCCCCGATTTGGTCATATGGACAACACCACTCCTGACCAATTCGGGTGAGAATGGCGGCGAGGGGTGGACAAGTGCAACGGACGGATGGCCGCCGACCACGGAGGTAGGGCACACATGGCACCGAACGACAGCGCACCGGCGACCGAGGAGGACAGGGAGCCCGGCGCCCTCCGCCGCAAGGCGGCACGTTACGCGCTCCCCGTCGCAGTGGCGGGGGTGGCCGCGGCGACCATCGGACTCGTCCCGGCGCTCGCCGCGACCGGTGATCCGGAACTGCCGAAGATCAGCGCGCAGCAGCTCATCGAGAAGATCGCCGCGTCGGACACGGAGCAGCTCTCCGGCACGGTGAAGATCACCACGGATCTCGGGATCCCGGGTCTGGACAAGCTGAGCGACCTGGCGGGCTCGTTCGCCCCCGACGCCATGGACCAGGCCGGCGGCTCGGACACGGCCGACCCGGGCACCAGGCTGACGGAGCTGGCCACCGGCTCGCACACCCTGCGGGTGGCGACGGACGGCCCCGACAAGCAGCGGCTGTCGATCCTCGACGACACCGCCGAGTACAGCCTGATCCACAACGGCGGCGAGGTGTGGGCGTACGACAGCGGCTCCAACGCCGCCTACCACGCCACCGCGCCGGAGGACGCGCAGCACGGCAAGGGCGCCGCGAAGGGCGGCCACGGTTCCGCGGACAAGGACAAGGGAGCGCCGGAGGGCGTCCCGGCCACCCCCAAGGACTTCGCCGAGCAGGCGCTGAAGGCCGCGGGTGACACCACCTCGGTGACCGTCGGCGGGACCGCGCGGGTGGCCGACCGGGACGCGTACCAGCTGGTGATCAAGCCCAAGCAGAGCGGCTCCACGGTCGGCTCCATCACGATCGCGGTGGACGCGAAGACGGGCACGCCGCTCAAGTTCACGCTGGCGCCGAGCAGCGGCGGCAAGGCCGTGGTCGACGTCGGCTTCACGAAGGTCGACTTCGCCAAGCCCGCCGCCGGGACCTTCGACTTCACGCCGCCCAAGGGCGCGAAGGTGACGGAGCAGGGCGACGTCGGCGAGGCGGACGGCGCGGACGCCTCCCACGGGGCGGACAAGGGGCTGCCCGGTGCGCCCGGCGCCCTCGGTGAGCTGGGCGCGCTCGGCGGCGGCTCCGGCGACGCCAAGGTCATCGGCGAGGGCTGGAACGCGGTGTACGTGCTGACGTCAGCCGACGGTGGCGCGGGCGAGGACGCGAAGGGCGGCCCCGCCGGCTCCGGTTCGGAGGCGCAGGCACAGCAGTTCATGGACGCGCTCGGCGACAAGGTCACCGGGAAGTTCGGCTCGGGGACGGTCTTCGAGACCCGTATCGTCAACGCGCTGATGACCGACGACGGCAAGGTGTACGTCGGCGCGGTCACCAAGGACGCGCTGGTCAAGGCGGCCGACCAGGCCAAGTGACGCCGTAGTGGACCGCCCCGCCGCGTGAACCGCGCGGCGGGGCGGAACGCTGACCGGGGCCGGTCCGTTCTCGGGAGGGTGCCACGGTGCGGGAGGGCACCACGGTGCGCCACCGGCCGGGAGAAGGCTCGCCGGAAGAAGGGCCTGCCGGGAGAAAGGGAGGGGGACGGGGATGACAGCGGTTCCGGTGCCCGCGACGGTCATCGAGACGCGCGGCCTGACCAAGCGTTACCGCGGCGGTCAGCTCGCCGTCGACCATCTCGACCTGACGGTGCCCGCCGGCAGCGTCTTCGGCTTCCTCGGGCCCAACGGCTCGGGAAAGACCACCACGATCCGGATGCTGATGGGCCTGATCGAGCCCACGGCCGGCTCGGCCACGCTCCTCGGCCACCGGATGCCCCGCGCCTCGCGCACGGTGCTGCCCCAGGTGGGGGCGTTGATCGAGGGGCCCGCGCTGTACGGGCACCTGAGCGGCCGGGACAATCTCGTCCGGTACGACTCCGCCGACCCGACGGCCGATCCCCGGACCCGCGCCGCCCGCGTGACCGCCGCGCTGGAGCGGGTCGGGCTGACGGCGGCGGCGGGCAAGAGGGCGAAGGCGTACTCCCTCGGGATGAAGCAGCGGCTCGGGCTGGCCTCGGCGCTGCTGCGGCCGCGCGCCCTGCTGGTGCTGGACGAGCCGACCAACGGGCTGGACCCGCAGGGCATGCGGGAGATCAGGACGCTGGTGCGGGAGCTGGCCGCGGACGGCACGACGGTCTTCCTCTCCTCGCACCTCCTCGACGAGATCGAGCAGGTCTGCAGCCATGTCGCCGTGATGACCCAGGGGAAGCTGATCACCCAGGGAACGGTCGCCGAGCTGGCCGCCGGGACCCGGGGCAGACTCGCCGTCACGACCCCCGACCCGGGCGAGGCGGCCCGGGTGCTGAAGGAGCACGGGGTCACGGACGTGGTGGTGACGGGCGACCGGGTCACGGGTGAGCTTCCTACGGGCGAGGCGGAGCCCGTGGACCCCGCCGATCTGAACGCCGCGCTGGTCGGCGCGGGGGTGCGGGTACGCGCCTTCGGCCAGGAGCGCGTCTCGCTGGAGGACGCCTTTGTCGCGCTGACGGGGGAGGGCTTCGATGTCGCGGGCTGATGTGGACGCGGGTGCGGGTGCGGGTGCGGGTGTCGGTCCGGGGCCGGAGTCGAGTCGGGGGCCGGAGCCGGGGCCCGGCCCGGGCGGTGCGGCCGGGGCGCCGGGTGCCGAGGTCCGGGGGCGACGGCTGCTGTGGACGTTCGGGCTGCTCCGCTCCGAGCTGACGGTCACCTTCCGGCGCTGGCGGACCCTCGCCCTGCTCGGGGTGCTCGCCGCCGTCCCCGCCCTCATCGGCATCGCGGTGAAGATCGAGACGGGCGGCGGAGGGGGCGGTGGCGGCCACGGCCCCGCCTTCGTCGGGCAGGTCACCAACAACGGGCTCTTCCTGGTCTTCGCCGCGCTCGCCGCGACGCTGCCGGTCTTCCTCCCGATGGCGGTCGGCGTCATAGCCGGCGACGCGATAGCGGGCGAGGCCAACGGCGGGACGCTGCGCTATCTGCTGGTCGCGCCGGCCGGGCGTACCCGGCTGCTGCTGGTCAAGTACGCCTCCACCCTGGCGTTCTGCCTGGTCGCCACGGTGGTCGTGGCCGGGTCCGCGCTCGCCGTGGGCGCACTGCTCTTCCCGCTCGGTGACGTCACCACGATCTCCGGCGTCCGGATCTCCTTCGGCGACGGGGTGGCGCGGGCCGGGCTGATCGCCCTGGTCGTGGCCGCCTCGCTGATCGGGTTCGCGGCGCTCGGGCTCTTCATATCGACCCTGACCAACAGCGGGATCGCGGCGATGGCGGCGACGGTCGGGCTGCTGATCACGGTGCAGATCCTGGACGCGATCCCGCAGCTCCACGCCGTACAGCCGTACCTCTTCTCGCACCACTGGCTGTCCTTCGCGGACCTGCTGCGCGAGCCCGTCCTGTGGGACGGCGTCACCGAGAACCTGGGGCTCCAAGCGCTGTACGCGGCGGTGTTCGGCTCGGCCGCGTGGGCGCGCCTCACGACGCGGGACATCACGACCTGAGGCCGCCGGGCGCCCGGGCCCCGGCCGCCAGGCCCCGGGAGGCCTCTCCCGTACGCGCGTACCTGCGGCGGCGTACGGGAGAGACGAGCCGCGACGTGGAGGGCGCGGCGGGGCGCGGAGGTGCGGCGGGTGGCTACGCGGCGCCCGAGAGCGTCCAGACCGCGTAGGCGACGGCGTCGCTGTTGCGGTCGAGCGCGGTGTCGTTGATGTTCGACAGGGAGTCGCACGAGCGGTGGTAGCAGGTGTCGAAGGCGCGGCCCGAGGTGCCGCCCCACTTCTGTGCCTGCGCGGCGGTCTTGATGTAGTCGGCGCCGCTGAAGAGGCCGCCGACCGGGATGCCCACGTTCTTGAACGGGGCGTGGTCGGAGCGACCGTCGCCCTCGGTCTCGATCTCCGTGGCGATGCCGAGGCCCGCGTAGTAGTTCTTGAAGGTCTGCTCGATCGTCGGGTCGTCGTCGTAGACGAAGTAGCCCGGGTTCGGGCTGCCGATCATGTCGAAGTTCAGATAGCCGTTGATCTTCGCGCGCTCGGTGCTCGGCAGGTTGTTCACGTAGTACCGCGACCCGACGAGCCCCAGTTCCTCCGCGCCCCACCAGGCGAACCGGAGGTGCTTCGTCGGCTTCAGCTGGGCACGGGAGACGGCGAGCGCGGTCTCCAGTATCGCGGCCGAGCCGGAGCCGTTGTCGTTCATCCCGGCGCCCGCGGTGACGGAGTCGAGGTGCGAGCCGGCCATGATCACCTGGTTGGCGTTGCCGCCCGGCCAGTCGGCGATCAGGTTGTAGCCGGTGGCGCCGCCGGAGGTGAACTGCTGCACGGAGGTGGTGAACCCGGCGGCGTCCAGCTTGCCCTTCACGTAGTTCAGCGAGGCGAGATAGCCGGCGCGGCCGTGGGCGCGGTTGCCACCGTTGGCGGCGGCGATCGACGAGAGCTGGGTGAGGTGCGCCTTGACGTTGGCGAGGGGGATGTCCGGCGCTGCGAGCACGGCGGCCGAGGCGGGCGCGGCGGCCGGCGCCTGTGCCGACTGGGCGGGCGCGGCGGCACCGAGCAGCCCGACGAGGGCCAGCCCGGTGGCCGCGGCCGTTGCCGCGGCGGTCGTTCTGCGGGCGGGTATTCGACCGGCCGCGGAGCTGGTCGAGCGGCGCATTCCAGGAACGGAGAGCTTCATGTGGGGGCTCCGGATTCCGAACGGGATGAGAAACGAGGACGGAACGTGCGGGACGCCCCACGGCATCGGTGACGTGGGGCGCTGGAGCGTGCTGGAGCTGTGGGAGCTGTTGATGCGCAGTGCGTGCTGAATGGTGGGGGAGAGCTTGACTCCCCGTCAAGAGCGAAGACCGGTCAGAAGTGTTCGCTGAACGGACACACCCGTCGGGGTCATCCGGCCGAACTCATGCGTGCGGCACGGGCGTAACGGGCGGCGAGGTCCGCGCATGCCGCGGCCAGTTGGGGCGGGCCGACGACGTCGACATCGGCGTCGAAGCGGCCGATGGCGGCGGCGAGCCCGCTCCATGACCAGGAGCCGAGGGTGAGCCGGCAGCGCCGGGGGCCGAGTTCCTCGACGATCCCGTCCTGGGCGAAGGGCACGACCTCGGCGGCCGGCAGGTGGAGGATGACCTCGCCCCGGCAGGGCCAGTCGGTGGTGGTGCCGTCGTTGCCGCGGAATCGGCTGGTGACGAAGGTGGAGACATCACCGCCGGGAAGCTCGCGCGGGGTGAAGCGGGGGCCGGTGGGTGTCCGGGGCCGGATGCGGTCCACGCGGAAGGTGCGCCAGTCCTCGCGGTGGAGGTCCCATGCCACGAGATACCAGCGATGACGCCAGGTGACCAGGTGGTGGGGGTGTACGCGGCGCGGTGCGCCGGCCTCGGCGCTCGGCCCCGCGGCGTAGTCGAAGCGCAGCTCCTCGCGGGCGTGGATGACACGGCTCAGCTCCATCAGGACCTGGGCGTCGACCTGGGAGGTGTCGTCGGCGGCGGGCGGTCGAACGGCGGTCACCCGCAGCAGGTCGATGCGGTGACGGAGCCGGGGCGGCATGACCTGGCGGAGGGTGGCCAGAGCGCGGGCGGCGTCCTCGGCGACGCTGGTGCCGACAGTGCCGGTGGCGCCGACAGTGCCGGTGGCGCCGGCGGTGCCAGTGGTGCTGGTGGCCACGGTCTGCAGCGCGACGGCCAGGGCGACGGCCTGCCCGTCGTCGAACAGCATGGGCGGCAGATGCGTGCCGGCCTCCAGGCGGTAGCCGCCGGCCGGCCCCTTGACGGTGGTGATCGGGTAGCCGAGATCGCGCAGGCGGTCGATGTCACGGCGCACGGTGCGCGAGGTGATGGCGAGACGCCCGGCGAGATCCTCGCCGGACCAGTCACGGTGCGTCTGGAGCAGCGAGAGCAGCATGAGCAGCCGGGAGGACGTCTTGTTCATGGCACCCATTCTTCCGGCAGTAGAGGACACAACCTGTCCGCTACCCCTGCCATCGTGGCGTACGTAGCCGCTCGGGAGGCAGCGCTCCCGGTCGCGGCAGCCGCCGCCGTCGCAACCGCAGCTTTGGACGGTCGGCGGCGCCATCACCGCACCGAGGCAAGGAGCAGCCCATGTCCGTCACGACCACCACTCACCTGAACTTCCGGGGCGCCGCGCGTGAGGCGCTGGACTTCTACCGGTCCGTCTTCGGCGGACGGACCGTCGCCATCACCTACCGGGACGCGGGCGCCGTCCAGAACGAGAGCGAGGCGGACTGGGTGATGTGGGGCGAGGTGGCCGGCGACCATGGCTTCCACGTCATGGCGTACGACGTGCCCTCGTCACTGCCCTGGAACCAGGGCGAGAACCCGTTCTTCGTCTCCGTGCGGGCCGACGACGCCGAGGAGATCAGCGCCCTGTGGGGCAAGCTGGCCGAGGGCGCGACCGTCGTGCGCCCGCTGGAGCCCGCGCAGTGGGCGCCGCTGTACGGCATGCTCACCGACCGCTTCGGTGTCACCTGGGTCCTGGACGTCACCGCTCCGTACAACGGCTGATCCCCCTGGGAGAAAGCGTCATCATGACCGTTCTCGACACCCGGGCCCTCAACCGCGCCACCCTCGCCCGCCAGCACCTGCTCACGCGCGCCGACTCCTCCGTGCCGGAAGCGGTGGCCCACCTGTGCGGCCTCCAGGCGCAGGAGCCCCAGGAACCCTTCACCGGGCTGTGGTCCCGCCTGTCCGGCTTCGAACCCGGGCAACTGGACGACGCGTTGACCGGCCGCACCGTGGTGCGCACCCACCTGATGCGCCGCACCGTCCACCTCGTCACCGCCGTCGACGCGCTCGCCTGGCGGGACCGTCACGACACCATGCTGCGCGGGCGGGTCCTCGGCACCTACCGCCGCGAGCTGACCGGCATCGATGTGGACGAGGTCGCCGCCGCCGGCCGCGCGGTCATGGCCGACCAGCGGCCCCGCACCATGAGCGAACTCGTACGGGCCCTCGAAGACCGCTGGCCCGGCCCACCACGCCGGGCCCTGGGCGAACTGCTCGTCGCGGCCCTCATCCCGATGGTCCAACTCCCGCCCCGGGGCCTGTGGCAGCAGAGCTCCGGCGTACGCAACCTGCCGATGGCCACCTGGCTGGAACGGGACATCGCCCCCCTGCCCGCCGACGCCGCCGATCCTGTCGGGCAGCAGTTGCTACGCCGCTACCTCGCCGCTTACGGACCGGCGGCCGGCGCGGACCTCCGCGCCTGGTGCGGCCTCGCCGGCCTTCCCGCGGCCGTCAAGGCCGCCCGGGCCCGGGACGAACTCGTCGTCTTCCGCGACGAACGCGGGCGCGAACTGCTCGACCTGCCCGACGCACCCCGCCCCGACCCGGACACCCCGGCCCCGGTCCGCTTCCTCCCGGCCTTCGACAACGCCATCCTCGGCTACCACGACCGCGGCCGCATCATCGACACCCCTCACCTCGGCCTGTCCGTGGCGGGCCACCGTACGGTCCTGGTCGACGGACGCGTCACCGCGACCTGGACCGTACGGAACCACCGACTCCGGGTCAGCCCGCTGCGCCCCCTCACGGCCCCGGAAGAAGAGGCCGTCCACGCCGAGGGCGAGGGCCTGGCCACGTTCCTGGACGAGGGCATCGAGGGCGTCCACGTTCAGGCGGTGGGGAAGGCGCCCTGCTGAACGCCGCCGACGAACGCCACCCATGCGCCGGGGGCGAGGGTGAGGGTGGGGCCGTGGGGGTTCTTGGAGTCCCGGAGGGGGACGATGCCGTGCGGGACGGCGAGGTTGGTGGCGACTTCCACGCAGGCGCCGCCGTTCTCGCTGTACGAGGACTTGAACCAACGCGGGGATTCGGTCGTCACGGGGTGTCCTTTCGTAACTGCTCAATCATGTCAACGGATGCTGCTTGGGAGAGCGCTTCGGCCTGTAATTGATGGTAGGCCGTCAACAGAGGAACCACGGAGGTGCTTTCCCGTTCGAGCCGCCCCCGTTGGGCGGACTCCGCGTAGGAGAGGAGTGAGCGGTTCTGCATCGTCAGGATGTAGAGAGGCAGACTGAGTGGGCGTCGATCACCCATGCTGAACGGGGCCACTTGGAGCACACTGTTCGGTAAGGCGGCGAACTCGACGAGCCGGTCCAACTGGTGCTTCATGGTAGTGGAGTTACCGACCGGCCGCCTTAGGCAGCTTTCGTCGAGAACGACGAAGACGAGGGGCGACGGCGTACGAAGGAGTGCCGTCTGTCGCTCCGCCACGAGCGCGACTCGTTCTTCTCCCTGCTCAGGTGTGATCGAACCCCGCTCGACGGTACGTTCGGTGAGCGCCGAGGCGTACTCCGGTGTTTGGAGTATCCCTGGGATGACACCGACTTCGTAGAGCCTGATCTCCGCCGCTCTTGCCTCGTGCGTGACGTACTCCGGGAACCCCTCCAGAAGCGCCGTGTACCGAACAGCCCGGCTCTGACGTTCAAGCCGGTCTCCCGTGCCGAACACCCGGTCGGCGGTTGCCGCGAAGCGGGGAGTTGGAGGGCGGCGACCAGTTTCAACGGCTGAAATGTGCGTCCCGGAGCACCTTAACCGTTCCGCCAACTCGTCCTGAGTCCAGCCGCGTTCGTCTCGTAACGTTCGCAGGCGCTGGCCGAACGCCGCAGCCGGTGATTTTTCGGGATCCAGTTCCTTGCGGTTCACCATTTTTGCACCCAACTATCTGAACAATGCACGCAAGTTGAAGACATTTCGACTCTACGCCACGCTGGCCGCTCTGGGTAGTGGATTCACTACGGAGAGGAACGGTCATGTCTGGTGAGCGCGTGCCCGCCAAGCCGCAGAAGCCCTCAGAAGTCCCGCCGGCCGATCTCGCCCCGGTGCCCGGTTGCGAGGTGTGCGACTGGTGGGACAGGCGCCGGGGCAACGCCCATCGCGGGATCGGTGCGGTCACCGTGATGGAGTGCGCCCGGCAGATCGCGGCGCACCCGCACCGCCGGGCGGGAGATGCGGCGTGATCCCGGGCGTCGAACTCCGTGTGGGAATGGCAGTGCTCGACCGGCGAACGGACATGCCGGGGATCATCCGTTCCTTCGCCGGGCCGGTGGTATTGCTGGTCCGGCCTTCGGGGCACACCTGGCAGGCCACGCTGATCGCGGTCCGGCCGGCGACCGTGCGGGAACGGGCTCAGCTCCGCGCCCTGGCGAAGCTGCACCGGATGCAGCGGCCTCCGGCCCGGCGGCGGGCATGAGCGCCGCGCGTCTCTACAACGTGACCGTGGTCTGTGAGGGGCCGGTCAACGGGACGTGGGTACGAGTCGTCCTCGCCGCCCGGCAGTCAACGTCCCCCGACTTCGCCCTGACCTTCCTGCGCCGTCAGGCTCGGCGTATCGCGGACGGCCTCGACCCTGACCCGCGTTCCAAGTGGCTCCCTGCGGGCACGCTCGTACCGTCGGGAACCCGGGTTCCGGACGCGCCCGCCGAACTCCGCTCATGGTGCCGCGACCCCGGAGCACAGAGAGCGGCCCGGGACCAGCTCGTCGCGGGCGGGGAGTTCGCACTCAGCGCCGTTGACCACAGCGGACACTACCTCTTCAAGGTGCTGCCCATGCCCGCCTACGCACCGCGCCCGGGCACACCAACCAGCACTGGGACACCCTGAGCGCGGGCCCACGGCAACCAACACACCACCGGACAAGCCCACTCCGCGAACGGCCCCCCCCGACACGCCCCCCGACACCTTCGCCCTCCCTCAGCGCCCCCGGCACAGCGTGCCCCCCCGGCAGGCCGTCCCTCAGGCCGTGGTTCGTTCCACCGGGATCCACAGCTCCGCGTCCGCCTGGGTTCCGTTCTGGGACAGGCGCGTCCTCAGGATCTCGGGGCCCGGTCGGCTGCGGTACGGGTTGGAGGGGAACCACTGGGTGAAGACGTCCCGCCACAGGTGCTGGAGCGCCTGCGGAAACGGGCCGGAGCTCTCGAAGACGGCCCACGTTCCGGCCGGGACGGTGAGCGCGTCCAGGTCTTCGGGGGTGGCGGCGCCGGTCACCACCCCGTGGTAGTAGTCGAGTTCGGTGCCCTCCGCCCGGCTCGGGTCGAGGTTGTCGCTCACCCCTACGATCCCGTTCGGCTCCTGGTCGGACAGGCTCTCCACACGGTCCAGCGTCTCCTTGCCGATGCCCCGGATGAAGTCGGCGATGGCCGGGTTCAACCCGTTGTGCACCAGGGGGACGCGTATCTTCCTGCCGACCACACGGAACTCGCTCTTCTCCACGATCCGGTATCGCATGCTGCTGCTCCCTTCGACGGTGAGGCGGAAGGACAGCCGTGGCTGGCATCGCAGGCTCGCACCGGAGCGCCTGGCCTCGCCGGGGCCGACGCCGTGCATCGCGCGGAACGCGCGCGCGAACGCCTCGCCCGACGTGTAGCCGTACCGCACCGCGATCTCCAGCAGCGTCGGGTCCCCGGCCAGCACATCGGCACCGGCGACCGTGAGCCGCCTGCGCCGGATGTACTCCGAGAGGGGCATCCCCGCCAGCGCGGAGAACAGCCGCCGGAGGTGGTACTCCGACGTCACCGCGATCCGCGCCAGGTCGACCACCTCGATCCGCTGATCAAGGTGGTCCTCGATCTGCTCCATGGCCTGGTTGAGCCGTTCCAGCACTCCGGCCTCCTTCCTGTTCGCTTCCTCACGTTAGGAAGGACCCGGCCCGTCCCACCCGACCTTCCGTGCCCGGTCCGGTCGGGTCCGGGCACGGCGCGGCACGTCCGGTCCGGGCACGGCACGTCGGGTCCGGGCGCAGCACGTCCGGTCCGGGCCTAATGCACGCAGAATTCCCCGCCCTCCGGATCGGCCATGATGATCCACTCCCCGCCCGGCTCCCGCACCCGGCGCAGCGCCGTCGCGCCCAGCCCCGTCAGGCGCTCGGCCTCCGCGTCGCGCTCGCCGGGAGCGGTGTGTACGTCGAGGTGGAGGCGGTTCTTGCCGGTCTTGGGTTCCGGTACGCGCTGGAAGAGGATGCGGCGGCCGAGCCCGGTGCCGGTGCGCTCGTCGTAGGGGTCGTCCGGGTGGCGGACGGCGACCAGGTCCCGCCAGGCGCGCCGCCCGTGCGCGGTCACGACGTCAGCCTCCGAGGCGTGGCCGAGGGCCAGCAGCCCCTCGATCAACGCGCTGTTGTCCTCCACGAGATACCCGAGGGTGGCCGCCCAGAAGTCCGCCTGCGCGTGCGGATCGGCCGCGTCGGCGACAAGTTTCCAGTGCAGAGTCATGCGTTCACTTATATACGCGGGGTCTGACAGCGCCCCCGCCACGCACGCGACTCAGAGCCGGCGTTCCGCATCCCTTGCCCCCGGCTCCGGAGCGAGCGGCGGGGTGGCGGTCAGGGGCATGACCGGCGGGGTGACCGACGGCGCCGGTGTCTGCGCCTTCTCCCGGGCGAGCGCGGCCAGTCGTACCGCCTCCGCCCGCGTCCTGCGGGCCGTCCGCAGCGCGTCCCAGGTCAGGATCGTCAGCGCCAGCCACACCAGGGAGAAGCCCGCCCAGCGCTCGGCGGGCATCGCCTCGTGGAAGTAGAAGATGCCCAGCAGGAACTGGAAGACCGGCGCCAGGTACTGGAGCAGCCCCAGCGTCGACAGCGGTACGCGGATCGCCGCCGCGCCGAAACAGATCAGCGGGATCGCGGTGACGAGCCCGGTGGACGCCAGCAGCGCGAAATGACCGGGCCCCTCCGAGCCGGCGGTGGCCGAGCCGGCCGCGCTCAGCCACACCAGATAGCCGAGGGCGGGCAGGAACAGCACCGCGGTCTCCGCCGCCAGCGACTCCAGGCCGCCGATGTTGATCTTCTTCTTGGCCAGGCCGTACGTCGCGAACGAGAAGGCGAGGATCAGCGAGATCCACGGCGGCCGCCCGGATCCCACGGCGAGCACCACCACCGCCGCGAAGCCGATGAGGACCGCTGTCCACTGGGCCGGGCGCAGCCGCTCCTTGAGCAGCAGGACGCCCATGGCGATGGTCACCAGCGGGTTGATGAAGTACCCCAGGGACGCCTCGACCACCTGGCCCGCGTTGACCGCCCAGATGTAGACACCCCAGTTGACGGTGATCGTCGCGGCGGCCACCGTGATCAGCCCCAGCTTGCGGGGCTGCCGCAGCAGTTCGGGTATCCAGGCCCAGCGGCGCAGCGCCAGCAGGGCAACGGCCACGACGGCCAGCGACCAGACCATCCGGTGGGCGAGGATCTCCAACGCCCCGGCCGGCTGGAGGAGCGGCCAGAACAACGGGACCAGCCCCCACATCCCGTAGGCGCCGATCCCGTACAGCAGTCCCGCCCGCTGCTCGCTCTCCGACTTCACTGGCTCCTCCTCGCCCCGCACCTGCCCCGTGCCCGCCCCGCGCACGTCCCTGAAGAAGGTAGCGGGGAGCGGGCGCGGTGTCATGTCCGTATTGGCATACGGTCATGACGCCCAAGGGGGAAAGCGGGAGGAAAGTGAGAGGGAAGGAAGGACAGAGGGGGCGGCGGGGCGTCAGGCCTTGAGCGCCTCGGCGACCGTGTCGGCGAGCGGCGTGGTCGGCCGGCCCGCGAGCCGGGCCAGGTCGCCCGACGAGCCGACGAGGAGCCCGCGCTCGATCGCGCTGTCCACGTCGACGAGGATCGCGGCGAACGGCTCGGGCAGCCCGGCGCCGGTCAGGATCCCCAGCATGACCTCGGCGGGCACGTTGTTGTACGCGATGGTCCGGCCGGTCTGGCGCGACAGCTCGGCCGCGTACTCGGCGAAGGACCACGCCGTGTCGCCGCTCAGCTCGTACACCTTGTTCAGGTGGCCGTCGCCGGTCAGTACGGCGGCGTCGGCGGCGGCGTAGTCCGCGCGGCTCGCGGCGGAGAGCCGGCCCTCGCCCGCGGCGGCGACGACGGCGTTGTGCTCCAGCACGGGCGCCAGGTTCTCGGTGTAGTTCTCCGTGTACCAGCCGTGGCGCAGGAAGGTGTACGGCAGCCCCGAGTCGAGGATCAGCTGCTCGGTCACCTTGTGCTCGGCGGCCAGGTCGAAGTCGGCGTCAGGTCCGCCGAGGACGCCGGTGTACGCGAGCTGGGCCACGCCCGCCGCCTTCGCGGCCTCGATGACGGCGGTGTGCTGGGGCACGCGCTTGCCGACCTCGCTGCCGGAGATCAGCAGCACCCGGTCGCCGGCCCGGAAGGCGCCCTTCAGGGACTCGGGGTCGTCGTAGTCGGCGACCCGCAGCTCGACCCCGCTCGCCACCAGGCCCGCGGCCTTCTCCTTGTTCCGTACGACGGCGGCGATCCCGTCGGCCGGGACATCCGCGGCCAGCAGGGCCTCGACGACGAGGCGGCCGAGGTGTCCGGTGGCTCCAGTGACAACGATGCTCATGAGGGGTTCTCCAGTTCGTGCGGGTCGCTGTGCGGGTGTTGCGCGCGTTCTGTGCCGCGTGTTGGGTGCTGCGCGTTACGTGCCGCGTGTTCCGTGCTCTGACGCTCACCCTACGGGCTGCACTAACTCTGAGAAAGTACCCACTTTGAGGTAAGGTACTGGCATGGAAGTAAGCAAGGGTCCCGACGTCAACCAGCAGATGTGTCCCTCCCGGCTGATCCTTGAGCACGTGACCAGCCGCTGGGGCGTACTCGTCCTCGCCGCCCTGCTGGAGCGCTCGTACCGCTTCAGCGAACTGCGGCGCGAGATCGGCGGTGTCAGCGAGAAGATGCTCGCGCAGACCCTCCAGACACTGGAGCGCGACGGCTTCGTCCACCGCGACGCCAAGCCCGTGATCCCGCCCCGCGTCGACTACACGCTGACCGCGCTCGGGCAGGAGGCCGCCGAGCAGGTGTGGGCGCTGGCGCGCTGGACGGAGCGGCGCACCGAGCAGGTGCTCACGTCCCGCCAGGCGTACGACGAGGCCCGGCTCCCCTAGTCCGAACAGGTCGTACCAGGAGATCCGGGCCTCGTGACGAGGGTGGGCGCGGCGTCAGCCGACGACCGTCCAGGTGTCGTTGCCGGTGAGCATGGTGGTGAGGTCGCCCTTGCCGTGTTGTTCGACGGCTGTGTCGAGTTGGTCGGTCATGAGGGTGTCGTAGACCGGGCGTTCCACACTCCGCAGGACGCCGATGGGGGTGTGGTGGAGGGTGTCGGGGTCGGCGAGGCGGGAGAGTGCGAAGGCGGTGGTGGGGCTGGTGGCGTGTGCGTCGTG